>NZ_JBJTJF010000001.1:0-7862 GCF_046095365.1 Mycobacterium sp.
GGTTAACTCCCCGGCTTTGTCGGGGTTGGGCGGGGGGGCGTTCCCGGGGCTGCTTTTTTTTCTCCCCTTCGGGCTGCCGCGACTGGAAGGCGTGGTGCAGGCCGCACGGCCTGGCGGCGCCGGGATATCCGCGTGTGTGGAACCCACCGCCCGCGCCATCGCCGGGAGTACGCCGGTCCGGCACGCCCCCGCCGAGGCGGCCGGCCCCACGCCGGCAAGCCGCTTCGACCCGATGCTGCTGATCGACGAGCCGGGCCTCCCCACCCGCCCCAATCCGCTGTTTCAGCCATCAGCGGCAGCCAATCGTGTGTAGCGTTGGGACATCGCCGAGACTGCCTAAGCAATGAGCTGGACGTCTCGGCCATCGACGCGTACTCATTCACCCGATGACCTGGGAGGGACCACGTGGACGAGATCCTGGCCAGGGCCGGAATCTTCCAGGGGGTTGATCCGACCGCTGTTTCCGCGCTGACCAAGCAACTGCAACCGGTCGACTTCCCCCGCGGCCACATGGTCTTCGCCGAGGGGGAGCCCGGCGACCGGCTCTACATCATCACCGCCGGAAAGGTGAAGATCGGCCGGCGCTCGCCCGACGGCCGGGAGAACCTGCTGACGATCATGGGTCCGTCCGACATGTTCGGCGAGCTGTCGATCTTCGACCCCGGCCCGCGGACCTCGAGCGCCACCACGATCACCGAGGTGCGGGCGGTGTCGATGGACCGGGATGCGCTGAAGGCCTGGATCTCCGACCGTCCGGAGATCGCCGAGCAGTTGCTGCGCGTGCTGGCCCGCCGCCTGCGCCGCACCAACAACAACCTGGCCGACCTGATCTTCACCGACGTTCCGGGCCGGGTGGCCAAGCAGCTGCTGCAGCTGGCCCAGCGCTTCGGCACCCAGGAGGGCGGGGCCATGCGGGTCACCCACTACCTGACCCAGGAGGAGATCGCCCAGCTGGTCGGGGCGTCCCGGGAGACCGTCAACAAGGCCCTTGCCGACTTCGCCCACCGCGGCTGGATCCGCCTGGAGGGCAAGAGCGTGCTGATCTGCGACTCCGAGCGGCTGGCCCGCCGGGCGCGTTAGTCCCTCCCAGTCCTCAGGTGGCGCGCAGGTAGTCCAACTGCGCGCGCACCGATGACTCGGCGGCCTCCCACAGCGATCGGTCCACGTCGGCGTAGACGTGTTCGACCACCTGCCGCGCCGAGGCATCCTCGCCCAGCACCCGCAGGGCCTGACGTACCTGTTCGAGGCGGTCCTGCCGGTGGGCCAGATACATCTCGGCGACGGCGGCCAGATCGTCGAGGTCCGGTCCGTGTCCGGGCAGGACCGTCCGCCGGCCCAGACCGCGCAGTCGCCGCAGCGAGTCCAGATAGTCCCGCAGGCTTCCGTCCTCGGCGTCGATGACGGCGGTGCCCCGGCCCAGCACTGTATCGGCGGTCAGCACCGCGTCGTCGAGGACGAAGCTCACCGAGTCGGCGGTGTGGCCGGGGGTGGCCAGCACGGTGATGCGCAGCCCTGCCGCAGCGATCACCTCGCCGTCGCGCAGATAGCCGCCGCGGCCGCGGAGGAATCCGCTGCCCACCGAGCGCACCGTCGCACCGGTGGCGCCGACCAGCCGGTCGATGCCCTCGGTGTGGTCGCCGTGACGATGGCTGATCAGGATGAGGGCGACCCGGCCCAGCGCCGCCAGCCGCTCGATGTGCCCGGGGTCGTCCGGGCCCGGGTCGACGATCACCGACTCGGTACTGCCCGGCGCCTTGAGCACCCAGGTGTTGGTGCCCTCCAGGGTCAGCGGGCCGGGGTTGTCGCACACCAGCACCGCGGCCGTTTCGGTGACCGGCCGAAGGACTCCGTAGGCCGGGTGTGTCACCGGCCGCCCGGCGATGCCCGGCGGCTAGGCCACTTCAACGATGAGCTCGACTTCGACCGGGGCATCCAGCGGCAGCGCCGCGACCCCGACCGCCGAGCGGGCGTGGGCGCCGGCATCGCCGAACACCTCACCAAGCAGTTCCGAGGCGCCGTTGACGACTCCGGGCTGTCCGGTGAAGTCCGGGGCGGAGGCGACGAATCCGACCACCTTGACCACCCGGGCCACCGAGTCGACGCCGACGAGGGCCTCGATCGCGGCGAGCGCGTTCAGGGCGCAGGTGCGGGCCGCGGCCTTGCCGTCCTCCGGGCTCACTTCGGCACCGACCTTTCCGAAGTGGGTCGGCTTGCCACCCTTCATCGGCAGCTGCCCGGAGGTGTAGACCAGGTTGCCGGTGCGCACCGCCGGCACGTAGGCGGCCAGCGGTGCGGCGACCGCGGGAAGGGTGATGCCCAACTCGGCGAGCCGCCGGGTGGCGCTCACTTCGGCCTCTTCAGGTAGGCGACGTGCTGTTCGCCCGTCGGTCCTTGCAGCACCGACACCAGTTCCCAGCCGTCGGCTCCCCACTGGTCGAGGATCTGCTTGGTCGCATGGGTCAACAACGGCACCGTCGCGTACTCCCACGTGGTCACTTGACTCATGGCGGAAGCCTAGCCTCCCCGCCGAGTCCGGGGGCAGGCGACGGGCTTGGACAGCATGCACTTGGATAGCATGCAGTGGTGGCGACCAAGCAGAGCGAGGGCACCGCGGTCGGCTGGCCCGACCGCCTGACCAAGGCCCGATTGCATTTCGTCACCGGTAAGGGCGGGACCGGCAAGACCACGGTTGCAGCCGCGCTGGCGCTGACCCTGGCAGCCGGCGGGCGCAAGGTGCTACTGGTGGAAGTCGAAGGGCGCCAAGGAATTGCGCAGCTTTTCGACGTGCCCCCGCTGCCGTACCAGGAAGTCAAGGTTGCGACCGCCGACGCCGGGGGGCACGTCATCGCGCTCGCCATCGAACTCGAGGCGGCGTTCCTGGAATACCTCGAGATGTTCTACAACCTCGGGATCGCCGGCCGGGCGATGCGCCGGGTCGGTGCAATCGAGTTCGCCACCACGATCGCACCCGGACTGCGTGACGTCCTGCTGACCGGCAAGATCAAGGAGGCCGCCGTCCGGCTGGGGCCCGACGGCCGGCCGGCCTACGACGCGATCGTCGTGGACTCACCCCCGACCGGGCGCATCTCCCGGTTCCTGGACGTGACCAAGGCGCTGGCCGATATCGCGAAAGGCGGGCCGGTGCACGCCCAGTCCGAGGGTGTGGTGAGGCTGCTGCACTCCGAGCAGACCGCCATCCATCTGGTCACCCTGCTCGAGGCGCTGCCGATCCAGGAGACCATCGAGGCCATCGCCGAACTCGAGGAACTCGACCTGCCGATCGGCAGCGTGATCGTCAACCGCAACATCCCCCCGTTCCTGCCCGCCGGCGCACTGGCCCGGGCAGCCGACGGCGACGTCGACGCGGACGCCGTTCGGGCCGGACTCTCGACGGCCGGTATCACCCTTGACGACGCCGACTTCGCCGGGTTGCTGACCGAGACCATCGAACACGCCAGCCGGATTCGGGCCCGCTCGGAAAGCGCCCTGGAGCTGGACGCGCTGCACGTGCCGCGGATGGACTTGCCCACGATCGCCGACGGGGTGGACCTGGGCAGCCTCTACGAGTTGGCGGAAATCCTTGCCCGGCAAGGTGTCCGATGAGCGGGGCGCCTCCGACGCTGGACATGAAGTCCATCCTGTCCGACAGATCCAATCGCGTGGTGGTGTGCTGCGGAGCCGGAGGGGTGGGCAAGACCACCACCGCGGCGGCGATGGCGCTACGCGCCGCCGAATACGGCCGCAGCGTTGTGGTGCTGACCATCGACCCCGCCAAGCGACTCGCCCAGGCGCTGGGCATCAAGGAACTCGGCAACGAGCCGCAGCGCGTGCCGTTGGGCTCGGAGGTCGCAGGCGAGCTGTACGCGATGATGCTGGACATGCGCCGCACATTCGACGAGATGGTGTTGGAGTACTCCGAGCCCGGACGTGCGCAGGCGATCCTGGACAACACCTTCTATCAGACCGTCGCCACCTCACTGGCCGGTACGCAGGAGTACATGGCCATGGAGAAACTCGGTCAGCTGCTGGCCCAGGACCGCTGGGATCTCGTGGTGGTGGACACCCCACCGTCGCGCAACGCGCTGGACTTCCTCGATGCCCCCAAACGGCTCGGCAGCTTCATGGACAGCCGCATGTGGAAGCTGTTCCTCGGACCCGGACGGGGAATCGGCAAGCTGGTCACCGGCGTGATGGGCCTGGCGATGAAGGCGGTCTCGACCATCGTGGGCTCCCAGATGCTGTCCGACGCGGCCAACTTCGTGCAGTCGCTGGACTCGACCTTCGGCGGATTCCGGGAGAAGGCTGAGCGGACCTACGACCTGCTCAAGCGGCGCGGAACGCAATTCGTGGTGGTGTCGGCGGCGGAGCCCGACGCGCTGCGCGAGGCGACCTTCTTCGTCGACCGGCTTTCCGAGGAAGGCATGCCGCTTGCCGGGCTCATCCTCAACAGGACCCACCCGTTGCTGTGCACGTTGACCGTGGAGCGCGCGATCGACGGGGCCGCCGAGTTGGAAGCGGACCCGGGCGCCGGCGGCAACGAGCTGGCCGCAGCGGTGCTGCGCATCCACGCCGACCGGGGGCAGACCGCCAAACGGGAGGTGCGGCTGTTGTCGCGGTTCACCGGCGCCAACCCGCATGTGCGGGTGGTCGGGGTTCCGTCACTGCCGTTCGACGTGTCCGACCTCGACGCGCTTCAGGCGATCGCCGACCAGATCACCGGCGAAACGTAAAAAGCACCGTCAGCAGACGCTGCGGTGCTTGCGCTGGGCTGCGAAGAACTCCGCCCAGGAGGAGACCTCGGGGTGCTGCTTGAGCAGGGCGCGACGCTGGCGCTCGGTCATGCCGCCCCAGACACCGAACTCGACGCGATTGTCCAGCGCGTCGGCCCCGCACTCGGTGATGACCGGACAGTGTCTGCAGATCACAGCCGCTTTCCGCTGGGCCGCGCCGCGCACGAAGAGCTGGTCCGGATCGGCCGAGCGACATAAAGCTTGAGAAACCCAGGCGATCCGGGCTTCCCCGCTCGCCGCCTGCTGAAGTGAACCGTGAATCGATGCTGCGCTGGTCCTACGCGCGGCGGGCCGAGTCCCCGACACGGGCGATCCCTTCGTCTCCAGCCACCCCGATGGGGGGGCGTTATCCCTCCGGTGCAGTCGCGGTGCGATCTACGCCACATTGCGAAGCGAGTGTTACCTGCGTCGCACTGTGTGCTTAAAGTAGGTGGTCAGGTCGCGTTTGCGCAACAGTGCAGTCACAGGTTTTTTGGGACAACCGTCCAGCACGGGTATGAACTGCGGTTTTACGACTCCCGCGTCGCGATTCATGGTTGGCACAGCCTCTTCGCAGAGGCGGAGCACTCCTGCAAGTCGCTCTCGTTAGGCTGTCACCCATGTCGGATCGCGCGCCCGCCGCTTCGACGTTCATCAAGCTGGCCTGGGCATGCCTGTTGGCCAGCGTGCTGGTGGCCGCCCTGCTGTTCCCCGTGGTGGGCGGTCTGGGACTGATGTCCAACCGGGCTTCCGACATCGTGGCCAACGGATCCACCCAGGTCCTCGAGGGCGACGTGCCGGCCGTGACCACCATGGTCGACGCCAAGGGCAACACCATCGCCTGGCTCTACTCCCAGCGCCGTTTCGAGGTGACCGCCGACCAGATTGCCGACACCATGAAACTGGCCATCGTCGCCATCGAGGACAAGAGGTTCGCCGAACACAACGGCGTGGACTGGAAAGGCACGCTGACCGGCCTCGCCGGCTACGCATCGGGGGAGTTCGGCACCCGCGGCGGATCCACCATCGAGCAGCAGTACGTCAAGAACTACCAGCTTCTGGTGGTCGCCCAGACCGACGCCGAGAAGCGCGCGGCCACGGCTCCTACCCCAGCCCGGAAGCTGCGCGAGATCCGTATGGCGCTGAGCCTGGATAAGACGCTGACCAAACCGGCGATCCTGACGAGGTATCTGAACCTGGTGTCGTTCGGCAACGGCGCATTCGGGATCCAGGACGCCGCGCAGACTTATTTCGGTATCGACGCCTCGGCCCTGAACTGGTCACAGTCGGCTCTGCTGGCCGGCCTGGTGCAGTCGACCTCGACACTCAACCCCTACACCAATCCCGACGGCGCGCTGGTGCGGCGCAACCTGGTGCTGGACACCATGATCGAGCAACTGCCCGACAAAGCCGCTGAGCTGCGCAAGGCCAAGCAGCAGCCGCTGGGCATCCTGGCGCGCCCGAACGAACTGCCCCGCGGGTGTATCGCCGCCGGCGACCGGGCCTTCTTCTGCGACTACGTCCAGGAGTACCTGACCCGGGCCGGGCTGAGCAAGGAGCAGATCGCCCGTGGCGGCTACCTGATCAAGACCACGCTGGATCCCGATGTCCAGGCCGACGTCAAGAAGTCGGTGGACTCGATCGCATCGCCGGATCTCGACGGCATCGCGAGCGTGATGAACGTCGTGCTGCCGGGAAAGACCAGCCACCCTGTCATCGCGATGGCCAGCAACCGCGCCTACGGACTCGACATCGACGCGGGACAAACCGTTCAGCCGCAACCGTTCTCGTTGGTCGGCGACGGCGCCGGGTCCATCTTCAAGATCTTCACCACCGCGGCGGCCCTGGACCTGGGCCTGGGCATCAATGCCACGCTGGACGTGCCGGGCCGCTTCGAGGCCCGGGGCCTTGGCGAAGGCGGGGCGAAAGGCTGCCCGAAGGAGACCTGGTGCGTGGTCAACTACCGGGATCCGCGCTACCTGAGCATGAACGTCACCGAGGCGCTTGCGAAGTCGCCCAACACGGCGTTCGCGAAGCTGATCTCGCAGGTGGGCGTCACCCGCACCGTGGACATGGCCGTGCGGCTGGGTCTGAGGTCCTACACCGAACCGGGAACGGCCCGCGGCTACGACCAGGACAGCAACGAAAGCCTGGCCGATTTCATCAAGCGGCAGAACATCGGGTCGTTCACACTGGGCCCGTTCGAGGTGAATCCGCTGGAGTTGGCCAATGTCGCGGCCACCCTCGCCTCCGGGGGAATGTGGTGCCCGCCCAATCCGATCGACAAGATCTACGACCGGCGCGGCGACGAACTCTCGGTCAACGCCGAAGCCTGCGAACAGGTGGTGCCCGAGGGACTGGCCAACACCCTGTCCAACGCGCTGGCCAAGGACACCATCAGCGGCACCGGCGCCCCGGCGGCCGGCGCGGCCGGTTGGGATCTGCCGATGTCGGGCAAGACCGGCACCACCGAGGCGCACCGCTCAGCCGGGTTCCTGGGCTACACCAACCGGTTCGCCGCGGTGAACTACATCTACGACGACTCGCCGGACCCCAGCGACATCTGTTCGTTTCCCCTGCGCCAGTGCGGGGACGGTGACCTCTTCGGCGGCAAGGAGCCGGCCGAGACCTGGTTCACCGCCCTGACTCCGATCGCCGGGAAGTTCGGCGACGTCGCGATACCGCCGACGGATCCGCGTTACGTCGACGGCGCACCGGGCTCCCGGGTTCCCAACGTCAACGGCCTGAACCAGGACAGCGCGCGAGAAGAGTTGCGTGCCTCGGGGTTTCAGGTGGCCGACCAGGTCTCGATGCTCAACAGCACAGCATCGGCCGGCACCGTGGTCGGCACCTCCCCGGCAGGTCAGACAGTACCGGGCATCATCGTCACCCTGCTGGTCAGCAATGGCGTCGCCCCGCCCCCGCCGCCGCCGCCCGCCGCGCCTTCGCCCAAGCCCGGCCACTTCGAACTCGCGTCGGTTGTGGGTCAGATCCAGCCAGCCCCGCTCGGTGAAGGCCGCCCGCAGGTCCTGCCACGGCAGCGGACGGCCGTGTGCCCGGTGCTCGCGGTCGGTGAGGTACTTGGCCGGGTTC
>NZ_JBJTJF010000002.1:0-22262 GCF_046095365.1 Mycobacterium sp.
GCGCGGTCGAACTCGGGCGAGGGCGGCGAAGCCGTCAGCCGCTTCGAGCGCGACGACAACGGCGACTGGCGCCGCAGCGCCATCAAGCAGGTGGCTTCCGGGAGGTTCGGCGTCACCAGCAACTACCTGACCAACTGCACCGACATCCAGATCAAGATGGCCCAGGGCGCCAAACCCGGTGAGGGAGGCCAGCTTCCGGGTCACAAGGTGTATCCGTGGGTGGCCGAGGTCCGGCACTCCACTCCCGGGGTCGGGCTCATCTCCCCGCCGCCGCACCACGACATCTACTCGATCGAGGATCTCGCGCAGCTGATCTACGACCTCAAGAACGCCAACCCGCAGGCCCGTATCCACGTCAAGCTGGTGAGCGAGAACGGCGTCGGCACGGTGGCGGCGGGGGTGTCCAAGGCGCACGCCGACGTGGTGCTGATCTCCGGTCACGACGGCGGCACCGGGGCGACCCCGCTGACGTCGATGAAGCACGCCGGTGCGCCCTGGGAACTCGGCCTGGCCGAGACCCAGCAGACCCTGCTGCTCAACGGCCTGCGCGACCGGATCGTCGTGCAGGTCGACGGCCAGCTCAAGACCGGCCGCGACGTCGTGATCGCCGCGCTGCTCGGCGCCGAGGAGTTCGGCTTCGCCACCGCGCCGCTGGTGGTGTCGGGCTGCATCATGATGCGGGTCTGCCACCTCGACACCTGCCCGGTCGGCGTGGCCACCCAGAACCCGGTGCTGCGCGAGCGGTTCACCGGCCAGCCGGAGTTCGTCGAGAACTTCTTCCTGTTCGTCGCCGAAGAAGTCCGCGAGCTGATGGCCAGGCTGGGATTCCGGACGGTCAATGAGATGGTCGGTCAGGTCAACGCCCTGGACACCGCACGGGCCGCCGCGCACTGGAAGGCTCGCAAGCTGGATCTGGAACCGGTTCTGCACGAGCCGGACTCGGCGTTCATGAACCAGGACCTCTACTGCAGCTCTCGCCAGGACCACGGCCTGGACAAGGCGCTTGACCAGCAGCTGATCGCCCGCTGCCGGGAGGCCCTGGACGCGGGCACACCGGTGCGGTTCGCGATGAAGATCGCCAACACCAACCGCACGGTGGGCACCATGCTGGGCCACGAGGTCACCAAGGCCTACGGCGGTGACGGCCTGCCCGACGGCACCATCGACATCACCTTCTCCGGCTCGGCCGGCAACAGCTTCGGGGCGTTCGTGCCGCGCGGCATCACCCTGCGGGTCTACGGCGATGCCAACGACTACGTCGGCAAGGGTCTGTCCGGCGGGCGGATCGTGCTGCGGCCCTCCGACGAGGCCCCGGAAGGCTATGTGGCCGAGGACAACATCATCGGCGGCAACGTGATCCTCTTCGGGGCCACCAGTGGCGAGGCGTTCATCCGCGGCACCGTGGGGGAGCGGTTCGCGGTGCGCAACTCCGGGGCGCACGCGGTGGTCGAGGGTGTGGGCGACCACGGCTGCGAGTACATGACCGGCGGCCGGGTGGTGATCCTCGGCACGACCGGGCGTAACTTCGCCGCGGGCATGTCCGGCGGAATCGCCTTCGTCTACGACCCGCAGAGTCTCCTGCCGGCCAACCTCAACGCCGAGATGGTCGATCTCGAAACCCCCGACGACGACGACCTCGAGTGGCTGCACGGCACCCTGGTGGCACACCGGGACGCCACCGATTCGGCCGTCGCGCAGCGTATTCTGGCCGACTGGCCCCGGCAGGCAGGGGATTTCGTGAAGGTGATGCCACGCGACTACAAGCGCGTGCTGGCCGCGATCGCCGAGGCCGAACGAACCGGCGAGGACGTCGACACCGCGATCATGGCGGCTTCCCGTGGCTGACCCGAGCGGCTTCCTGAAGTACACCCGCCGGGAGACCCCCAAGCGGCGTCCGGTCCCGCTGCGCCTGCGCGACTGGAACGAGGTCTACGAGGACTTCGACCACGAGGCTCTGCAGCACCAGGCCGCGCGCTGCATGGACTGCGGAATCCCGTTCTGCCACAACGGCTGCCCGCTTGGCAACCTGATCCCGGAATGGAACGACCTGGTCTACCGCGATCGCTGGCGCGACGCCATCGAGCGCCTGCACGCCACCAACAACTTCCCGGAGTTCACCGGAAGGCTGTGCCCCGCGCCGTGCGAGGCGTCCTGCGTGCTGGGCATCAACCAGGATCCGGTGACCATCAAGCAGGTCGAGGTCGAGATCATCGACAACGCCTTCGACGAGGGCTGGGTGCAGCCCAACCGGCCGCACCTGGTGACCGGCAAGTCGGTGGCCGTGGTCGGCTCCGGCCCGGCCGGTCTGGCCGCCGCCCAGCAACTGACCCGTGCCGGCCACGACGTGACGGTGTTCGAGCGCGCCGACCGCATCGGCGGGCTGCTGCGCTACGGCATCCCCGAGTTCAAGATGGAGAAGCGCCACATCGACCGCCGTCTGGAGCAGATGGAGGCCGAGGGCACCAAGTTCCGCGCCGGGGTCGACGTCGGCGTCGACGTCACCGCCGCGGAACTGCGCAACGACTTCGACGCGGTGGTGCTGGCCGGCGGCGCGACCGACTGGCGCGACCTGCCCATCCCGGGACGTGAGCTCGACGGCATCCACCAGGCCATGGAGTACCTGCCGTGGGCCAACAAGGCCGCCGTCGGCGATCCGGTGACCGATGCCGACGGGCAGCCGCCGATCACCGCCAAGGGCAAGCGGGTGATCATCATCGGAGGCGGCGACACCGGCGCGGACTGCCTGGGCACCGCCCACCGGCAGGGCGCAGCCAGCGTGCACCAGTTCGAGATCATGCCCAGGCCGGGCGCCGACCGTGACCCCTCCACGCCGTGGCCCACCTACCCGCTGATGTACCGGGTGTCCTCCGCGCACGAGGAGGGCGGCGAACGGGTGTTCTCGGTCAGCACCGAGCGTTTCCTCGGCGAGGGCGGCAGGGTCACCGGCCTGCGCGCGCACGAGGTCGTCATGAAGGCCGGTGCCTTCGAGAAGGTCGAGGGCACCGAGTTCGACCTGCAGGCCGACATCGTGTTCCTGGCGATGGGCTTCGTCGGGCCGGAGAAGCCCGGCCTGCTGAGCGACCTGGGCGTGGAGTTCACCGACCGGGGCAACGTCGCCCGCAACGTCGACTTCGAGACCACCGTGCCCGGGGTGTTCGTAGCCGGTGACATGGGCCGCGGGCAGTCGCTGATCGTCTGGGCGATCGCCGAGGGCCGGGCCGCGGCGGCCGGCGTGGACCGCTACCTGATGGGCCACACAGCTTTGCCGGCGCCTATCGCCCCGACTGCCGCACCGCAACGCTAGTCACATCAGTCACATCAGAAACACGCGAGCTGGGTCGGCGCGCCTCCTTTGGTTTTCGGCGTCATGAAGTTGTAATTGCTGAGGTGGGGTTGGCCCGGTAAGTTCAGCCCTGGTTGCCAATGATGTCGACCGCAGGAGATTGTCGTTGTGTTCCTGAACCCGATCCTGAACCCGCCGCAGTCCCGGCTGGGGCGCATCGCCTGGTCGCTGCTGCGCCACCCGGTCAAGAGCCGGGAGTTCCCCGCCAAACGCGAACGCCTGGTCACGGCCGCCGAACTGCTGCGCCTGGGCTTCTAGCCGCCGGCGCGTTCGCGGCGGCTAACCCTGCCGCCAGAGCCCGGAGTCCCGGATCGCCTCGGCCAAGGGTCCGAGCACCCGCGGGTCGTGGGGCGGCGGCAGGTAGACGATCGCCAGGTCCAGGCCCTCGGCGCCGAGGGCGATGGTGTCCTCGATGACACCGCGGTGTCCGCGCTCCGGGGTCAGCCGGATGTGCGACGAGAGCATGATGTCCTTCGGGTTGCGGCCGACGTCGGCGCAGTGCGCCTTGAGCACGTCGCGCTTGCGGGCGAACTCCGCGGGTGTGCCGCCGACGAAGTTCCAGTGATCGGCGTACTTGGCGGTGATGCGCAGGGTGCGCTTCTCGCCGTTGCCGCCGATGCAGATCGGCGGGTGCGGCGCCTGCGGGCCCTTCGGCTCGTTGCGGGCGGCCGTGAGTTGGAAGAAGCGGCCGTCGAAGTCCGTGGTCTGCTGGCTCAGCAGACCGATGAGCACCTGGCAGGCCTCCTCGAACCGGTCGAAGCGGTCGGTCAGGCTGCCCAGTTCGATGCCGTATGCCCCGGACTCCTCCTCGTTCCAGCCCGCGCCGATGCCCAGTTCCAGCCGGCCGCCGGAGATGATGTCAAGTGCGGCAGCCATATTCGCCAGCACCGCCGGGTGGCGATGGTGAATTCCCGTGACGAGCGTTCCGAGTCGGAGCCGGCTGGTGGCCTGGGCCAGCGCGGTCAGCGTGGTCCAGCCCTCCAGGCACGGGCCGGCCGGATCGGAGAAGATCGGGTAGAAGTGGTCGAAGGTCCAGCCCGACTCGAAGAGCTCGATGTCGTCGGCGGCCCGCCACACCGCCAGCATGTCGGCCCAGGTGGTGTTCTGCGGGGCGGTTTTGAAGGCGAATCGCATCCGGGCAAGCCTATACCGGGCCGCGCAGCGTGACGCGGAACTGCATCACCCGGTAGGGCCAGCCGCGTGCGGTGTTCCACTGCGACACAACGAGTCCCACTCCGCCCGGCACGTCGAGCCGGCTGCCGGGCAGCACGTAGCCGCCATAGAGCTGGGCCACCCGGCACCCCCCGTGGTCCTCGCCGTCCCAGTCGCACCCGCGCACCGGCCGCTGGACCGGTACGCGCGTCAGGTCAGCCGTCGGGTGGGCAATGGTGCGGTAGCCCAGCGAGTAAGCGGACGACAAGAATCCACCGAGAACCCATGTGCCGCAATCCAATCGGCGTAGTGACAGCTCTCCCCAGGTCTCCCCGGCGGGTGTGATCACCCGCGCCTGCTCTCCCCACCGCCCGTCGGCCCAGGCCTGATAGCGGTCCTGGTCCCCGATGTGTTCGGGCCTCACCCGGCGCAGGATCAGCCCCTTGTCGCGCTGAAACCCGCTCGACACCACGTACACCCAGCCGTCGACGGGGTCGAGGTCCCACGTCCAGCACTGCGCGTGGCCGCCGTAGAGCCCGGCCGGGAACTTCGCGCCGCGGCCCAGGTTTCGCCAGGACATGCCGCTGTCGTCGGAACGCCAGATCTCGGTCCACAGCACGTTGCCCAGACCGCGGTTGACGATCGCGTGCAGGTACAGCGCGTCACCCACCGCGAGCAGATCCGAGGGGATGACGGTGCTGATGCCCCGGCGCAGCAGTCCCGCGCCGTGCCGGTGGCGGTAGTGCCACAACTGGCGGGCGTATTGCGGGTCGGCGCCGCCGGCGGCGTGGTAGGTGATCGGGTGGGTGGCGTCGCCGGTGCCGATCAGGATCACCGGCGAGCGCCAGTCCCCGGAGCCCACCCGGTTGCCGGAGAAGGTGTCGCCGAAGACGGACACCAGGTTCCCGTCGGGGGCGCGCACCGATGCCCCCAGGTCGGTGCACATCGCACCGAGGTGGTCGGTGTGGCCGGGCCCGGTGAGGTCCCTGACCTTGCCGACCCTTCCGCCCGGGGTTGTCAGTGCCACGGCACCTCCTGCCCGAGACTCCCAACCCGCGCCGCGGTTAGCCGCCGGCCCGGCCCGGTGATGCTGAAAGCCGCAAAGTATAGGGAAATCCCTGTATTGGATTGGTATTGGCACGGCTGCGCTGGTCATAGGGTTTTCACAGCGAGTCGTTATGTCGGGTTTGGTTTCTGCCTCCCGCGCGGATACGACAAGAGAAGCCGGGGAGTTCACATGCGCGCATCACTTTTCATCGGTCGGGTCGGGGGTCTGGCGGTTGCCCTGGGGGTCGGGGCCGCGGCTGCCGGTGGACCCGGGCTGGCGTGGGCCGCGCCGGAGGATTCGGCGCCGTCCCAGGAGTCGACCAGCGCGGCGGGTGCGCCGGGTGGCGACCGGTCCGACGCGGTCGCGAGCCCGCGCAAACGCGCGGGCCGGGGGGAGGCCCGCGGTCCGCGAGCCGCCCGCCAGCCGGCCAGAGCAGCCGCCGCCGAGCGGACGCGTTCGGGTGCGGTTTCCGGCGTGCCGCGGGCCGGCCGCCACCCCGGCAACGAGTCCGTCGCCAGATCCGGTTTCCTCCGGCCCGAGGACCTGCCTGCCGTCGTCCCCCCGGGCGGGTTCGAGGCGGTGCCGGTGCCCGCCGCGGCGGTGCCGGTTCGGGCCGCCGCCACAGCCCTGCCCGCGGGCACGGTCACGGTGGGCACGGCGAACGCCGGCGGCTCCGGCCAGTCGGGCAGTGCACCGGCGGCGGCAACCCAGGCCGGCGCCGGCAGGCTTTCGACCATGGCCCGCGCCGGGGCGCTGCAGTCGGTGCTGGGACCGCTGCTGGGCACCGACCCGTCGGCACCCGGGCAGTCCCCGGTGTCCTGGATGGTGCTGGCGGCGGCGCGGCGCCAGGGCGAACGTTTGCAGCGAGCCGTCCCCGCGGCGACCACCACCGGCCAGGCCGGACCGGCACCTGCCGCGGTCTATGAACCCAACGCACCCATCGTGACGATCAGCGATGTGATATTCACCGAGGGTAACGGGACGACGATGACGTTTGTCGTCTCGCTGGACAAGCCTCTCACCGACGACCTTCAGCCCTTCAAGTTCTGGTTCGAGAACGGTACTGCCAAGCAGGGCGTGTTCTGTCCGCAGTCGTGCCCGCAGGGTGTGGTGCCAAGTGCCACCGCCGATTTCATGGACGCCGGCGACGGCACGGGCACCGGGAGTTCGGCCTTTAGGATCTACACCAAAGAGAACCCGGGAGAGTTCTTCATCGGCAGCGCCGGGTTGCCCAAGCGGGTTCGTGCCGCCTCCGCGCAACCGATGATCCCCGACCTGACCCAGTTCCAAATCACGGTGTGGGTGCGTGATGACCAGCTGGTCGAGGGCAACGAGAATTTCAGGGTGGTCGTCGCGAACGGATACAAAGACGTGTCCTACGTCAAGCCGGGTCAGTCAGACGAGAACCCGAAGGGACCCTGGCAAATCAGTGCGCTCGGGACCATCAAGGACAACGACAAGCCTGTTGCGACGCTCACCGGTCCGGCCACGGTGACCGAGGGCGGCAAGGCGACCTACACGGTCTCCCTGGCTCAACCGAACGGCGCGAAATTGGACACGACCTATGAGGCTGCGAGTGTCAGCTTCAGCGCCGCCGGGTCCAGCCCGTCGGGCGCCAAGGCGGCTACCGCGGGATCGGACTTCACGCCGGGCGGCGGGCGGGTGGATATCCCCAAGGGATCTACCCAGGCCACGTTCGAGATCACCGCCTCCAGCGACAATGCGACGGAGGGCCCTGAGGCGTTCACCGTGACCCTGCAGCAGCCGACGACCGGCGCCACACTGGGCACAGCCAAGGCGGTATCGACCGTCATCACCGACGTGCCGCCTCCGCCAACTCCGCCAGTCCCGCCGGGCGGCACAGTCGTCACCCCGTTCGGGACACCCATCGACCCGGCCCGGCCGGGCCGCACCCGCTTCGAATACCGGAACAACTACGCGTTCGCAGTCCTGCTCGCCGACGGCACGGTGACTTCGTGGGGCAACCCCAAGTCCGGCGGAACGCCACCCGCCGGCCTCACCGGCGTCAAACAGATCTACTCATCGGGTTCGGCGTTCGCGGCGCTCAAGAAGGACGGCACCGTGCTCGCCTGGGGGGACCCGGCGAAGGGCGGGACCACGCCTGCCGGCCTGAGCAACGTCAAGCAGATCTATTCCAACGGAGGCGCGTTCGCGGCGTTGACCAACGACGGCAAAGTCGTGGCCTGGGGGGACCCCGCGATGGGCGGGAACAATCAGGTTCCCAGCGGTCTGAGCAACGTCAAGCAGATCTACTCCAACGGAGGGGCCTTCGCGGCGTTGACCAACGACAACAAGGTGTTCGCCTGGGGCGATCCGGTGTACGGCGGTGACGGGAAGGTCCCTGCCGGACTCGCCAACGTCAAGGACATCTACTCGACGGAGTACGCGTTCGCGGCTCTGAAGAACGACAACACCGTGAGCGCCTGGGGCGATCCTCGGTACGGCGGAGACACCGCCGGGCAGAAGCTTGCCGACGTCAAGACGATCTACGCCACCAAGTACGCTTTCGCCGCGTTGACCAATGCGGGTTCGGTGCTGCCCTGGGGCAGCGAGTTCCAAGGTGGCAACCTCACCCGGGGTGGCGCGGGCACCGCCACGCCAGGCTTGCTCGCAAACGTGAAGGTCGTCAAGATCGTCTCGACCACCAGCGCGTTCGCGGCGCTGACCGACAAGAAGTCGGTCATCGTGTGGGGAGATCCCAACGTCGGCGGCTTCGCCCCCACCGGTACGCCGCGACCCGAGCTTGCCAGCGGCGTCAAAGACATCGTCTCCAACAGCTACGCCTTCGCTGCGCTGAAGGACGACGGCACGGTCGTTGCGTGGGGCGACTCGGCCGCCGGGGGCGCGACGCCGGCCGGGCTCAGCGGAGTCAAGGAGATCGTCTCGACCTCCCTCGCGTTCGCTGCGCTCACTGAGGGCGGGAAGGTCACCGCGTGGGGGGACCAGACCTACGGGGGCAACAACGAGGTTCCGAGCGGCCTGAGCGGGGTTGTCCGGATCTTCTCCAGCGCGGGCGCCTTCGCGGCGCTGACCGGCGCCGGCGCGGTTCGGAGTTGGGGAGATGCCGGCTACGGCGGCGGCGGTTCGTGGACCCCGGTCGGCAGCACCCAAGTCGCGGTGTCCGCCGCTGACCCCTTCCGCGATGACCAGTACGGCTCTGCCACACCGTCGTTGCCGGTGGTGACGCTGGCCGGGCCTACCGGTCCGGTGAGCGAGGGGGGTAAGGCGACGTTGACGGTGAAGTTGCCGGATGGGGTCAAGGCCGGTGCGGGTGTGACGGTCAGTTATGAGACCGTCGATGGTAAGGCTACGGCGGCGGGTAAGGACTACACCGCGGTGAAGGGTTCGGTGCCCTTTGTCCAGGGTGCGAACTCGGCGACGTTCAGTGTTGATGTGCTTGCTGATCAGTTGGCGGAGCCTACCGAGGCTTTCACTGTTCGGTTGACCGGGGCCACGGGGGCGACGGTGGCGGCGGGTCAGGGTGCGCAGGCGTCGGTCTCGGTGCGTGATGCGGCGCCGTCGGTGGTGTCGCTGAGTGGGCCGGGTGCTGTGGAGGAGGGTAAGCCGGCGGTGTTCAAGGTGGGTCTGCCTACCGGGGTCAGCGCGGGTGAGGATCTGGCGGTGACCTATCAGATCGCTGAGGGGGGTACGGCGAAGGCGGGTGCGGATTTCACCGCGCCGTCGGGGACGGTGACGATCAAGGGCGGCCAGAATTCGGCGACGTTCAACGTCGAGACGCTCAAGGACGCTGTCGTTGACAAAGACGAGTTCTTCAATGTGAAGCTGACCGGGGCGGGCTTGGGTGCCAGTGTCAACCCGGCGGTGGTCAAGGCCACGATCACCGATGTCACGCCCCCGTTGCCGACGGTGACGCTGACCGGGCCCACCGGTCCGGTGAGCGAGGGCAATCCCGGCGATCCGACGACGAACAAGGCGGTCTTCACAGTCAAGTTGCCCGACGGCGTCAAGGCCGGCGAGGGTGGTGTGACGGTCAACTATCAGACGTCGTCACCGCCGCTGGGGGCCACGGCGAACGTCGATTACACGGCGGTGCCGAAGGGCGCGGTGACGATTTCCAAGGATGCGAACTCGGCGACGTTCAGTGTTGATGTGCTGCCCGACCGCGAATTCGAGCTCGACGAGGTGTTCGTGGTGACGCTGACCGGGGCCACCGGAGCGACGCTGGGCAACAGTGGCAAGACCGCCACTGCGACGATCAAGAACGACGATCCGATCATCACCGTCGTCCGGATCCCGGTCGGTCAGGGGCCGTCGGCGGTGGCAGTCAACCGCACCAACACCCGTGTGTACGTGTCGAACGGCACCGGCGGCGACATCACGGTGATCGACGCCACCTCGCCCTCGTACGCGACGACCACGATCCCCCAGGTCGGAGGGTCGCTGCATGGGATCGCGGTCAGCCCCGACGGGAACCGGGTCTTCGTCGCCAGCACGGCCGCCTTCGAGGGCGGCGGCGCAAAGTTGTCGGTCTACGACGCCAACACGAAGTCCTTGCTCAGGACCGTCAGCTTCGGCGACTACGAGTACCCCTGGGGCGTGGCCGCGGATGCGACGCGGGTCTATGTCACCTCACCCTGGAGCGGCACAGTCTTATCGTTGGACACCACCAAGGACTATCAGGTCACGCGTATCCCCATCGGCGATGGCAGCGGCCCGCAGGCCGTGGTGGTGACCGAGTCGGGCAAGGTCTACGTCGCCAACAACAACGGCACGGTTTCGGTGATCGCCAACAACGCGGTGTCGAAGACCCTGAGTGTGGGCGGACTCCCGACCGGATTCCTTCCGGACGCCGGCGGGAAGCTCCGGGTCTTCAACGCGGCAGGGCAACTGACGACGGTCAACACAGCTGACGACAGCTTCGTGACGGAGCCGTGGAACGAGCCCTTCCCGGGCCTGCCGAACGCGGCCATCACATCCGATTACGAGGTGGTCTACACGCCTAACTACCTGGCAAACGAGGTCTGGCGGATCGCCGAGGAGATGGTTCCGAGCCCGGCGTCGAGTTCGGTGTAGACCTCAGCGCCAGCCCGTGGCGTCGTCACCGGTTCAGCTCAGCGCGAAGTCGGCCGGGTCGGGCTTGCGGGTCCACGCCCAGTAGTCGACCAGCCGCCACGGGCTCAGCGAGTGCACCACGCCGTTGGCGTCCTTGTAGAAGCTGTGCTCGATCGACGGTTGTGACCACACCAGCGTCGCGAGTTCGGCCTGGCAGCGGCCGTACCAGTCGTCGTAGCGCTCGGGCAGCGGCTCCATCGCCGTAGCGCCGGAGGCCAGCAGCAGGTCGATGCAGCCCATGATGTAACGAATCTCGCACTCGGAGTGGAAGATCAGGCTGCCACCGCTGGCCAGGTTGGTGCCCGGGCCGTACATGCAGAAGAAGTTCGGGAAGCCCGGGACGGTGATACCCAGGTAGGCCGCCGGCCGATCGCCCCAGCGGTCGTGCAGGTCGGCCCCGCCGCGCCCCGTCACGCTCAGCGACGACAGGAAATCGTTGACCCGGAACCCGGTGGCGTAGATCAGCACGTCTGCGTGGTGGCGCTCGCCGTGGCTGTCGACGACGGCGTCGGACTCGATGCGCTGCACGCCGCCGCGCACCAGTTCGACGTTGTCCCGGCGCAGCGTCGCCAACCAGCTGCCGTTGTCCTGCAGGGTTCTCTTCCCGGTGGCCGGATAGTCCGGAATCACCTTGGCGGCCAGCGCGTCGTCGCCGTCGAGCTGGCCGGTGATCCACGCGGTGAACATCAGCCGGGCCATGTCGTTGGCCGCGCTGACGGCCACCTGCTGGTCCGGCCAGTCCGGGTCCACCTTCGCCGCGGCCAGGCCGGTGTCGCAGCCGGGCCAGAAGACCAGGAACCGAAACCAGCGGCCGTAGAACGGCAGATGCTTCAGCGCCCAGCGCATCCCGGGCCCCACCAAGGCGTGGTAGTCGGGGTTGGGGAACATCCACTGCGCGCTGCGCTGGATGATCGTCAGGTTTCCCACGGTGTCTGCTATCGCGGGGGCGATCTGAAAGCCGCTGGCCCCGGCGCCGATCATCACCACGTCCTTGCCGGCGAGGTCGACGCCGTGGTCCCAGCGGGCGGTGTGGAAGGCCGGCCCGGAGAAGTCCCCGGCGCCGGCGAACTCCGGTATGAACGGTGCGTTGAGTTGGCCGACCGCGCTGATCACCGCCCGTGCGCGCACCGTGTCGGCCCCGTCGGGGCCGCGGAGGCTCACCGTCCAGGTCCCGGTCGTCTCGTCCCAGGCCAGCGAGGTGACCTCGGTGTCGAACCGGACGTGCTCGCCGATTCCGTGGTGCCCCATCACCTCGGCGAAGTAGGCCTGCAGTTCCGGCTGGCGGGCGAAGTACTCGCTCCAGTGGTCCGAGGGTTCGAAGCTGTAGCAGTAGAAGTGGTTCCCGACGTCCACCCGCGCGCCGGGATAGCTGTTCTCCCACCAGGTCCCGCCCACGCCCGGGTTCTTCTCGATGACGGTGAACGGCACCCCGGCCTGTTTGAGGCGGATCGCGGCGAGCAGACCGGACTGCCCGCACCCGATCACGACCACCTCGAAGCCGGCCCGGGCCGCGGGGTCGGAGACCAGCGCCTTGGCGCGGGCGTCGCGCCCGTCCAGACCCATCTCCTCGAGCATCATCGGCACGTACTCCCCGGGCACCTCCGCGGCGGCGATCCAGTCCATCATCGCCTTGAGCATCTGCGGGTCCACCGGTCGGGGCTCGGGGCAGCCCCGGTCGCGGTAGTCGAGGATGACGTCGAGCGCCAGCGCCCGGGCGGCGGCTTTGTCCTCCTCGGACATGTAGCCCTGAATCTCGTTGAGGAACAGGCCCATTGGCCGCAGCGGCCCGTCCAGGATCGCCCGGCGGGCACCCTCGTCGTCGGTCATGTGCACACACGACATCAGCAGCGCGGGACCCGAGACGTCCCGCAACGCCTCGGCGATCTCGGCGTCGGATTCGGTGAACGGCTCGCCGGCGTGCGGGTTGCGCATCTACTCGCCGGGTGCCGGTCCGGTGCGCCAGCCCGCGATTCCCACGGTGATCATCCGCAGCTGGCGGATCGCGGTGCGCTTGATGTCGTCCACCGCCGCGGTATCCGGCGCGTCCTCGAGGGCCTCGGCGATGATGATCATCGAGTTGACGATCAGGCTGGCAAGAACGTTGAGGTCCTCGGTGCTCCAGGCGGTCAGGCCCGGGAAGCGGGCCAGGTCGGTGGCCAACTCGGAGGTGATCAGCCGGATCTCGGTGCGGATCGCGTAGCGCAGCACGCTCACCCCGCTGGATCGCTCGCGGGTGATGAACCGCCAATGCTCGCGCCGGTCGGTGACGCTGGCGACCAGGATGTCGACGCTGGACTCGATCACCCGGTTGAAGTCCAGTTCGCCGGCCCGCGCGGAGCGCAGCATGTCGCGCAGCGCGCGGAAGGACTCGTCGATCAGGACCAGCCCGAGGGCCTCCATCGAGTCGAAGTGCCGGTAGAAGGCGGCCGGCACGATCCCGGCTGCGCGGGTGACCTCGCGCAGGCTCAGGGCGCTGAAACTGCGCTCGTCGAGCAGTTCCAGGGCCGCGGCGACGATCGCGCGCCGGGTGACCTCCTTGCGCTCCTCGCGCGTGGGGGAGTCGCGGGAACGGGACCGGCCGGTCCTGCCCTGACGAGTGGGTGTACGACTATTCACTGATGTGAACCGTACCACATCCAGGTCTTTTCCCTTGACGAAGCCGGAAACCCCACGCAACAGTGTACATATGTTCACTAAAAACGTGCCGACGATCAGCCGCCGATCCCGGCTGCTCGGACTCCTGGCCGGGCCGCACGGCGTGGACCGATTCACCGAACTGGTCGACCCGATGTGGACCAGCGACGAGCGCGCCACGGTGGTGCGGGTCGGCCGGTCCACCCCGGGATCGGTCACGCTGTGGCTACGGCCCAACCATCCGCTCACCGGTCTGCGGGCCGGGCAGTACCTCACCGTCACCGTCGAGATCGACGGACGCCGCCACACCCGCTGCTACTCCCCGGCCGGCGCCGAGGGCGCCGGTCTGATCGAGCTGACCGTGGCCCGCCACGACGGCGGGACGGTCTCGCGGCACCTGCACGCCTGTGCCCGCCCGGGAATGACGGTGGGACTGTCCGGACCCGCGGGCGACTTCGTCCTGCCCACCCCGCGGCCGCGCCGGCTGCTGCTGATCGCCGGCGGCAGCGGCATCACCCCGATCGCGGCGATGGCCCGCACCCTGCACGGCGAGGGCTCCGGCGGCGAGGTCACCGCCATCCACTACGTCCGCACTCTCGAGGACGCCTGCTACCGGGCCGAACTCGCCGCGATACCCGGCCTGCGGGTGCTCTACGGCGCCACCCGCGGTCCTGGCGGCGATCTGGAGGGCCGCTTCGGCGCCGCGCACCTGGCCGCGGCGATGCCCGATCCCGACGCGGTGTACGTGTGCGGACCGCCGGCCCTGGTCGACGCGGTCCGCCAACTCCGTCCCGACGCCGTCGCGGAGAGCTTCGCGCCGGCGCCGGCGGTCATCCCGGACACCCCCGGAGGGGGCCGAATCACGTTCAGCCACAGCGGCGTCGACACCGACGACGACGGACAAACCCTGCTCGAGCAGGCCGAGTCGGCCGGCCTGGCGCCACAGAGCGGGTGCCGGATGGGCATCTGCCACACCTGCACCCGGCGCAAGGTTCACGGCGTCGTGCGCAACCTGTCCACCGGGGCGCTGTCCACCGACGACGACGACGCCGTCCAGATCTGCGTCTCGGTCCCGGTCGGCGACGTCGACATCGACCTCTGATCACCCAAGACACCCACCTGAGAAGGAGACAACCATGACCCACACCCCCGCGCTCACCCCCGCGCAACTGGAGGCCTTCGGCCGCGAACTCGACGCCATCCGGGAACAGGTCGTCGCCGACCTCGGCCAGGCCGACGTCGACTACATCCGCCGCGTCATCAAGGCCCAGCGGGCCATGGAGGTCGCCGGCCGGGCGATCGTCTGGTTCCCGCTGACCTGGCTGCCCGGCACCGCGCTGCTCGCGGTGTCGAAGATCCTGGACAACATGGAGATCGGCCACAACGTCATGCACGGCCAGTACGAGTGGACCGCCGATCCCGCGCTGTCCGCCCGGGTCTTCGAGTGGGACACAGCCTGCCCGTCCGAACACTGGCGGCACTCGCACAACTTCACCCACCACACCTTCACCAACATCGTCGGGATGGACCGCGACATCGGCTACGGCATCCTGCGGATGAGCGACGACCAGCGTTGGCGCCCTTACTATCTGGGAAACCCGGTCTACGCCTTCCTGCTGATGGTTCTGTTCCAGTACGGGGTGGCGCTGCACGAACTGGAGGCTGAACGCATCCGCGCCGGCGAGATCTCCCTGGCCGACAAGCGCGAGGTTCTCGACGCGGTCTGGCGCAAGACCCGCCGCCAGGTGCTCAGGGACTACGCGGCCTTCCCGTTGCTGGCCGGGCCGTTCGCGCCGTTCGTCTTCACCGGCAACCTGACGGCGAACCTGGTGCGCAACGTGTGGGCCTTCGCCATCATCTTCTGCGGCCACTTCCCGGAGGGCACGACCGAGTTCTCGGTCGAGCAGACCCGCGACGAGACCCGCGGCCAGTGGTACTACCGGCAGATCCTCGGCTCGGCGAACCTGACCGGCGGACGGCTGTTCCACATCCTCTCGGGCAACCTGTCCCACCAGATCGAGCACCATCTGTTCCCGGACCTGCCGGCCCGCCGCTACGCCGAGATCGCACCCCGGGTCCGCGAGATCTGCGAGCGCTACGGACTGCCGTACAACTCCGGTCCGCTGCACCGCCAGTTCGCCGGCGTCGTGGGCAAGATCGTGCGGCTGGCGCTGCCGTCGCGGGTCGCACCGCAACCGGCGGCTGACGGTCGTCTGGCCGCCTGAAACGGCCGCTCAACGCCGGACCGCAGCCCCAGCGCCGGCGATTAGAGTGGCGGCCATGGCGTGGCTGCGGCAGCGCGACTCGGTGACCTGCGGCCCGAGTGTGGCGGTGATGGCCGGCGCGCTGCTCGGCGCCGACTACGGGGCGCACCTGATGTCCGGTCAGCCCGGCGCCCAGCGGTGGTTCGACGCCGAGCAGGGCAGGGTGCACCGGGCGGTCAACGTGGTGTGGCCGCGGGCGCTGGGCACCACCCCGGCCGGGATGGCCCGGGCGCTCAACGCGCACAGCCCGGTGCCCTACCGATGGCGGCGCGCCGGGGGCCGCGACGCGCTGGACGACGTCTGCGCGGCGGTCTCCGACGGCTGGCCGGTCGCCATGCTGATCGGTTCGGCGATTCCGCGGCACTGGGTGCTGATCACCGGGATCGAGCGGGAGTCGCTGCGCTGCTATGAGCCTTCGTCGGGCCGGCTGGTGACGGTGCCCGTCGACGCGGTGCGCACCGGCCGGCTGGCGGGCCTGGGCTTTCCCCGGCCGTTCGCCTTCGTGCTCCCCGATGGCAAGACCGTTGCGCGCTAGCGCTTTTCGGCAGTCAGCAGGGCGATCGACGCAGCCACCGCCGGTTCGATCATGTCCGCAACCGGGGTGCCGTCCTCGACGGTCTGCGCGGTCAGTTCACGCAGTCCGCCGACCAGGATCACCGCCGCGGTCGGTGAGAGCGGACCCACCCCGGCCCGGCGGAAACCCGGACCGGCGCTGAGTTCGGTGATCGCCGTCGTCAGCCGGGTGAACCCGCGCCGAATCGCCGGCCGCGCCCCCTCGCCCAGCGCCGGCAGCTCCCGGATCCAGCTCAGCGTGACCGCCGGCGTGGCCTCGATCCGGCGCACATAGGCGCTCACGGCCTGGCGGACCTGGTCCTGCCACGGCGCGTCGGCGTCGACCGCCTCGCGCAGCGCGACCACCAGGTCCTCGTCGTTGGCGTCGAGCAACTCGGCGAAGCACTCCTCCTTGCCGGCGAAGTGGTCGTAGAAGGTGCGTTTGGAGGTGCGGGCGGACCTGACGATGTCGGCGACGGTGCTGTCCCGGTAGCCGCGTTCCTCGATCGAGGCGGCCAGGCCGTCGAGCAGCCGGCGCCGGAAGCCCGTCGCCGACCCGCTCTGGCCGACGACCGGTGCGCTCACGCATCCTCCCTTGTCAGGCTCTGGTACCGCAGAGTACCGTACATCCCGAAGCGGTGGTCGCACTAGCTGGGAGGTCTCGATGACACAGGCGCCGGCGGCGGATTTCCGGGTTGACGGAGCCAGGCTGCCTCCCTCGCCGCGGTTGCCCCGGCCGCTGGTGGGCGTGGGCTTCGTCGGCGTGCGCCGCCCCACGGTGCTGTGGCTGGCCCGCACCTACGGACCGGCGGTGACCATCCGGACCCCGGTTTTCGGCGAGTCGGTCATGGTGTCCGACCCGACGCTGGCCAAACAGATCTTCACCACCAGTCCCGAAGTGCTGCACAACATTCAGCCCAACCTCAGCCGGATCCTGGGTAAGGGGTCGGTGTTCGGGCTGGAGGGCGCCGAGCACCGCCGGCGCCGCAAGCTGCTCACCCCGCCACTGCACGGCAAGAGCATCGCGACCTACGAGCGCATCGTCGAGGAGGAGACGATGCGCGAGATGGCGTCCTGGCCGGAGGGCACCGAGTTCGGTGCCCTCGAGCCGATGATGCGCATCACCCTCAACGTGATCCTGCGGGCGGTGTTCGGCGCCGACGGTGCCGAACTGCAGCAGCTTCGCGACATGCTGCCCAAGTGGGTGACGCTGGGCTCGCTGCTGTCTCTGTTGCCCACCGTGGTCCACCCGCCCGGCCGCTGGAGCCCGTGGGCGCGGCTGGCCGCCTACCGCAAGGACTACGAGGCGCTCCTCGACAACCTCATCGCGCGGGCCCGGCAGGATCCGAACTTCGATGAGCGCACCGACGTGCTGTCGCTGTTCCTGAGGTCCACCTACGACGACGGCACGACCATGAGCCGCGGAGAGATCGACGACGAACTGCTGACCCTGCTGGGCGCCGGCCACGAGACCACGGCCTCCACCCTGGCCTGGGCCTTCGAGCGGATCTCCCGCCACCCGCAGGTGCTGGACCGGCTGGTGGCCGAGGTCGCCGGTGAGGACAACGCCTACCGGCAGGCCACCATCTTCGAGGTGCAGCGCAACCGGACCGTCATCGACTTCGCCGGTCGCGACGTCGCCGCGCCGATGTACGAACTCGGCGAATGGCACCTGCCGCAAGGGATCTCGATACTGATCAGCCTGCTCAACCTGCACCGCGATCCGCAGGTATACCCCGACCCGGAGCGCTTCGACCCGCAGCGCTTCCTCGACGAGAAGCCCAACACATTCTCGTGGGTTCCGTTCGGCGGTGGCACCCGACGGTGCGTCGGCGCGGCCTTCGCCAACATGGAGATGGACGTCGTGATCCGTACGGTGTTGCGCCACTACACGGTCCGCACCACCAGCGCACCGGGGGAGAATTGGCACCACCGCGGTGTCGCGTTCACCCCGAAGAAGGGCGGGCGGATCGCCGTCTACCGGCGCGCTAAGCCGCTCGGCTGAGGTCCACCGCGAGGAAGTCCATCCGCCACAGGTCCTCGAACAGTTCCAGCGCGGTGTACTCCAGTGCGGCCTGGTCGGTGCCGCCCAATACCCCGCTGAGCGCGACCCGCTCGGCGATCTCGCGGATACTGCGATCGCCGTCGATGTTCTGCGCGAAGGCCAGGTGGGTGGGGTCCAGCCGGACCCGCCAGCCGGGGCGGAAGATCTCGTCGCCGGACATGCCGCACCGCAGGCGCAGCAGCGGGACGTAGTCCAGCGCCCGGGTGGAGCCGAAGTCGACCCGGTAGCCGTTCTCGGGCCGTTCGGGTTTGCAGGCCAGGAAGAAATGGCAGGCGTTGAGCGTCTTGATCCGCTCCATGATCGCCCAGATCTTCTCGCGCTCAAGCCCGTTGACCGCCGCATAGAAGTCGTTGGGCGGCTCGGTCAGCGTCGACGGGTAGTAGGAGGTCTTGAGGAACCAGTCCTGGAACACCAGGCCCCCCGCGCTCACCAGGTCCAGGCAGTCCTCGACGGTGTAGCTGCGATCGCGGCCGTGCAGGAAGGTGTCCACCATGCCGGCGTCGAACTCCAGGTCCGGGGCGATCGCCATGTAGCTGCGCAACGGGTGCGAGGGGCCCAGCGAGGCGACGGCCGACTTGACCATGCTCAGCGACTCCTCGTCCTGGCGCAGGCCGAGGTCGCGGAAGACGGCCTGCATCAGTTCCACGCCGGCCCTGCCGTAGCGGGCGTAGAGCATGATCGCCGTGACACCGTCCGGACGCAGGCACTCTGCGAGCGCCTTCATGCCCGCCTTCGGCTTGTCCAGATGGTGCAGCACGCCGGTCGAGACGATCAGGTCGAAATCCTTGTCGAGAGAGCCGATCTCCTCGATCGGAAGGTGGTGGAGCTCAAGGTTTTTCAGCGAGTACTTGTCCTTGAGGTAGCGGTTGTGCTCCAGCGACGGCTGGCTGACGTCGATGGCCACCACCTTGGCCGCGCGGTTGGTGTAGGCGAACACCGAAGCCTGGTTGGTGCCGCAGCCGGCGATCAGGATGTCCATGTCGGGCTGGTAGGGCCGGTCCGGCCACAGGATCCGGTGGGCGTGGCTGGGGTCGAACCACTGCCAGTTGTTGTTCAGCCACGTCTCGAGATTCTGAATCGGCTCCGGGTAAGTCCACTTCTCGTACTGGCGGGCGACCAGATCGGCGCGGGGGTCGGACATGTCGTGCTCCTTGTCCAGTCGGTTCAGCGGTTTCCGATGAGCGGGTTCATTTTGAGCACCGGCAGCGGGAAGAGATGTTCGCTTGCGGTGTCCTCCAGGCTGTCGTAGAGGCCGAGGGAGTACACGCCGGCGTGTTCGACACGCATCGGCAGGTACTGGGTGAACACCCGGAACTTCACCGGAGTCGGCGGGTTGTCGTCCCAGTGCCACCGCCATTCGAGGCTGCCGACCCGCTCGCCCTCCGGGGAGGTCGCGATGATCACCTTCACCGGGTCGTAGTCCGCCCCGCCCAGGGCGGTCACGGCAACGACGATCGGCACGGTGATCTGGGCGGGGAAGTTGTTCACATAGCAGCTGGTCATCGGGAAGCCCTTCACGGCCACCCCGCCGGCGTCCTCTTCCGCGGCGCTCAGTGCTGGCGCGAATGCGACGACCCGCATGCCCTGTTCTCCCCTCGATGCCCGTCAATTCGACAGGGCAACCTTAGTCACAGCTCGGCGCGCCCGGACACCGGAGTCGATGTGGCAACTGCGAAGCGGGCCGCGACGAGGGCGCCGGCGGTGCGGGCAGGGCGGGCAGCTGGTATTTGCTGGCCACGGCAATCCTGAGTGGAACGGCGCACGCGCCCGACGGGTCGGCTGATCGGCTCGCCTCATTGCGGCGTCAACAGCGTTGACCCGGGCCGGTAAACGGCCGCGAGCAGCGAGTTCTGCGCCCGCGGATTAGCCGGAAAGTATTATCGCGTACGTCAGCGACGGTGCCGGACACCAACCGCGTCCGGCGCCGCGGGTTTGGTGCGAGCCCCAACCCTCCGCCGCAGATCTGTGCTGTAAGACGAAAAAAATCAGCTAATTTCCTGTCCAGTTGAGCAAAATCCGCCCATCTGAGATTGCCAGCGTGCATACTTCGCGCGTGGCCGCCCTGCCGCTGGGCCGTCCACTCGAGCAGCTGAGCAAAGGAGCTTCCATGTCTGCTGACCCGTCGCTGCCGTCCGGCCGTCACCGTCGTTCCTCGAAGGGGCGGGTGCGCGGGATCGAGTATCGGCGGCGGGCGGTGACGGCTGAGGAGTCGGGCAGCTCGGTCTACGCCCGGTACGTGGGCCGGGTCGGTGCCTTGGCCGTTGCCCTGGGAGTGGGTTCGGCGGTGGCCGCGATGCCGGCGGCGTTCGCCGACACCACCGGGTCAGGCGGGTCCACGGGCTCGGACTCCACGGCGTCGTCGGAGTCGTCGGCGGGTTCCGGGTCGTCGTCCGCGCGGGCCGAGGGTCGGGTCAGGGCGCGCCGGGGCGGCTCGGCGGCGGCGCCGGGCGGCACGGGGCGCTCCGGTGGTCAGCCGGACAGCGCCGCCCCGGGCTCCGACGAGGATGCGTCCGGACCGTCGCTGCGCGGTGGGCGCACGGGTTCCCCGAAGGCCCCGGCCGCGCGCCGGCGTGGTGACTCGCCGCTGCCGGCGGTCAGCGCGCCATCCGCGGGACCGGTCTCGAGGCCGGGGCCGGCCGCGGCGCCGACCGCGCCGGCGCCGGTCGATCCGGTGCTCGACCTGCCGCGTCCCTCGGCCACGGTGTGGGCCCCGGCGGTGAAGCCGGCCCGCCACACCGGCGGTTCGGGCCGTGCGCTGCCGGCCGCCGCGGTGAGCCCGGCGAACGGCGCGGCGGCGGCGGCGGTTCCGGTGATGAAGCCGACGCCGGCTTCCGCGGCGCGGGTGGCCGCCACCGGCGCCGCGGTGTCGGGCATGGCCGAGGGCCTGCTGTCCTGGTTGGCCGGCGGCAGCGGCGGCGACGTCCCGGCGGCCGGTCCGCTGGCGTGGACGGCGCTGGCGTTCTCCCGCCGGGAGTTGGCCAACGCGAAAGGCACCGGCAGGGCGGCAGCGTCGACCACCACCTCCGGAGGCCTGCTGGGCGGGTTCAAACCGCCGCAGGCATCGGCGACGGGCCGGCTGACGGCCAACAAGCTGTTCGGTGACGGCACCGCGGAGAACCCCGACGCGGGTCTGCTCGGCGGGACCGGCTACACCTACACCAAATACGAGGGCGCCTGCACGAGTGGCGCCTGCAACGGCGGCAAGGCCGGCCTGCTGTTCGGCACCGGCGGCGGCGGGTTCGCCGGCGGCGACGGCGGCTCGGCGGGCTGGTTCGGCAACGGCGGCGCCGGCGGCGCCGGGGTCGACGGCACCAGCATCGGCGGCGTCGGCGGCAAGGGCGGCACCGGAGGTCTGTTCCTGGGACGCGGCGGCAACGGCGGCACCGGCGGCACGGCCAGCGCCGCCGGCGGGGTCGGTGGCGCAGGCGGGGCCGGCGGCGACGCCGGCACCTTCGCCCTGGCCTTCTACCCGCCCGGGTTGAGCTTCGCCGGTGACGGCGGTGACGGCGGCGCGGCCACCGGGATCAACGGCACCGGCGGGCAGGGCGGCCGCGGCGGCAACACCGGCCGGCTGACCCCGGTGAACAACGCCGGTTACGGCGGTGACGGCGGCGCGGCGACCAACGTCGGCGGTGTCGGCGGCAACGGCGGCGACGGTGGTGACACCGGTTCGCTGTCCCCCGCCGGTGACGGCGGCGACGGCGGCAAGGGCGGGGCCGGCTTCAAGGCCGGCGGTCACGGCGGCAACGGCGGTAGGGGCGGCCTGTTGTTCGACGGCGCGGGCAACGGCGGTGACGGCGGCGACGCGGTCGGCGCCGGTGGAACCGGCGGTAACGGCGGCGACGGTGGCGGCGTCAAGCCGACCACGCTGTGGGGCGCCGGCGGCAAGGGCGGTGCGGGCGGCAACAGCATCGCCGCGCCGGTGGCCGGCGTGGCCGGCGGCAACGGCGGTGCGGGCGGCAACGGCGGGGCGAACTCGCGGGTGCTGCCGTTCACCCAGGACCCGAATGAGACCGGCGGCAACAACGGCAGCGGACGCGGCGGTGTCGGCGGCCGGGGCGCTGACGGCGGCGTGGGGGCCAGGGGCGGTGACGGCGGCGCCGGCCGCGC
>NZ_JBJTJF010000003.1:0-6771 GCF_046095365.1 Mycobacterium sp.
GCCCGGCACCCGCGACCCGGCGCTCGGCCAGTTGCGCGCGCGTGCACACGGGTCCCTGCAGCCGGTCTGCGCGACGCGGGCCGGCCCTCGAACGGGCTCGGGCGGACCCGCCGCCCCGCCACCCTCTCCGGCGCCGACGCCGGCGCCGAAACCGGGCATCGACTGCCGGGCGGCGGGTCCGCCCGAGCCTGTTCGAGGGCCGGCCGGCGGCGCGACGCGGGCGGGTTTCGGCGGCGCGCAGACCGGCAGCAGGGACCCGTGTGCAAGCTCGCGCAACTGGCCGATCGCCTCGTCGAGGTTGCCGGCCGGCAGCCCGGCCGAAACCTGGGTCCGCTCCGCGGGCCGCAGGTCCGCGAGCCGCATCAGTGCGCAGTCCAGTGGGGTGTCGGCCTGCCCGTAGCTGATCTGAGAGAGCTCGCCGCGCTCGTTGACGCACCCCAGCTGATAGGGCTGCTGAAGACGGACGCCGAGAAACGACCCCTGGATACCGCGCATGATCGCGACGTGATCCTGGTGGGCGCCGACGTAGTAGTAACCGCGAATGATCCGATAGCCCAGGCCGATTCCGGCAAGGGCGAGCAGCAGGACCAGAGCCGCCGCGATCAGCGGCCGCCGGCGCGACCTCACCGGCGGTGGCTCGGGCTCGGGTTCGACCCGCTTGACCGCCGGCGGGCGCACCGCGATCGCCGCGGCGCGGCCGGCCGCGGTGTTGGGTGTGGTGATGCGGTGTTCGTCGTCGCCGGAGACCGCGCCGGCGATGATCGGCTGGGTCTGGCCGGCGTAGTCGTGGTCGATGACGTCGGCGACCACGACCGTGACGTTGTCCGGTCCCCCGCCGCGCAGGGCGAGTTCGATGAGCCGGTCGGCGCTGTCGGCGACATCGGGGATCTTCAGCGCTTCCAGGATGGTCTCCTGACTGACCGGGTCGGACAGCCCGTCGGAGCACAGCAGGTAGCGGTCGCCCTCGCGGGCCTCCCGCATGATCAGCGTCGGTTCGACCTCCTGGCCGGTCAGCGCGCGCATGATCAGCGAGCGCTGCGGGTGGGTGTGCGCCTCCTCGGCGGTGATCCGGCCCTCGTCGACGAGTGTCTGCACGAAGGTGTCGTCCTTGGTGAACAGGGGCAGTTCGCCGTCGCGCAGCAGTTAGCAGCGGCAGTCGCCGCTGTGGACCAGGCCGAGCCGGTCGCCGGCGAACAGGATCGCGGTCAGTGTCGTGCCCATGCCGTCGAGGTCGGGATGCTGCTCCACCTGGTCGGCGATCGCCGAATTGCCCTCGTGCACAGCGTCTTCGAGCTTGCCGAGTAGGTCCCCGCCGGGCTCGTCGTCATCCAGGTGCGCCAGCGCGGCGATCACCAGCTGAGAGGCCACCTCACCGGCGGCGTGGCCGCCCATGCCGTCGGCCAGCGCCAGCAGCCGGGCACCCGCGTAGACCGAGTCCTCGTTGTTGGCGCGCACCAGACCGCGGTCGCTGCGGGCGGCATAGCGAAGGGCCAGGGTCACGGGCGCAGCTCGATTACCGTCTTGCCGATGTGCACCGGCGTGCCGATCGGAACCCGCACCGCCGTAGTCACTTTCGAGCGATCCAGATAGGTTCCGTTGGTGGAGCCGAGGTCCTCGACGAACCAATCCGGGCCGCGGGGCGACAGCCGGGCGTGCCGGGTCGAGGCGTAGTCATCGGTGAGCACCAGGGTGGAATCGTCGGCACGGCCGATCAACACCGGCTGGGCGCCCAGGTTGATGCGGGTTCCGGCCAGGGCGCCCTCGGTCACCACCAGATAGCGGGCGGCGGTCTTGCCGGGCCGCGCCGCGGCCCCGCCGCGCAGAGCCAGCCCGCGCCGGACCATCACCACCCCGGTCGGGGCGTAGATGTCGGTGCGCAGGATGCGCAGCACCGACCAGATGAACAGCCAGAGCAGCAGCAGGAAGCCGACGCGCGTCAGCTGCAGCACTAATCCCTGCATGCGGCGGCCCTCCGTCCTCCTGTCGTGGTCGCAGCCTGGTTGACCGCGAAGATGCGGGCCGACTTCGGCAACGTCACAGGATACTTCGGCGTCCGGTCCGGCGAGGGCCGAAGCAGTCAGCCCCGCCGGTTCGGCGCCGGCTCAGTGGACGCGGACGACGATCTCGGAGTGGCCCACCCGGATGACGTCGCCGTCGGCCAGCTGCCACTCCTGCACCGGGGCGTTGTTGACCGTCGTGCCGTTGGTGGAATTGAGGTCCTGCAGCAGGGCCACCTGGCCGTCCCAGCGGATCTCCAGGTGCCGGCGCGACACCCCGGTGTCGGGCAGCCGGAACTGCGCGTCCTGGCCGCGGCCGATCACATTGGCGCCCTCGCGCAGCTGGTAGGTCCGGCCGCTGCCGTCATCGAGCTGCAGCGTCACCGCATGTCCCGCCGCCGCCGGGTAGTCGGCCTGGCCGGGCGCCGGGTAACCCCCGTACTCGGGCTGGCCGTAGTCGCCGGCCGGGGCGGGCTGGCCGTAGTCGTACTCGGCGGCCGGCGCCGGGGGCGGGTAGCCGCCCTGCTCGTAGCGGCCGTACTCGGGCTGGCCGTAGTCGGGCCGCGGGTATCCGCCGTAGCCCGGCTGCTGGTAGGGGTCGGGGTAGCCGGGCCTCGGCTGCTCGTAGCCCGCGGGCGCCGGGCGGCCGTAGTAGTCGGCAGGCGGGGGCGGATAGCCGCCGCCCTGGGGCGGCCCGTAGTACGGGGCGCCGTACCCCTGCGGGGCCGGCGGACGGTAGCCCGCGTCGTAGGGCGAGCCGTAACCGGCGGGTGGGCGCTGCTCGTAACCCTGCGCGTACGGATCGGGGTAGCCGCCCTGGTCCGGGTAGGCCGGTCGCGGCGGGTAGCCGCCCTGGGCGTAGGGGTCGGGGTAGCCGCCCTGCTCCGGCGGATACGGGGGGCGCTGCTCCGGGGCGCCGCCGCGCGGCTCCTCCTGACCGCGCCCGTACTGCTCGGGGTAGTAGTCCTCGCCGGGGCGACCCTGGCCGCGGTAGCTGGGGTTGTCGGTCATCGCTGGCACTCCTGGTTCTGCGGTGGACGCGTTCTGTGATTCTGCTGGGCGGGGTGCCGGAGCAGACGGGCGGGGGTCGGCATCGGGGTTGACGGCCGCACGGGTGCGGTATTGCCCGGTGTGCAGGGCGTCGCCCCGCTCGAACCGGACCACCACCGCACCGTAGGTCTGCCAGCCCTGGTCGCGGATGTAGCCGTCGAGGTGGGAGGCGAACGCATCCGGGGTCAGATCCCGGTCGGCGCTCACCTTCTGGTAGTCGGAATCCCCGAGGGTGATGACGTATTCATTGGGGGCGAGGAACCGATCCCCGGGCAGGGTGCGCACGCCGTCGGCGGCCTCTCGGCGCAGCAGCGACTCGACTTCCTGGGGCACGATCGAGCCACCGAACACGCGGGCGAACGCATCACCGACGCCGTCCTCCAGCATGCGCTCGATGCGTTGAACCAGACCTCTCTGGTTAGCCATCTCGACCGCTTACCTCGATTCCCCCGATCTGTTGTCCCCCGATCTGTTGGCCGAGGCCGTCTCCCGCCCCCCGACCATGGTATCGGCAGGGGGTGCCGATCGGGCCGTAGGCGACCGGCAGCACTTGTATCGACGCAGTTCAGGGGCCTGCGCCACGCGTCGGGGCGGCTGCCGGCGCCGTTGGGAACCCGCCGGTCAGCGTGATAGGCTCCCGGGGCGTTTCGGGCGAGTGGCGGAATGGCAGACGCGCTGGCTTCAGGTGCCAGTGTCCTTCGGGACGTGGGGGTTCAAGTCCCCCTTCGCCCACTGCGAGCGCTGAAGGCCACGGTCTCGTAAGAGGCCGTGGCCTTCGTTTTCCGTATGTTCGTCCGGTGCTGCGCCGGGGGCGGGCGCGGTTTCCGAATTCGGCCGGCCGCCGGCCGGATCGCTTTGCTAGCCCGGCGCCGTTTCCGATACCTTGCAGGGGCACTGGGAATCTCGTCGGCACCGGACCGGCGGGGTCCTCGACATGTTGAGGGGGCACCATGACCGCTACCGCGAGGCCCTGCCTGGCGGCCGTCGTGGCGCTGCTGGGCGCCGGCGCCATCGCGGTCAGCCCGGCCGCCCCGGTCGCCGAGCAGGTCTCCAGCCGCGCCTACTCGCTGGCGGCCGCGTCGGCCGGCCCGGGGAACGTGCCTGCCAATCTGCTGAACATGGTGCTGAGCGTGCCGGCCTGGGAGACCCAGGCCATGAACCGGTTTGCCGCGGCGATGACCGCCACCGGCAGCTGGCAGGTGTGGGGCCCGACCAACGTCGTCGGCTTCGACGAGCTGGATCCGCCCAAGCTCAGGGCGCTGATCGACATGATGGTGCCGATCAAGCCGCTCTCGACGGCGATCGGCGAGCAGGTCGGCTGGTGGGCGACGGCCAACCTGCCGATGAACCCCGGCTGCGCCGCCCAGCCGGGAGCCTGTCCCGACCGGGGAGCCTTCCTGGCCACGGCGATGAAGGTGCCGATGGCGACCCTCCACAGCGGCTATCAGTTCCCCGCGGTCACCAACCCGTTCACCGGCGAGCCCACCTCGTGGTCCGGTCAGTACGTCAAGCTGGACCGCGGGGCGGTCTCCTCGGCGCTGCGGAACTACCTGACCGCGCCGCCGACCGGGGTCGAGACGGTCTCCCCCGGCGAGTTCGCCGCCGCCGTGGGAGCGGTGGGCAGGTCGGTGCGCAAGGCGTTCTACCCGTTCGTCCAGGACAGCGAGTGGTTCAACGAAGCTCAGATCGGCGCGGCCCCGCTGTTCCGCCGGCTCGCCCCCGCCCTGTGTCCGTCCTGCAATCCCGACAAGCCCTACGACAACCCGTGGCTCTACGAGAACTACCCGCCGAAGGTCCGGGCCGCGTCGGCGGCGCCGGCGGCCGCCAAGGGTCCCGACGGTGTCCTCGCCACCGAGGCTGCCGCTCCCCGTCCGGCAGCCAAGACCCGGGCCGCCCGCGGCAGAGCGCAGCGGACAGCGGCCGGACCCGAGTCGGCGGACCGGCCGGCGGCGGCCCGGCGGATTCCGGCCAAGCACCGCTAGCGGACCGGGCGGAGTGCACTGATATGGCGGAGCTGCCCAAGCTGCAGCGCTACCGGGACCGAGCGCCGGACGTCGACTTCGTGCCCGACCCGAGGATCGTCGTCCCCGGCGCTCAGGAGTTGGCCCTGATGGAGGCCGACCGGATTCGCAGCGGGAAGTTCACCGGCTGACCGGTGAATCGGAGGAGGGTCGATGAGATACGGACTGAGCGCGCTGTTCGTTTGCGCCGCAACCCTTCTGGCGGGTATCAGCCCGACGGCGACGCAACCCCGGCTGACCGCCAGCGCGATGATGATGGGCGGCGCGGGCCAGATTCTGAGCATCCCGCCCAAGACCCCGGAATTCATGCGCGGCTTCGTCGAGGACGTCGACACCAGAATCGTGGGACCCTCCGGCCTGTGCACCGGAGGCGATCCGGGCTGCGCCCCTGTGGTCGTCTATTTTCCCGCTAAGGTCGGCTTCCCCCCGGGTCCCGGCACGACGGACTTCGACGAAGCGGTGGAGGAGGGCCGGGCCAACCTCGATGCGTGCCTGCGGGGACTCGATTGCCGGGCCACGTCGGCGCCGTTCACCGAAACCAAGCTGCAGCGGTTCTCGGACAGTTCCTATGTGGTCGAGGGCATTTCGCAGAGCGCGGTCGTGGCCAGCCGGGAGAAGAACCATCTCATCGCCAATCCGGTCAGCGGACGATCGGTCAGCTTCATCCTGGTCTACAACCTCAATCGCCCCAACGGCGGACTGTTCGAGCGATTCGCCGGCGCCTACGTTCCGGGGCTGGGCATCACCTTCAGCGGCGCCACTCCGACGAACTCGCCCAGATCCGACCCGATGCCCACCATCGACATCGCGCGCCAGTACGACGGCTGGACGGACTTCCCCACCAATCCGGCCAACCTGCTCGCGGACCTCAACGCGGTCTTCGGCATCGCGCTGGTCCACAACACCCCCCTCGCAACCGCAGACCCACCGCTGCTCCAGGGCTACTACCAGGACAGCACCTACTATCTGAGGCCGAGCCCGACGCTCCCGCTGCTGCTTCCGCTGGCAGCGATCCCCGGCATCGGCCGGCCGCTGGCCTTGAGCCTCGACCCGCCGCTGCGGGTGCTGGTCGAGGCCGGTTATGACCGGACGGTCAATCCCGGGAAGCCGACCCCGGCCCAATGGCGATATCGCACGGACGTCGCCAAGACCGCGGCCAATCTGCTCCGGGCGATCCCCACCGGGTGGGACGACGCGATCGCCTACACGACCAAGAACTCCGCCAACCGGCCGTTCCGCACCGAGCCCCAGGGCGTCTACGGCGTCGGGGGTCCACCGGTGTACGCCGGCGCTGTCGACGCGTACGGACCGGTTCCCGCGCAGGCGGGTCCTCGTGCGGATCCGCCCCCGGCATCGGCGCGTGCCGCCCGTCGTCCCGGGCTGCCGGATCGCGCGCGCGCGATCACTGCCCGGTCCCGCGCCGGGGCCGCCGCGGCCTCGGGTCCGCGCAGGGTTGCGCCTCACCCGGTGAAGATGGCCACCGCCCGGGTCCAGCCCGCCGACGCGGCGTGAACCTTGACCGGGAAGCAGGCCACCTCGAATCCGTTCGCAGGCAGTGATTCGAGGTTGTGCAGTTTCTCGATATGGCAGTAGCCGATGGTCCGGCCGGCGCGATGGCCCTCCCAGATGATCGACGCGTCATGGCTTTTCGCGTAGCGCTGCGCGGTGTAGCTGAACGGGGCGTCCCAGCTCCAGGCGTCGGT
>NZ_JBJTJF010000004.1:0-13851 GCF_046095365.1 Mycobacterium sp.
TCTCCGGTCAGGGAGTAGGCCAAGGTGTCGCCATCGGCGTCAGTGACGCCGGTGTTTCCGGTGACGGCGCCGTCAGCGGGGTCGGCGGTTCCGGTGGCCGCGGCGGCGATGGGGGCCTGGTTGGCGGGGCTGATCGGCACCCGCAGCGTCACGACCGTCGTTCCGCCTGACGAATCGGCCACGGTGATGCTGATCTCGTCGAACTTCTTAGTCTCGACGGCGTTGTCGGCCGCGGCGTCGTGCCGGGCCTGTGCGCTCGGGGTGTAGACGAACTGGCCGGTCTCCGGGTCGATGGTTGTGGTTCCCGTTGCCGGATCGCCAGCACTGAATTCCAGATCGCCGAGACTGTAGTTGCTCACGCCGACGCCGGTGACGGCCCCGGTTGACGGGTCCACGGCCAGGATGCTCGGGGCCAGTTTCGCTCCGCTGATCTTGACGCCGTCCAATTTCGTGCCGGTGAGGTCGACGTTCGTGAGGTCGGCGTCGGTGAGGTCGGCGTCGGTGAGGTCGGCGTCGGTGAGGTCGGCGTCGGTGAGGTCGGCGCCGGGAAGCTCCGCGCTCTCGAGCTCCGCTCCGACCAGGCGGACCGCAGTGAGGTCCGACCCGGTCAGGTTGGTGCGGTTCAGATCGGCGCCGCTGAGGTCGGCGCCCTCGACATCCGTCTCCACCATGTCGGCGTCCGACAGGTCAGCCCCGACGAGATCGGCGTCGCGGAGTACGGCCTGCTTCAGTTTCGTCTCGTGCAGATTGGCATTCCGCAACACCGTGTTCTCCAGGGTCGCGCGTTCGAGGTCTGCCCCTTCGAGCACGGCGTCGCTCAGGTCGGCTCCGTTGAGATCGGCGCCCGCGAGTTTGGCTCCGGTCAGATCGGCGCCACGCAGCTTCACCCCCTTCAGGTCATAGCCGGCAAGATCGCGGCCGGCCAGGTTGGCGCCCGGGCCGACAGGCGGGCACACGATGACCTCGAGGGACCGGACGGCAGTACCGCCGTGCCCATCCGACACCGTGATCGACACCGTGTCGACGACCTTGCCCGAAACGGCGCCGGCGGCGATACGCGCCGCTTCGGTGGGGGTGTACTCGAACGTACCTGCGGCAGCATCGACTATCGCCGTGCCCTTTTCGGGTGCGTTGGTGAGGCGGTAGCTGAGGCGGTCGCCGTCACCGTCGGTCGCGACGACCCTGCCGGCGACCGTGCCGGTCCCCGCGTTCGGCAGGTCTGCCGTGGCCTCGGTGACGACCGGGGCAGCGTTGGCCGGGCTGACCGCAACGGCCACTTGAACTTTCGTGGTGCCGCCGTGACCGTCGGTGACGGCGAGGGTGAACACGTCACTGCGGTCTGCAGTGGCGCCGTCTGCGGCGGCCGCGTGGCGGGCCGCGGCGTCGGGGGTGTAGGTGAACGCCCCGGTGCGCGGATCGACTGCAACCGTGCCCTTGGTCGGAGCCGTGAGGGTGGCGAAGGCCGGGGTGTCGCCCTCGGGGTCGCTGACGCTGAGAGTTCCGGCGACGACCCCCTCGGGGCCGGGGTCCCCGACCGATGCCTCGGCCGTCGGGACGGAGTTCGCGGAGGAGATCGCGACGGCGACCGTGACGAGGGCGGTGGTTCCCCGACCGTCGGTGACAGCCAGGGTGAACGAGTCGTTGCGGTCAGCCTCTGAAGCGCCGTCGGCGGCTGCGATGTGCCGAGCGGCGGGGTCGGGGGTGTAGGTGAACGCGCCAGTGTTCCTGTCGATGACGACGGTGCCCTTGATCGGGGCGAGAGCCGTTGCGATGTCGGCGGTGTCGCCGGGGAATGACCCGACGACCGCGCCGTTGGGGCCGGGGGCGCTCAGCGTGACGTCGCCGGGCGGGGCGATCGCAGTCTCGGTGCTGGCAGTGCCCGGAACAGCGGCGCCGGTATCGCTGGCCGCGGGGCCGCCGGGGCCGCCCGGGCCGGAGGTCCTCAGTCCGAGGCCGCCGGGGCCGCCGTCACCGCCGGTAGCGGGGCCCGCCGCACTCGTAGCGATGCCGCCAGTGCCTCCCGCGCCGCCGGCCTCCTTGCTGGCACCGCCGGATCCGCCGCGGCCGCCGAGAGCCGCTCCGCTGGCGGCCTTGGCTTCTCCGCCGGTGCCCCCGCCACCACCGGACTGCCCGCCGACTCCGCGGCTACCGCCGGGCCCGCCGGGAGCGGTGCGCGGGTCGGCACCGGCCTTTCCGCCGGTGCCGCCGGAGCCGCCGGCCACCCCGCCGGTCCCGGCGGGGCCGCCGGGGCCGGCGGTAGCCCTGCCGTCGGCGGCTGCGGCCTGACCGCCGCCACCGCCCTTGCCGCCGGCCCGCCCGCCGGTCCCGCCGGTGCCGCCGGTGCCGCCGGTCGCCCGTCCGCTGTCGCTCGTTGCCGAGCCGCCCTGCCCGCCGGCTGCTCCGGTCGTGCCGTCTCCGTCGGTGCGCCCACTGCGTCCGCCGTCGCCACCCACGGCGTCGGCGCCGTCGGTGCCGATTGCGTCGCCGCCGGTGCCACCCACTCCGGCTTTCCCGCTGTTGCCACTCGCGCCGCCGGCCCCGCCGGCCCCGCCGGTGGCGGTCTGCCCGGCGCCGGTTTTCCGGCCGGTGCCGCCGCGGCCGCCGTTACCACCATCGCCCACTGCGCCCCCGGCGCCGCCGTTTCCGCCGCGGCCGCCGTCGGCCCCAGGCTCCGGAGAGCTCCAGCCGTCGCCGCCGTGGCCGCCGTGGCCGATGCCCAGTTCGACCGGTTTGCCGTTAGGTCCGCGACTTGCCGCAGCCGGCGCGGTCCGGAACGCGAGGGATCTCGCAGCAGCGGGGGCCGGAGCCGGGCCGGCCCCGTCGACCCCGCCCGAACCTTCGCTACCGGGGTCCCCGCCGTCGCCGCCGTCGCCGCCGTCGGGGTGGGACGCGTCGCCGGCGGCGCCGTCGCCGCCTTCGCCGGGTGCGCCCGCATCTCCGCCGGCGCCGCCGGAGCCGCCGGTCCCGTCCGCGGCCAGCTGCCGGTCATAGCCGAGCCACCGTCCGGTGGTGCCGAGGTAGCGACCCGCGCCTGCCTGCCCTCCGGCTCCGCCTGCACCACCGGTTCCGCCGTCGCCGCCGTCGCCGCCGTCGGTGCCGTCGGCACCCGCCTGCACGGCCTCGGTGCCGGCGACCCCGGTTCCGCCGTGGCCGCCGTTGCCGCCGGTACCACCGCGGCCGCCGGCGCCGCCGGTCCCGACCAGCCAACTGCCGACACCGCCGGTGCCGCCGTCGCCGCCGGCCCCGCCCGCGGTTCCACTGCCGCCATCGGCGCCCGCGCCCACTCCAGACTTGCCACCGTTCCCTGCCGCGCCGGCCCCGCCGTCGCCGCCGTTGCCGCCGCTGCCCCAGACCGAGAGCCGGCCGGTGTTGCCGCCGTCTCCGCCGTCCGCGCCGGCCGCGCCGGTGCCGCCGGCGCCGCCCGCACCCACCAGAAGGCCGCCGGCGCCGCCGGTGCCGCCTTTGCCCCCGTTGACCGCCGCCGTGCCCGCGCCGCCGCTTCCGCCCTTGCCGAACCAGCCGGCCGCGCCGCCGTCACCGCCGTTCCAGCCGGTGCCGCCATTCCCGAACAGCCCGGCGCGTCCGCCCTCGCAGGCGACACCTGCGTTGCAGGTGGTGGCGTCCCAGCTGAATCCGTTTCCGAACAGGACGCCGCCATCGGGGTGATCAGCGGTGCCGTTGCCGACGATGGGCCGCATCGTGCCGGTGCTCCGCCCGGTGATCTCCCGACGGGAGAATGCCGCGGCCGTCCAGGCCAGCGGTGCGGCCAGTGGGGAATCGCCGGGCGCATCGCCCGATGCCGAGGGGGTGATACCCAGCCATGCCAGCGCGCCGCTGGCCGCGGCCTTCGCGGGCCGTGGGGCTGACAAGACCGGTGCCGACGTCGCCGCGGACACGCCGCCAGGCACCGTTGCCGCGGGCGCTTTCCGGGCTCGCGCTTGCTTTCCGGCCGGGTTCGGCACGGCTGCAGCGGTTTTCGCCGGTGTTGCCCCGGCGGCGGCTGGGGCCTTGCCCCGCGAGGAAGCGCGGGCGGAGGCAGACGTCTGCTTGGCCGGGCTGGCGCCGGATCGGGCGGTTAAGGTGCCGGAGGGAGCCGCCGCCGCCGGGGGCGGAGCGACCTGCGCGCCTCGCCTCGCCTTGCGGGCCCCGGTGTTGGAACCGGTTCGCGGTTTGAGCTGTGCTGTCGAGTCACCGCCGCCGGCGCGGGACCGAGGCTTGCTCCCGCGCGGTGTCGTCGCGGCCGGATCAGGTGAGGTGTCTTCGGCCGGTGCGACTGCCTCGGCGCGCGATCCGCGCGCCGGGATTCGGGCTGCCTTCGACGGAGCGGTGGACGAGGATTCCGCGGACACCGCACCCGCCGAACCGGATGTGTCGGCGACGGCAAAGGCCGGCAGGGCCAGCGCGGCCGCGCCGATGCCCAGTGCGACCGCCAGGGCGCCCACCCTCCCGATGTAGGCGCCGTGGCCGGAATCCGGGATGGGCAACGGCCGCTGCTTCTGAGCTGGTGTGGAACGGTGACCAAAGCCGGATTCCGAATGCATTTGGTGAGACCTCCGAATACCGCGACCGAACCCCGACGTCCATCGCTGATAACGGAGACTATGCGCCAAACAAGTGACAAAGGTCACATGTTTGGCGAAACGTGATTGCGTGCCCGGGCGGCTGTCGATGGATCGTCCAAGCGAATGACTTGCCGGGTACTTGAGAAATCAAAAGGCGGCGAGATTCAGCTGTTCGGTCACAACCAGTGGTTGCGCCGGAACGTCCGGTAGAGGAAGAAGCAGATCGTCACCATCAGCAACAGGATTGCCGGATACCCCCACTGCCAGGACAGCTCCGGCATGTTCTCGAAGTTCATCCCGTAGATCCCGGCGATGGCGGTGGGCACGGCAGCGATCGCCGCCCACGCCGAGATCTTGCGCATGTCCTGGTTCTGCTGCATGCCCACCTTGGCCAGTGCGGCGTGCACCAGTGAGGACAGCATCTCGTCGTACTCGGCGATCTCCTCGGCGGCGACGATCTGATGGTCCAGCACGTCGCGCATCTGGCGGCGCACCTCCTTGGACAGCAGGTCGGCGTTGTCGTTGTTGAGCCACTCCAGGTCGTCGGTCAGCGGGGTCACCGCCCGCTTGAGTTCGACCACCTCGCGCTTGAGCAGGTAGATGGGTTCGATGTCGGTCTCGACGCTGGGCGAGAAGGTCGACTCCTCGACGGCGTCGACGTCGGCCTCCATCGCGGCGGTGACAGCGCGGTAGCTGTCCACCACATGGTCGGCGACGGCGTGCATCACCGACGTCGGTCCCAGCTGTAGCTGCCCGGGAGCGGACTCAAGCGCGTGGCGGACGTCGGCCAGTCCGGTGTGCTCGCCGTGACGTACGGTGACGACGAAGTCGGCCCCGACGAAGACCATGATCTCGCCGGTCTCGACGATCTCGCGGGCCAGCGCGACGGTCTCGTGCGGCACGTAGTTGACCGTCTTGAGCACCATGAAGAGGGTGTCGTCGTAGCGTTCGGCCTTCGGCCGCTGATGGGCGTGCACGGCATCCTCGACGGCCAGCGGATGCAATCCGAACAACTCGCCGATCGACTGCATCTGCCGCTGATCCGGTTCGTGAAGTCCGATCCAGACGAAGGCGGGCTGGCCGGATCGTCTGACGTCGCGAACCTTGTCGAAAGCCGCGGCCGCGGTGTAGCGGCCCGGCAGCCTGGCTCCGTCGACGTAGACGGCGCAGTCCACGACTGCCTGGGTGACGGGAACGGGAATCCGCCTGGGCTCGGGTTCTGGGGACCGCAGGACGGCCGGTAGCGGGTTGACCGGGCGAAATCGCATGGTCTCTCCTCCCGGCCGGCATCGGCGCTGCTCATGGTACGCGGCGCTTGGGCATGTGTCGGCGGAAGTCAGAGGCCGGAATTTCCTGGGTGGATGGCCGGTGCGCTAGTTTCAGAACCCGACGTTTCCGGCTCAGAGGAGGACCACCGTGAGCAAGACCCCCTTCAAGGTGGCGGTGACCGGCGCCGCCGGGCAGATCGGCTACAGCCTGCTGTTCCGGCTGGCCAGCGGGGCGCTGCTGGGGCCGGACCGCCCCATCGAGCTGCGCCTGCTGGAGATCGAGCCGGCGCTGAAGGCTCTGGAGGGCGTCGTGATGGAACTCGACGACTGCGCCTTCCCGGGACTGGCCGGGGTGCAGATCGGCTCGGACCCGGCCAAGATCTTCGACGGGGTGGGCCTGGCGCTTCTGGTCGGCGCCCGCCCGCGGGGCCCGGGCATGGAGCGCAGCGACCTGCTGGAGGCCAACGGCGCGATCTTCACCGCCCAGGGCAGGGCGCTCAACGAGGTGGCCGCCGACGACGTGCGCATCGGGGTGACCGGCAACCCGGCCAACACCAACGCGCTGATCGCGATGAGCAACGCCCCCGACATCCCCCGCCACCGGTTCTCCGCGCTGACCCGGCTGGACCACAACCGGGCCATCTCCCAGCTGGCCAAGAAGACCGGCGCGGCGGTCACCGACGTCACGAAGATGACGATCTGGGGCAACCACTCGGCCACCCAGTACCCGGATCTGTTCCACGCCGAGATCGGCGGGAAGAATGCCGCCAAGGTCATCGACGACCAGGCCTGGGTCGAGGACTACTTCATCCCGACGGTGGCCAAGCGCGGCGCGGCCATCATCGACGCGCGCGGCGCCTCCTCGGCGGCCTCGGCCGCGTCGGCGACCATCGACGCCGCCCGGGACTGGCTGCTCGGGTCGGCCAAGGGCGACTGGGTCTCGATGGCGGTGGCCTCCGACGGGTCCTACGGCGTGCCCGAGGGCCTGGTGTCCTCCTTCCCGGTGACCACCGCCGACGGCGACTGGTCGATCGTGGAGGGCCTGGAGATCGACGACTTCTCCCGCGGCCGCATCGACGCCTCGACCGCCGAACTGGCCGAGGAACGCGACGCGGTCACCACGCTCGGCCTGATCTGAGGTGGCAGGCATCGACGACGTCGTCTCCGACGAGGCGATCTTCGCGGCCCACGCGCACGGCAAGCTGCGGGTGGAGTCGCGGGTTGCGCTGGACAGCCAGCGGGCGCTGTCGATCGCCTACACCCCGGGCGTGGCGCAGGTGTGCCGCGCCATCGCCGCCGAACCGTCGCTGGCCGCCCGCTACACCTGGGCCCACCGGCTGGTGGCCGTGGTCACCGACGGCAGCGCGGTGCTCGGCCTGGGTGACATCGGCCCGCTGGCCTCGCTTCCGGTCATGGAGGGCAAGGCCGGACTGCTCAAGGCCTACACCGGCCTGGACGCGATCCCGGTGGCGCTGGCCACCAAGGATCCCGACGAGATCGTCGAGACCCTGGTGCGGCTGCGGCCGACCTTCGGCGCGGTGATCCTCGAGGACATCTCCGCTCCGCGCTGCTTCGACATCGAGCGCCGGGTCATCGAAGCCCTGGACTGCCCGGTCATGCACGACGACCAGCACGGCACGGCCATCGTGGTGCTGGCCGCGCTGATGGCGGCCAGTACCCTGCTGCGCCGCGACTTCGGCAGCCTGAAGATGGTCATCTCCGGTGCCGGCGCGGCCGGGGTGGCCTGTGCCAACATCCTGCACGGCAGTGGACTCAAGGACATCACCGTGCTGGACTCGCGCGGAATCGTGCACCCCGACCGCGGCGACCTGAACCCGGTGAAGGCCGAACTGGCCTCCTGGTCCAACCCGGAGGGCCGGACCGGCGGACTGGCCGAAGCCCTCGACGGCGCCGACGTGTTCCTGGGGGTCTCGGCGGGCCGGGTTCCCGAGCAGGTGATCGCCTCCATGGCGCCCGATGGCATCGTGTTCGCCTGCTCGAACCCCGACCCGGAGATCCACCCCGAGGTGGCCGGGCGCTACGCGGCGATCGTCGCCACCGGGCGCAGCGACTTCCCGAACCAGATCAACAACGTGCTGGCCTTCCCGGGGGTGTTCCGGGGCGCCCTGGACGCCGGTGCGCAGCGCATCACCGAGGCGATGAAGGTCGCCGCGGCCGAGGCGATCTTCTCGGTCGTGGGCGAGGACCTCGCCCCCGACCACATCGTGCCCAGCCCGTTGGATCCGCGGGTCGCCCCGGCGGTCGCCGCCGCCGTGGCCGCAGCCGCCGAGGTGTGAGCCGACGCCGATGAGGCCGCGGGCCCGCCACCTTCTGCCGTGTCTGTTGGTGGTGCTGTCGCTGGCCTGCGCCCGTCCCGGCCCCGGCCCCGCACTGACCGTCGGCGCCGCCCCGGACCGGACGAGCACGCTGCTGGCCAACATCTATGCCGCCGGATTGCGCTACTACGGCACGGCGGCCGCCGTCGCGGTCTCCGATGATCCCCTCGCTGAACTGGACGCCGGAAAAGTCGGTGTCACAGCCGGTTTCACCGGCCGGCTGTTGCAGCGCTTCGCTCCCGGGTCGGCGGCCCGGTCCCCCGAACAGGTGTACCGCGCCATGGCCGGCGCTCTTCCCGAGGGTGTGGCGGCCGGGGACTACGCGGTGGCCGCCGAAGACAAGTCCGCACTGGCCGTCACCGCGGCCACGGCCGAGGCGTGGGGCAGTCGCGACCTGGCCGCGCTGGTGCGCCGCTGTGCGCAGGTGAAGGTGGGCGCCGTCACCGGCGGCAATCCACCGGCGGCGGTGGGGGAGTGCGCGGTGGGGTCGCCGCGCGAATTCGGCACGCCGGCAATGCTGTTCGACGCGCTGCGTGCCGGCCCGGTCAACGCGGCCTGGACCACCACCGCATCGACCGCGGTGCCCGACGGCGTCGTGGTGCTCGTCGACCGCAAGCCCGCGCTGATCCCGGCGCAGAACGTCGTTGCGCTCTACCGGCGCAACGAACTGGGCAAGATGCAGTTGCGCGCGATCAACGAGCTCGCCGGTGTGCTGGACACCACGTCGCTGGTGGGCATGCTCAGGAAGGTCGACTCCGGCGCCGACCCCCGCGCGGTGGCCGAGGACTGGCTGGCCGCCAACCCGCTCGGGCGCTGAGGGTTCGCGCGGGCGCTCAGTGCGTCCGCGGCATCGCCCGCTTGGCCAGTTCCACCAGCAGGCGGTGGTAGCCGGGTCCGGTGACCCGCACGACCGCGTCGAGGATCTTGGCGTCGGTGCCGACCAGCACGCGGGCCTTGTTCCTGGCCACGCCGTCGAGGATGATCTTGGCCGCCCGCTCCGGTGAGGTCCGGGCCATCTTGGAGTCGAACCACTGGGCCAGGTCGGCCTGGTCGAGTCCCTCGGCGGCGGTGGCGTTGCGGGCGATCGCGGTCTGGATGCCCCCCGGGTGCACGGTGGTGACCTTCACCGGGTGGCCGGCCAGGATCATCTCCTGGCGCAGCGCCTCGGTGAATCCCCGCACGGCGAACTTCGCCGAGTTGTAGGCGGCCTGGCCGGGCACGGCGAAAAGGCCGAACACGCTGGAGATGTTGACGACGTGCCCGTCGCCGGAGGCGAGCAGGTGCGGCAGGAACGCCTTGGTGCCGTTGACCACACCCCAGTAGTCGACGTCCATGATCCGTTCGATGTCCTTGAACGGGGTGATCTCGACATCGCCGGTGTAGGCGATGCCGGCGTTGTTATAGATCTGGTTGACCTTGCCGAAGTGCTTCCTGACCTCCTCGGCGTAGATCTCGAAGCGTTCCCGCTCGGTGACGTCGAGGCGGTCGGACTTCACCGCCGCGCCGATGGCGCTCAGCCGGTCCTCGGTGACCCTGAGTCCTTCGGCGTCGACGTCGCTGATCGCCACCGAGGCGCCCGAGCGCCCCAACTCGATCGCCAGCGCCTGGCCGATCCCGGAGCCTGCCCCGGTCACGACTGCCACTTTGCCGGCGAATCCGTGCATGAATAACTCCTGCTTGACGGGTGTCGAGTCGCCTTGAGGGTAACAGTGCCGGTTCCGGCCCGTAACGGCCGAGGGCTCCCCTACGATTGCACTGTCATGAAGCTTCGCCGTGTCACCGGCTCTCTTGTCCTTGCCGCGGGTCTGGCCGGCGGCGTGTTCGCCGCCGGGGTCTCCGCCGCACCCGCCCGCGCCGACACATCGGACAACGTCACCGACGTCCTGTCCAGTCTCGACCTGCTCGGGATCACCGGAATCGACCCTGCCAAAGCGGTGGAGGTCGGTCAGTCGCTGTGCCCGATTCTGGCCGAGCGGGGGCAGAACACCGCCGACGTCGCGGCCAAGGTGTCCGACGCCATCGGCCGCCCGCTGGGGCCGGCCACCGCGTTCACCGGGACGGCGATCTCGTTCCTGTGCCCGAAGGCGGTGGAGAACGTCACCAACAACCTCGCCGACGGCAAGCCGCTGATCCCGCTGTTCGGCAGCTAGGCCGGGGCTTCTTCTATCCCGCGAACGCGTCGTCGATGATCTCCTGCTGCTCGACGGCGTGCACCTTGGACGACCCCGACGACGGCGCCGACATGGCCCGCCGGGAGATCCGCTTGATCCCGGTCAGCCTGTCGGGCAGCAACTCCGGCAGCATCAGGCCGAACGTCGGCCAGGCCCCCTGGTTGGCCGGTTCCTCCTGCACCCAGAAGAACTCCCGGGCATTGGGGTACTGATCCAGGGTCGCGGCCAGGCGTCGCTTGGGCAGCGGCGCGAGCTGCTCGATGCGGACGATGGCGACGTCGGCGCGGCCGTCGGCCTGCTTGCGGGCCTCCAACTCGTAGTAGATCTTGCCGCTGGTGAGCAGGATCCGGGTGGCCTTGGAACGGTCGCCGTCGCCGTCGGTGTAGGTCGGCTCCTCCATGATCGAGCAGAACTTGCGCTCGGTGAAGTCCCGAAGGTCGCTGACCGCGGCCTTGTTGCGCAGCATCGACTTCGGGGTGAACACGATCAGCGGCCGGTGCACGCCGTCCAGGCCGTGCCGGCGCAGCAGATGGAAGTAGTTGGCCGGGGTGGACGGCATCGCGATGGTCATCGAGCCCTCGGCCCACAGTTGCAGGAACCGCTCGATGCGTCCCGAGGTGTGGTCGGGCCCCTGTCCCTCGTGGCCGTGCGGCAACAGCAGCACGACGTCGGAGAGCTGGCCCCACTTGGCCTCGCCCGAGCTGATGAACTCGTCGATGATCGACTGCGCGCCGTTGGCGAAGTCGCCGAACTGTGCCTCCCACAACACGATCGCCTCGGGGTTGCCCACCGAGTAGCCGTACTCGAAGCCCACCGCTGCGTACTCCGACAGCGGCGAGTCGTAGACCAGGAAGCGGCCGCCGGTCGGGGTGCCGTCCGGGTTGAGTGTCAGCAGGTCCAGCGGTGTGAACTCCGCCCCGGTGTTCGGGTCGATCACCACAGCGTGACGCTGGGTGAAGGTGCCGCGGCGGGTGTCCTGCCCGGAGAACCGGATCAGCTTGCCCTCGGCCAGGAAGGTGCCCAGCGCGAGCAGTTCGCCGAACGCCCAGTCCACCTTGCCCTCGTAGGCCATCTCGCGCCGCTTCTCCAGCACCGGCTTGACCCGCGGATGCGGGGTGAAGCCCTCCGGGAAACTCAGGTGCGCGTCGCCGATGCGGGCCAGCAGCGACTTGTCCACCGCGGTGTTCATCCCGCGCGGGATCATCTGCGCGGTCTCCACCGACTCGCTGGGTTCCACCGCGTGCTTCTCCAGTTCGCGGACCTCGTTGAACACCTGCTCGAGTTGGCCCTGGTAGTCGCGCAGGGCGTCCTCGGCCTCCTTCATCGAGATGTCGCCGCGGCCGATCAGGGCCTCTGTGTAGCTCTTGCGGACACCCCGCTTGGTGTCGATCACGTCGTACATGGCGGGGTTGGTCATCGACGGGTCGTCGCCTTCGTTGTGCCCGCGGCGGCGGTAGCACAGCATGTCGATGATGACGTCCTTCTTGAACTGCTCCCGGAAGTCCATCGCCAGCCGCGCCACCCACACGCACGCCTCCGGGTCGTCGCCGTTGACGTGGAAGATGGGCGCCCCGATCATCTTCGCGACGTCGGTGCAGTACTCGGCGGACCGGGAGAACTCCGGCGCGGTGGTGAAACCGATCTGGTTGTTGACGACGATGTGAATCGTCCCGCCGGTGCGGTACCCCCGCAGCAGCGCCAGGTTCAGCGTCTCGGCCACCACACCCTGGCCGGCGAAGGCGGCGTCGCCGTGCAGCATCAGGGGCACCACGGTGAACTCGCGCGACTCGTCGACGACCCCGCCTCCGCTGACCCCGTCGATCAGGTCCTGCTTGGCCCGCACCAGGCCCTCCAGCACCGGGTCGACGGCCTCCAGGTGCGACGGGTTGGCAACCAGCGACACCTCGATGTCGTTGTCGCCGAACATCTGGATGTAGGTGCCGGAGGCGCCGAGGTGGTACTTGACGTCGCCGGAGCCGTGCGCCTGTGACGGGTTCAGGTTGCCCTCGAACTCGCTGAAGATCTGCGAGTACGGCTTGCCGACGATATTGGCCAGCACGTTGAGCCGGCCGCGGTGGGGCATGCCGATCACGACCTCGTCGAGCCCGTGCTCGGCGGCCTGGTCGATCACCGCGTCCATCATCGGGATGACCGACTCCGCACCCTCCAGCGAGAACCGCTTCTGTCCGACGTATTTGGTCTGCAGGAAGGTCTCGAACGCCTCGGCGGCGTTCAGTTTGGACAGGATGTACTTCTGCTGGGCGACGGTGGGTTTGTCGTGCGGGATCTCGATGCGCTCCTGCAGCCACTTCTGCTGTTCGGGTTCCAGGATGTGGGTGTACTCGACCCCGACGTGGCGGCAGTAGGCGTCGCGCAGCACCGAGAGCACCTCGCGCAGCTTCTTGTGCTGTGCCCCGCCGAACCCGGCGACCTTGAACTCGCGGTCCAGATCCCACAGGGTCAGGCCGTGGGTGAGCACGTCGAGGTCGGGGTGCATGCGGAAGCGGTTGCGGTCCAGCCGCAGCGGGTCGATGTCGGCCATCAGATGGCCGCGGTTGCGGTAGGCGGCGATCAGTTCGATGACGCGGGCGTTCTTGTCGACGATCGAGTCCGGGTTGTCGGTGCGCCAGCGCACCGGTTCGTAGGGGATCTCGAGGTCGAAGAAGATCTCGTCCCAGAAATCGTCGGACAGCAGCAACTGGTGGATGGTGCGCAGGAAGTCGCCGGACTCCGCGCCCTGGATGATCCGGTGGTCGTAGGTCGAGGTCAGCGTGATGAGCTTGCCCACGCCGAGTTCGGCGATGCGCTCCTCGCTGGCGCCCTGGAACTCCGCCGGGTACTCCATGGCGCCGGCGCCGATGATCGCGCCCTGGCCGGCCATCAGGCGCGGTACCGAATGCACGGTGCCCAGCGTGCCGGGGTTGGTCAGAGAGATGGTGACCCCGGCGAAGTCCTCCCCGGTCAGCTTGCCATCCCGGGCCCGTCGCACGATGTCCTCGTAGGCCGCGACGAAATCAGCGAATCCCTTTGTCTCGCAGCCCTTGATGGCCGCCACCACCAGCGCCCGCTTGCCGTCCTTGCCGGGCAGGTCGATGGCCAGGCCCAGGTTCGTGTGCGCCGGGGTGACCGCGTTGGGCTTGCCGTCGATCTCGGCGAAGTGGCGGTTCATGTTCGGAAACTTCTTGACCGCCTGGACGATCGCGTAGCCGAGCAGGTGGGTGAAGCTGATCTTCCCGCCCCGGGTGCGCTTGAGGTGGTTGTTGATGACGATGCGGTTGTCGATCATCAGCGTCGCGGGGATGGCCCGCACGCTGGTGGCGGTCGGGATCTCCAGCGAGGCGTTCATGTTCTTGACGACCGCGGCGGCCGCACCCCGCAGCACCTGCGCCTCCTCGCCGACGGCCTCGGTGTCGCCGGCGGCCGGGGTGGCGGGGGCTGCCGCCGCCGGTGCGGTCGGCGCGGCCACCGGCGGGGCGCAGCGGGCGCGGAGTGATCACCTCGGGCGCGACGGTGG
>NZ_JBJTJF010000005.1:0-14911 GCF_046095365.1 Mycobacterium sp.
GCCGGCTGCAGGAGGAACTCGACCACGCCGACGCCTGGGACCTGGACTCCCAGCTGGAGCAGGCGATGGACGCGCTGCGCTGCCCTCCGCCCGACGAGCCTGTCACCCACCTCTCCGGCGGCGAGCGCCGCCGGGTGGCGCGGTGCAAGCTGTTGCTGAGCAAGCCCGACCTGCTGCTGCTCGACGAGCCGACCAACCACCTCGACGCCGAGAGCGTGCAGTGGCTCGAACAGCACCTCGCCGACTACAAGGGTGCGATCCTGGCGGTCACCCACGACCGCTACTTCCTGGACAACGTCGCCGAGTGGATTCTCGAACTCGACCGTGGCCGCGCCTACCCCTACGAGGGCAACTACTCGACGTATCTGGAGAAGAAGGCCGAGCGCCTCGAGGTGGCCGGCAAGAAGGACCAGAAGCTGCAGAAGCGCCTCAAGGAGGAACTGGCCTGGGTGCGTTCGGGCGCCAAGGCCCGCCAGGCCAAGAACAAGGCCCGCCTGCAGCGCTACGAGGAGATGGCGACCGAAGCCGAGAAGACCCGCAAACTCGACTTCGAGGAGATCCAGATCCCGGTCGGTCCGCGGCTGGGCAATGTCGTCGTCGAGGTCGAGCACCTGGACAAGGGCTTCGACGGGCGTCTGCTGATCAAGGACCTGTCATTCACGTTGCCGCGCAACGGCATCGTCGGGGTGATCGGCCCAAACGGCGTCGGAAAGACGACCCTGTTCAAGACCATCGTCGGTCTGGAGAAACCCGACAGCGGCACGGTGCGGGTCGGCGAGACGGTCAAACTGAGCTATGTCGACCAGAGCCGCGCCGGGATCGACCCGAAGAAGACCGTGTGGGAGGTGGTCTCCGACAAGCTGGACTACATCGAGGTGGGCCAGAACGAGATCCCGTCGCGGGCCTACGTCTCGGCCTTCGGCTTCAAAGGGCCCGACCAGCAGAAGCCGGCCGGGGTGCTCTCGGGCGGAGAGCGGAACCGGCTCAACCTCGCCCTGACCCTCAAGCAGGGCGGCAACCTGCTGTTGCTCGACGAGCCCACCAACGACCTGGACGTGGAGACGCTGGGATCGCTGGAGAACGCACTGGAGAAATTCCCGGGCTGCGCGGTGGTGATCTCCCACGACCGCTGGTTCCTGGATCGCACCTGTACCCACATCCTGGCCTGGGAGGGGGACTCCTCCAACGAGGCAAAGTGGTTCTGGTTCGAGGGCAATTTCGGGGCCTACGAGGAGAACAAGATCGAAAGGTTGGGCGCCGAGGCGGCCCGTCCGCACAGAGTGACCCACCGGCGGCTCACACGGGACTAATGTCTGGGCTGTGACGGCTGGCCCGGCAACGTCCCAACTCGCACAGGCGTACGCGGCGAGCTACCGCGGCGCGCACGGTGCCGCGGTCCACGATGCGGCGGTGTCGGTACCGCCCGAACTGATCTCCGCACAGGAGCGGCTGGCCGCCCGGCGCGGGCCCGGCGAGACATTGGTCGAGGTCTACGGCGACGGCGGGTTCGGCCCGGCGCTTCAGGTGGTCACCGATCAGGCCGAGATGCTGATGGACTCGGTGACCGTGCTGCTGCACCGGCAGGGGGTCGCCTACGAGGCGCTGATGCATCCGTCGGTGCGGGTGCGCCGCGACGGCGACGGCAACCTCACCGAGGTGCTGCCGGCCGGTCCGGACGGTGACGGCATCGAGGAGTCCTGGATCCACATCCAACTGAACCCGGGCGCCGACCAGCGCGCGGTCACCGAAGCGGTCCGGCTGCTGCCACTGGTGGTCGCCGACGCCCGTCAGGTCGCGCAGGACTCCGCGGCGCTGTCGGCGACACTTCTGGCGCTGGCCCACGACATGGCCGCCGATGACGGCACCCGATTCCCCGGCGCCGACCGGATGGACGTCTCCTACCTGCTGCGCTGGCTGGATGCGCACTTCGTGCTGCTCGGCGCGCAACGCTGCAGCGTGCGGGACGGTCAGGCCACTCCCGACGAATCCAGCCGGCTCGGGGTGGCCCGGTTGCGCACCGAGGTGCTGCCCGAACTCAGCGAACCGGGCGAGACCGTCGTGCTGGCGCAGGCCACCATGCCGAGCTTCCTGCGCTACGGCGCCTACCCCTACATCGTCGTGGTGCGCGAGCAGGCCGGCGCCGCAGGCGAGTTGATCGAGCACCGGTTCGTCGGACTGTTCACCGTCGCAGCGATGAACGCCAACGTTCTCGACATCCCGCTTATCTCCCGGCGTGTGCAGGACGCGCTGGCGATGTCCCGCGACGACCCGCGCCACCCGGGCCAGCTCGTGCTCGACATCATCCAGACCATCCCGCGTCCGGAGCTGTTCACCATGACCGCCGAGGAGATCCTGGACACCGCCGGCGCCGTCATCGACCTCGGATCCCAGCGGCGGGCCCTGCTGTTCCTGCGCGCCGACCGGCTCGGGCACTTCGTCTCCTGCCTGGTCTACCTTCCGCGCGACCGCTACACCACCGGCGTCCGGCTGGCCATGCAGGACATCCTGGTGCGCGAGTTCGGCGGCGTCAGTATCGACTACGCCGCAAGGGTCAGCGAATCACCCTGGGCCGTCGTGCATTTCACCGTACTGCTGCCCGAAGGCCCGGCCGGTCGTTCAATCGACACCTCCGACGCCAATCGCATCCGCATCCAGGACCTGCTGACCGCGTCGACCCGGACGTGGGGTGACCGCCTGCTGGGGTCGGCGCGCGACGGCGCCATCGGCGGCGAGGTCGCCGAGCACTACGCCGAGGCCCTGCCCGAGGACTACAAGCAGGTGATCAAACCGCACGAGGCGATCACCGACATCGGCATCATCGAGAACCTGCAACCCGACTCGGTGCGGCTGCAACTGGAACCCGGCGACGAGATGACGACCGCCGGGACGGCCTACCTGACCTGGTACCTGGGCGGCGGAAGCGCGTCGCTGAGCCAACTGCTGCCCATGCTTCAGTGCATGGGCGTGGAGGTTCTGGAGGAGCGGCCATTCACGGTGGTCCGCCGCGACGGGCTGCCAGTGTGGATCTACCAGTTCAGGATCCGCCCCGACGCCTCGATGCCGGAACTGGGCAGCGGCGAGGAGTGGGACCTCACCGCGGCGCGCTTCACCGACGCGCTCACCGCGATCTGGCAGGGCAGCGTCGAGGTCGACCGGTTCAACGAACTGGTGCTGCGGGCGGGCCTGAGCTGGCAGCAGGTCGCGGTGCTGCGCACCTACGCGAAGTACCTGCGGCAGGCGGGATTCCCCTACAGCCAGTCGCACATCGAGGCGGTTCTGCGGGAGAACCCGTCGACGGCGCGGGCGCTGGTGCGGTTGTTCGAGGCGATGTTCGATCCGGACGCCGCAGCAAAGGGCATGGACGCAAAGGCTGCCGCCCGCGTCGTCGCCACCGACATCGACGCGCTGACGAGTCTGGACACCGACCGGGTGCTGCGCGCGTTCGCCTCGATGATCCAGGCCACCCTGCGCACCAACTTCTACGTCACCGCACCGGGATCGGCCCGGGCCCGGAACGTGCTGTCGGTCAAGGTCAATCCGGAACTGATCGACGAACTGCCGCTGCCCAGGCCGAAGTTCGAGATCTTCGTCTACTCCCCCCGGGTCGAGGGTGTGCATCTGCGCTTCGGTCCGGTCGCCCGCGGCGGCCTGCGCTGGTCTGACCGGCGCGAGGATTTCCGCACCGAGATCCTCGGTCTGGTCAAAGCTCAGGCCGTCAAGAACGCGGTGATCGTCCCGGTAGGGGCCAAGGGAGGGTTCCTGGTCAAGCGGCCGCCGGTGCCCACCGGCGACCCGGCGGTCGACCGGGAAGCGTTCCGCGACGAGGGTGTGGCCTGCTACCGGCTGTTCGTCGGCGGGCTGCTCGACGTCACCGACAATGTGGACCGGGCCGGCGGCGGCATCGTCGCTCCCGAACGGGTGGTGCGCCGCGACGGCGACGACGCCTATCTGGTGGTCGCCGCCGACAAGGGCACCGCCACGTTCTCCGACATCGCCAACGACGTCGCCAACTCCTACGGCTTCTGGCTGGGCGACGCGTTCGCATCCGGCGGTTCGGTGGGCTACGACCACAAGGCGATGGGCATCACCGCCAAGGGTGCCTGGGAGTCGGTCAAGCGGCATTTCCGCGAGATGGGCGTCGACACCCAGTCGCAGGACTTCACCGTCGTCGGTGTGGGCGACATGAGCGGCGACGTGTTCGGCAACGGCATGCTGCTCTCGCCGCACATCCGGCTGCTCGCCGCCTTCGACCACCGGCACATCTTCGTCGATCCCGATCCGGACGCGGCCCGGTCCTTCGCCGAGCGCCGCCGGCTGTTCGACCTGCCCCGCTCGAGCTGGGAGGACTACGACGCCGGACTCATCAGCGCCGGCGGCGGCGTCTTCAGCCGGCAGCAGAAGTCGATCCCGATCAGCGAGCCGATGCACCGGGCGCTGGGAATCGACGACGCCATCACCGAGATGACCCCGCCCGATCTGATCCGCGCCATTCTCCGGGCCCCGGTTGACCTGCTGTTCAACGGCGGCATCGGCACCTACATCAAGGCCGAGAGCGAGTCCGACGCCGACGTCGGCGACCGCGCCAACGACACCGTTCGCGTCAACGGAAATCAGCTGCGCGCCAAGGTGGTCGGCGAAGGGGGCAACCTCGGTGTGACCTCGCTGGGCCGGGTGGAGTTCGACCTGTCCGGCGGTCGGATCAACACCGACGCCATGGACAACTCGGCGGGCGTGGACTGCTCCGACCACGAGGTCAACATCAAGATCCTGGTCGACTCGCTGGTCAACGCCGGACGGATCGACCCCGGCCGCCGCACCGAACTGCTGGCCTCGATGACCGACGAGGTAGGCCGGCTGGTGCTCAACGACAACAGCGACCAGAACGACCTGATGGGAACCAGCCGTGCCAACGCCGCCTCGCTGCTCAACGTTCACGCCCGCCAGATCCGTGAACTCGAGGAGCGCCGCGACCTCAACCGCGAACTGGAGGCACTGCCCAGCGACAAGGAGATCGCCCGGCGCGAGGAGATCGGGATCGGGCTGACCTCACCGGAGCTGGCCACCCTGCTCGCGCACGTGAAGCTGGCCCTCAAGGAGCAGGTGCTGGCCAGCGACCTGCCCGATCAGGAGGTGTTCGCCTCCCGGCTGCCCGGATACTTCCCCACCCAGCTGCGGGAGGAGTTCGGCGCCGAGATCCGCAACCATCAGCTGCGCCGCGAGATCGTCACCACGATGCTGGTCAACGACGTCGTCGACACCGCCGGCATCACCTTCGCCTACCGGGTCACCGAGGACGCCGGGGTGGACTACGTCGACGCGGTCCGTTCGTTCGCCGCGACCGAGGCGATCTTCGGCATCGGTCAGACCTGGCGGCGAATCCGGGCCTGTGCCGCCGACGGCGTGCCGGCCGCGGTCACCGACCGGATGACCCTGGACCTGCGCAGGCTGGCGGATCGCGCGGCCCGGTGGCTGATGAACTACCGACCCCAGCCGCTGGCCGTCGGCGCCGAGATCAACCGCTTCGCGGCCAAGGTGGCCGCACTCAACCCGCGGATGCAGGAGTGGCTGCGCGGCGACGACAAGGCGATCGTCGCCAAGGAATCCGCGGAGTTCGCCGCCGCCGGCGTTCCGGCCGACCTGGCCTACACCGTCGCCTCCGGCCTCTATCAGTACAGCCTGCTCGACGTCATCGACATCGCCGACATCCTCGACCGGGATCCGGCGGAGGTGGCCGACGCCTACTTCGCGCTGATGGACTACCTGGGCACCGACGGGCTGCTGACCGCGGTGTCCAGGCTGCCCCGCGACGACCGGTGGCATGCTCTGGCGCGGTTGGCCGTTCGCGATGACATCTACGGTTCACTGCGCGCTCTGTGCTTCGACGTGCTGACGGCCGGCGAAGCCGACGAGACCGGGGAGCAGAAGATCGCCGAGTGGGAGCAGAGCAACGGCTCCCGGTTGCAGCGGGCGCGCCGGACTCTGGATGAGATCTACGCCGGCGACGCCCGGGACCTCGCCACCCTGTCGGTGGCGGCCCGGCAGATCCGCAGCATGACCCGGACCAGCGGGACAGGTGAGAGTGCCTGACCCATCCGGCCCGCAGCAGCCGGGCTTCACCACCGGTGTGCGGGTCCGCTGGTCGGACATCGACATGTACCAGCACATCAACCACGCCACCATGGTGACGATCCTGGAGGAGGCGCGGGTGGACTTCCTGCGCGAGCCCTTCGCCGAGGACGTGCAGACCATCGGTCTGCTGATTCACGAGGTCCGGGTGCTCTACAAAGGTCAACTGCGCCTGGTTGATTCGCCGCTGCAGGTGACGATGTTCACCAAACGCTTGCGTGCGGTGGACTTCACGCTCGGGTACGAGGTCCGCTCGGTGCAGGCTGCGCCGGACTCCCGGCCCGCGGTGATCGCCGAGACCCAACTGGCGGCCGTGCACATCGAGGAGCAGCGGCTGGTTCGGCTCTCGGAGACCCATCGGGAGTACCTGCATCGCTTCCTGCGATGACCGCGCTGTCAGTCCCCGATCCCGCCCAGCGCCGGGATCTGGCCCTCTTCGCCGAGCGCGCGCTGCGACTCGACGAGGCTGCGGTGATCCGGCTGCGCACCCGCGCCGGCGGCCTGGTGGGGGCATGGGCGGCCACCGGCTTCGACGTCCTGGCCGCCCGGGCGGTGACCGGCAGCCTGCAACCGGCGGACTTCACCTGCGGCGCAGCGGAGTTGCGCCGCGGTCTGGATACGGCCGACGACTCGGGCCGGGTCGATACCGGTTACCGGATGGACTCCGCCTGGCGCGGCGCGCTGCCGCCGGAGAACGGCTTCGTCCATCTCGACGACGTGCCGGTCGCCGTGCTGGCCGACCTTGCCCGGCGGGGCGCCGAACTCGCGCGGGAGCACGCGGGTCCGCACGGTCCGCCGGCCTCCCTGCTGGATCAGGAGGTGCTGGCGGTCAGCTCGGCCGGCGCCTCGGCGGCGGTGCCGATGCGATGCGTGCTGGCGCTGACCGCGATGGGGTTCATGCCCGACGCGGAAGGCGAGGTCGTCCGGGTTCGGGCGACTCCGGCCTGGCTGCGCATCGACGCCCGGTTCGGCTCGGTGTTCCGGCGCCGCGGCGACCCCGCACTGCTGCTCGGCTAATTTCCGGAATGGGCCGCCCGGCGTCAATTCCGGGTGCAAAGCTTGCAGAGCCGCGCACGGCCGGTGCGTGCTCATCCGGGAGGTCACGATGGTCGACAAGAACAAGCCCTGGTTCGGGATCTATGACAAAGGGGTTCCGTACTCCTGCATCTACCCGCCGCTGTCGATCAAACAGATGTTCAACGCCTGCGCCGAGAAGAACCCCGACCGCGACTACCTGATCGTCGGCGACACCAAGCTCCCCTACGGCCTGGTGAACATGATGGCGCGCAAGGCTGCCAACGCGCTGACCACCCTCGGGGTGAAGAAGGGCGACCGGGTCGCCCTGATGTCGCCCAACGTCCCGCAGTACGTCATCGGCTACCAGGCGTGCGCCAAACTCGGAGCCATCGTGGTCCAGGTCAATCCACTGGCGCCAACGCCCGAGGTGCACCACTACGTCAAGGACAGCGGCGCCGAGACACTGATCGTGATGGCCGCCTTCGCCAAGGGCCCGATCGAGGTCCTCAAAGCCGGCGACACGGCGCTTCGCAACGTCATCACCTTCCAGGTTCCGTCGGGCAACGTCGAGGTGGAATCCGGAGCCGGCATCGTCGATTTCAACGAGGTCGTCGGAGCCGCCGCCGACACCGAGCCTTCGATCGACGTCCGTCCTGACGATGTCCTGATGCTGCAGTACACCGGCGGCACCACCGGCCTGTCGAAGGGCTGCGTGCTGACCAACGGGAACCTTGTCTCGATCGCCTACCAGGAGAGCTACTGGATGACGCCGGTGTTCGAGAAGACCGAGCACCTGCGCTGCCTGGCCGCGGTGCCCCTCTACCACATCTACGGCTTCAACATGAATGTCAACGTCAACCACGTGTTCGGCGGGACGATCATCCTCGTGCCGCAGCCCAGCACCGACAATGTCCTGGCGGCGGTCAACGCCCACGAGCCCAACCTGTTCCCGGCGGTGCCGACGATGATCATCGGCCTCAACCAGCATCCCGACATCCAGAGCTCGAAGATCGGGTCGGTGCGGGCCGTCGTCTCCGGATCGGCGCCACTGCCGGTGGAGGCGATGAAGACCTTCGAGGCGCTTTCCGGCGCGGTGATCACCGAGGGCTACGGGATGTCGGAGACCTCCAACATCGTCACCGCCAACCCGCTGCACACGGTGCGCAAGCCCGGTGGTGTCGGTATCCCGTTCCCGGACAACGACGTTCGCCTCGTCGATCTGGACGACCCGACCAAGGAAGTGCCCCTGGGCGAGCCCGGCGAGTTGCTCTGCAAGGGGCCGAGCGTCATGCGGGAGTACTGGAACAACCCCGCCGAGACCGCGAAGACATTCATCGACGGCTGGCTGTCCACCGGTGACATCGCCACCATGGACGAAGACGGCCACATCTTCATCGTCGACCGCAAAAAGGACATGATCCTGTCCAGCGGGTTCAACGTTTACCCGCGCGAGATCGACGAGCTGATGTATTCCCACCCCAAGGTGCTGCAGGCGTGCTCGTTCGGCATCCCCGATGAGAAGCGCGGCGAGAGCCTCAAGCTCACGCTGGTGCTCAAGCCGGGCGAGGAGCTCACCGTCGACGAGGTGCGGGCGTTCTGCAAGGAGAACCTTTCGGGTTACAAGGTGCCCACCGAGGTCGCGTTCCTGGAGTCGCTGCCGGTGACGAACGTCGGCAAGCCCGACCGCAAGACGCTGCGCCAGATGCAGCTGGACGGCAAGCTCGGCTAGCTCCTAGAAGGACGAATTCACCATCGAGTCCGCAGCCATCTCCAGATAGGCCAGCAACTCACGGCGGTGCGCGTCGTCGAGGGTCGCCGCGTCCACGGAAGCCACCGCTATGTGCATGCAGCGCAGCCATGCGTCGCGCTCGATGGGCCCGATCCGGAACGGCGCGTGGCGCATCCGCAATCTGGGGTGGCCGCGCTGCTCGGAGTAGGTCCGCGGACCGCCCCAGTACTGCTCGAGGAACATCCGCAGCCGGTCCTCCGCGCCGGTCAGGTCCTCCTCGGGATACAGCGGGCGCAGCACCTCGTCGTCGCGAACCTGCTCGTAAAACCGCGAGACGACGGTCTTGAACGTCTCGGCGCCGCCGACCGCGTCATAGAAGGTCTCGCTCACGCCACCATTGAACACGAGGTGAATACACGTGCGATCGGCGCCGATCCGTGGTGCACTGTCTGCGGAGGATGCATGGTGCAGCGCAGACGAAACGTGGCCGGCCGGGCCGGCGTGCGCCCCGTACTGCACAGCGTCGAGCCCCCCGCGGACCGTTCGGTCTGGGGTCGCCGGCGGGTGCTCCTGCTCAATTCCACCTATGAGCCGCTGACCGCCCTGCCGATCCGGCGGGCGGTGGTGCTGCTGCTGTGCGGCAAGGCCGACGTCGTGCACGACGACCCGGGCGGCCCGGTCATCCATTCGGCGACCAGGGCGATCACCGTGCCGTCGGTGATCCGGCTGCGCACCTTCGTCCGGGTGCCCTACCGGGCCCGGATCCCGATGACCCGGGCGGCGCTGATGCACCGCGACCGTTTCCGGTGCGCCTACTGCGGGGGCAAGGCCGACACCGTCGACCATGTGGTGCCGCGCAGTCGCGGCGGGGATCACTCCTGGGAGAACTGCGTGGCAGCCTGCTCGACCTGCAACCACCGCAAGGCCGACAAGCTGCTCGCCGAGCTGGGCTGGAGCCTGCGCCTGGTGCCGACCTCACCCAAAGGGCAGCACTGGCGGCTGCTGTGCACGGTCAAGGACCTCGACCCGGCCTGGGTGCGCTACCTGGGCGAGGGCGCGGCCTGACGGCGCTCACCCGCCGCTAACCGGCGTCGAACTCCCGCGCCCTCAGCGCCCGATCCACCCCGGCCCGGCCCTCGACCACCAGCCGCCGCAGCGGCGGCGGGACGTGCAGGCCGCCCAGGAACCAGTCGGCGGCCTTCAGCGCCTCGGGGCTGACGTCCCAGGACGGGTAGAGGCCCACCACCACGGTCTGGGCCACCTCACTGGATCGGCGCTCCCAGACTCCGGAGATGGCGTCGAAGTAGTGCTTGGTGTAGGGCGCCAGCAGGCCGGCCTGGCCCGGGTGGGCGAAACCGGTGATGATCGACCGCGCGGTGATGTTGGGCAGGGCGTCGTCCTCGATGACCTCGCGCCACGCGGAGTGTTTGACGTCGGCCTGCGGGCGCGCGGCTGATGCCGCGGCGGCGTGCCGGCGGCCGGCCGCGGTGGGGTCGCGGGTGAGTTCGGCGTCGATGAACGGCGTCGCCGGTCCGTCGGCGTCGACCCGGCCGCCGGCGGCCAGCGCCGTCACGATCCGCCACCGCAGGTCGGTGTCCACCACCAGCCCCGGCAGCCCGCACCCGGCGGCGTCGCGGTCGAGCAGGTCGGCCAGCAGGGTCAGGTGCCGGGCGGACTGCTCGCCGGAAAGCACCGACGAGCACAGCGCGTTGACGTAGGCCAGCTGGTGGTCCGAACCCGGCTGCGCGCCGCGGGCCAGTTCGACCAACCGGTCGGCGAACGCCGCCCAGCCCCGGCCGGCCGCCCAGCCCGGCTCGGCGTAGGAGTTCAGCGCGGTCTGGGCCTGCAGCAGCAGCCGCTGGGCCACTCCCACCTCGGTCTCGGCGTGCACTCCGGCCGACACCAGTGCGACGAAGTCGCGGGCCCGTAGTTCAGCGTCGCGGGTCATCTCCCAGGCCGCCGACCAGACCAGCGTGCGGGGCAGCGGCTCGGCGATGTCGGCGATGCGCTCGACGGCGACGCCCAGGGAATCGTCGTCCAGGCGCATCGAACAGTAGGTCAGGTCGTCGTCGTTGACCAGGATCAGCTTCCCGCGCGGAACTCCCTGCAGCGCGGGGACTTCCGTCGACTCGCCGGCGACGTCGAGCTCCTCGCGGCGCACCCGCACCAACTTGCCCGTCCCGTCGTCGTCGTAGATCCCGACCGCCAGCCGGTGCACCCGGGTCTCACCGGAGCCGGGGGCCGCCCCGCCCTGGCGGACGGCGAACCGGGTGAAGCGGCCGTCGCCGTCGAGGTCGAACTCCGGGCGCAGCGAGTTCAGCCCGGTGGTCCGCAGCCACTGCCGGCCCCAGTCCGACAGGTCGCGGCCAGACGCCCGTTCGAGCGCCCCGAGCAGGTCGTCGAAGGTGGCGTTGCCGAAGGCGTGCGCGGCGAAGTAGTCGCGCAGGCCGGCCAGGAAGTGCTCCAGCCCCACGTAGGCGACCAGTTGCTTGAGCACGCTGGCGCCCTTGGCGTAGGTGATGCCGTCGAAGTTGACCTCGACGGCGTGCAGGTCGGGGATGTCGGCGGCCACCGGGTGGGTCGACGGCAACTGGTCCTGGCGGTAGGCCCAGGACTTCTCGACGTTGGCGAAGGTGGTCCAGGCCTGGGTGTACTCGGTGGCGTCGGCCTGGCAGAGCACCGAGGCGAAGGTGGCGAAGGACTCGTTGAGCCACAGGTCGTCCCACCACCGCATGGTCACCAGGTCGCCGAACCACATGTGCGCCATCTCGTGCAGCACCGTCTCGGCGCGACGCTCGTAGGAGGCCCGGGTGACCTTGCTGCGGAAGACGTAGTCCTCCAGGAAGGTCACCGCGCCCGCGTTCTCCATGGCGCCGGCGTTGAACTCCGGGACGAACAACTGGTCGTACTTGCCGAAGGCGTAGGGCACGCCGAAGTTGCGGTGGTAGAACTCGAAGCCCTGCTTGGTCTCGGTGAAAAGCCGCTCGGCATCCATGTGCTCGGCCAGCGACGCGCGGCAGAACAGGCCCAGCGGGATCTCGCCGTGCTCGTCGCGGTAGACGTCGCGCCAGACCGCGTACGGCCCGGCCACCAGCGCCACCAGGTAGGTGCTCATCTTGGGTGTGGTGGCGAAGGTGTGCACGACCGCGTCGCCGTGCCGTTCGGCCGACACCGGGGCGCCGTTGCAGATCACCTGCCAGTGCGCGGGCGCGGTCACCGTCACGTCGAAGACGGCCTTGAGGTCGGGCTGGTCGAAGCAGGCGAACATCCGCTTGGCGTCGGCGGTTTCGAACTGCGAGTAAAGGTAGACCTCGTCGTCGACGGGATCGACGAAGCGGTGCAGGCCCTCGCCGGTGTTGGAGTACCGGCAGTCGGCCTCGACCACCAGGACGTTGTTCCGCGCCAGGCCCCGGAGCGGGATTCCGGTCGACTCGTCGTAGCCGGAGACGTCGATGTCGTGACCGTTGAGCACGGCGCGGTGCACCCGGTCGGCGGCCAGGTCGATGTGGGTGTCGGCGCCGGGCAGCGCCTCGAACTCGACGGTGGTCGTCGACCGGAACTCCCGGTCGCCGGAGGTCAGGTCCAGCTCGATTCGGTAGCGGTCCACCGTCACCAGGGCCGCGCGTTCGATGGCCTCGGAGCGGGTCAGGTTGGGAAGCACGGGACCAACCTATCCTTGGGGCATGACGACCTCGCGCGCCGACTTCTGGTTCGACCCGCTGTGCCCCTGGGCGTGGATCACCTCACGCTGGATTCTGGAGGTGCAGAAGGTGCGCGACATCGACGTCCGCTTCCACGTCATGAGCCTGGCGGTGCTCAACGAGGGGAAGGACCTTCCCGAGCAGTACCAGGAGTTGATGAAGCGGGCCTGGGGTCCGGTGCGGGTGGCCATCGCCGCCGAGCAGGCGCACGGCGCCGACGTGCTGGGGCCGGTTTACACCGCGATGGGCACCCGGATCCACAACCAGGGCAACAAGGACCTGCCGCAGGTGATCGCCGAGTCGCTGACCGAGGCCGGCCTGCCGGCCGGTCTGGCGGCCGCGGCCGAGGACCCGTCCTACGACGAGGCGCTGCGCACGAGCCACCACGCCGGCATGGACGCCGTCGGCGCCGACGTCGGCACCCCGACCATCCACATCGACGGGGTGGCGTTCTTCGGCCCGGTGCTCTCGAAGATCCCGCGCGGCGAGGAGGCGGGCAGGATCTGGGACGCCTCGGTGGCGCTGGCGTCCTGCCCGCACTTCTGGGAACTCAAGCGGACCCGAACCGAGCCGCCGTCCTACGACTGAACCAATCCCCGGGCCAGGCCGCCCGAAGTAGTGTTTGCGCCATGCGCGTTTACCTCGGCTCCGACCACGCCGGCTTCGAATTCAAGGAGGCCATCACCGCCCACCTGCTCAAGAACGGTCACGAGGCCATCGACTGCGGCGCCTTCAGCTACGACGCCGACGACGACTATCCGGCGTTCTGCATCGCCGCCGCGGAACGGACCGTGGCCGACCCGGGCAGTCTGGGCATCGTGCTCGGCGGCTCGGGCAACGGCGAGCAGATCGCGGCCAACAAGGTGCCCGGAGCCCGGTGTGGGCTGGCCTGGAGCGTCGAGACCGCGAAACTGGCCCGCGAACACAACAACGCCCAGCTGATCGGCATCGGGGGCCGCATGCACACCGAGGCCGAGATGCTGGCCATCGTCGACGCCTTCCTGTCCACACCGTGGTCGCAGGCCCCGCGCCACCAGCGCCGAATCGACATCCTCGCGGACTACGAACGGACCCACGTCGCGCCGCCGGTGCCGGGCGCTTCCGGCTGACCCGTGCCCGAGGGCCACACCCTGCACCGGCTGGCCCGGCTGCACCACCGCCGCTACGCCGGGTCCCCGGTGCGGGTGTCCAGCCCGCAGGGCCGCTTCGGCGACGCCGCACTGGTCGACGGCCGCGGCTTCACCCGGGCGGAGGCCTGGGGTAAGCACCTGTTCCACCGCTACGAAGGCGGCCCGGTCGTGCACGTTCACCTCGGGCTCTACGGATCCTTCCGCGAGCACCGCACGCCGATGCCCGAGCCGCGCGGGCAGGTGCGGATGCGCATCGTGGGAGCCGAGTACGGCACCGACCTGCGCGGCCCCACCGCCTGTGAGGTGATCGACGAGGGGCAGGTGGAGGCGATCCTGGCCCGGCTGGGGCCCGACCCGTTGCGCGCCGACGCCGACCCGGCGCCGGCCTGGGCGCGGATCACCAAGTCGCGCAAGGCGATCGGCGCGCTGCTGATGGACCAGTCGGTGCTGGCCGGGGTGGGCAACGTCTACCGCAGCGAACTGCTGTTCCGGCACGGCATCGACCCGTACCGGCCGGGCCGCGACGTGGATGCGGGCGAGTTCGACGCTGCGTGGACCGACCTGGTGGACCTGATGAAGGTCGGGGTGCGCCGGGGGCGGATCATCGTGGTGCGCCCCGAACACGACCACGGCGATCCGGCCTACGGGCCCAGGCGTCCGCGAACCTACGTATACCGGCGCACCGGCGAGCCGTGCCGGTTGTGCGGCACGCCGGTCCGTACCGCGGAGATGGAGGGCCGCAACCTGTTCTGGTGTCCGGCCTGCCAGACCTAGAAGTCGAACCCGCCGAAGTCGCCGCCGCCGAAGTCGCCCCCGCCGCCGCCGAAGTCGCCGCCGCCGCCGCCGAAGTCGCCGCCGCCGTAGTCGCCGCCGGCGGCGTCCATGCCCTGGTCGAATCCGGCGTCGTAGCCCTGGTCGAACCCGGACCCGTAACCGCTCTCAAAGCCCGACGCGCCGTAGCCGACACCGTGCATGCCGGAGAACATCGCATCGAACAGCAGCACCGAGCCCATGGTCCAGGCCCCGGTGCGGAGGGCCGACTGCCACCACGGCTCCGAGTACCACCCCGCGGGCACCGGCCGGCCGGCCACCCGGCCGCCCGGGGAGTAGTTAGGGGGGCGGTGGGGCGGGGGGGGGGGGGCCTCGATGTCGCGGCCCGCGAACTGGATGGGGCGGTGCTCGGGGACCGCGCCGGCGGCCGTCTGGCC
>NZ_JBJTJF010000006.1:0-2676 GCF_046095365.1 Mycobacterium sp.
CTCTTCGGGGAGGCGGCGAGCGTCGCGGCGGGCGGGCCCACGCTGAACCGGCTGCTGGCGCAAGGCCAGCGCGTCCGCATCCAGTTCCCGACGCCCGAGGCGCGCCAGCGGCGGCGGTGCCCCTCGGGGGGCGTAGGGCCCGGTGGGCCGCGTGGGTTGTTTCTGGGGGGTGATTGGCATGGCTCTTTTTCTCCTCCCTCTCCCTTCTTTCCTCCTTGGGGCGTGGAGGACCCCCATCCAGCGGCTCTGGCCGTGGGGCGCGCTTTGCGCCCGGCCGTGTGGGGGTTGCGTGCATGCGTTTCAAGACCTTGCCGCTAGCCGTGCGTCGCCAGTTGTCGCGCGGTGAAGCCAGCCTCGGGGGTGCCCACAGCTCTCGCCGCTCGCTACCCCCTTGCCCGCCTGGCGGCCATGGGCGGTGCCGTGCCTCGTGCCCGGCGCCGTTGGGGGGACATGCTCGCAGGGCGACCACGCGGCTGTTCATCAGCGGCGCGGCCGGGGCTGCCAGGCCCCCGGAAGCCCGGAGCGCTTGCGGCTTGGGTGGTTGGTGGGGCTCCCTTTATCCTCCCTTTTTGTTTGCGAGCGGGGTTTCGAGTAGGGGCGCCCGACCTCCGCAGCCCTCACGTCTTTGCGGGGCGGCTGCGCCTTTGCCTTTTAGGCGCGCCGCCGGTGGGTCGGGTCGTGCCGGTGTGGGTTTGTGTTTGGCGGTTTCGAGGGTTTTTTCGCCTCTTGTCACCGGCTGCCCCTTTGCCTCCCGGTCCGGTTCTTGGGCCGGGGCGGCGCTCTTCCCTGCTTGCCTCCTTTTTGTAAATGATGCAAAGCAAAGCCCTACTCGCCGCCGCCGCCACCGCCGCCGCGCGCGCCGCACCCGACAGGCGGCACGCAGAGAAGCGCAGCCGCATCCAGCTGCGGCCGCCCGACTCGCCGGCCTCCGCGATCACGCGGCCTCGGCACCACTTGGACACGAACTCGTCCAACGGGACGGGCGGGCGGTTGCGCGGGAACCAGCTGGAAGAGGTGCCCGCCAGCTCGGTGAGGTCCGAGGTGGCTGCAAACTCGGCGCGGACCAAGCGCTCGACGCTGTCGATGGTGGCGTCGACGACATCGGCCGCCGAAAACTGCTGGCCCGTCACGCGCCGCCGGCAGCGCAGGCGCCACGCCGCAGCCAGCAGCGACAGCCGCAGCGCCGCCCACAGCGCCTCGGACTCGCGGCTGGGGCGGCTGCGGCCTCGGAAGCGCGGCCGCCACCCTGCGGGGCTGTCTTGCAGCCACACCGCTGGCGTTAGCGGCGGGGCCGCGTCGCCATCGCTGACGCGCGGCCAGAGGTCGGCTAGCCAAACGACGGCCGGCCGGACGGCGGGGCACTCGAGCAGCGCGTGGAGCAGCGTCTCGACGGGCCACGATGCTGCAGCCTGCGCCAAGGCGGCTTGGGGGGAGGGGCGGCGCGCCCCCACGGCCGGAGGGGGCTCCGACGGGGCCGAGGGCCCCGCCAAGACGCAAGCCGCACACCCGCAGCACGCGGCCTCCGCCACGCCGTCGGCCCCTGGCTGCAAAAACGGCACGAGCGCGCCCCCACACGGCAAGGCGGCATGCAGCAGCAGCCATGCAAAGCAGCGCAGGGCGCGGGGGAGGGACTTGGCGAATGCCCGGCGCCACACCGCAATCCACGGCTTGCGCTGCTCACCCCCGCCAGCAAGAGCGTCCGCGCAGTCGTCGTCGCCCGCCGCCCTCGAGCCCCCCGCCGCCGCAGCTGCCGCAGCCTCCTGCCGCCGCTGCGCCGCCCGCGCCGCAGGCAGCTCCCGCGGCGGTGCCGCGTCCATCCACGGGGCGTGGTAGAGGTCGCTGAGATCGACATCGGCGGCGCGCGTGCGGGTTGCACCCACACGCGGCCGCACGTCACGGCCAGCACCCCGCGGCAGCATGGCTAGGAACTGCTGGGTTTGGCGCGCGGCAATGGCTTGCACGGCGGAGGGGTTGGGGTTATCGCTGGTGGTGTCCCACAGCCGCGGAGCAAGGGCCTTGCGCGGGGCGTATTGGGAGCCCGGGGCGCTTGCGGCCCTGAGCCGCAGCAAGCGCAAGCACGCCACCCTCACCACAAAGTGGGTGATTGCGGCGCCCTCAAAGCCCCACAGCCCTGGGTCGTGCGTCACCTCCGCCCACGGTCCCACCAGGTACATGTCGGCCGGCGGCTCCGGCGTCTCCCCTGGCGCCAGCGGCGGTTGCTGCGGCGGCTGTTGCTGGGGGGGTGGCTGGTAGAGACGGTGGCGCTGCCAGCGCGCAATGGCGTCGGTGTCGGCCGGCCCCGCCGGCGGGAGCGGTGGGGCGGCGCCTCGGCCACGCCCCGAGACGCAGGGGCAACGCGCAACGCAGCAGCCCCGCCACCCCGCTTGTGGGCCCGGCAGTGGCGCGCCCCCAGCCGGCGGGTCAAGCAGGCGCCCATCCTCGGCGACCGCAAACAGCCTGGACCCCTGCGGCTCCACAAAGCGCACCCACCTGCCGTCGCCACTGACCCGCCAGGCGGAGGCGGGCGCCTGCTTGACCCGTCGGCTGGGGGCGCGCCACTGCCGGGCCCACAAGCGGGGTGGCGGGGCTGCTGCGTTGCGCGTTGCCCCTGCGTCTCGGGGCGTGGCCGAGGCGCCGCCCCACCGCTCCCGCCGGCGGGGCCGGCCGACACCGACG
>NZ_JBJTJF010000007.1:0-10081 GCF_046095365.1 Mycobacterium sp.
CCCTTGGCCACCGACGAGCCCGACGCGCTGACGTTGATGACGTCGGCACTCATCCACTTGCCGGCCACCTCGAAGGACACCCGGGTGCGGGTGGAGTTCTCATAGAACATCGTGATGATGGTGCGCCCGCGCAGCGTCGGCAGTTTCTTGACCTCGCGGCCCAGCAGCGCCTGCTTGAACCGGTCGGCGTCGTCGAGGATGGCGGTGGCCTCGTCGCGGGACAGGTCCGCCGCGGAGAGCAGATGCCGGACGGTCATGTTCGTCCGTTCCTCGCGCCAGCGCTCATCACCGGGCAGGACCCCCTTCCGGGGCGATCCAGATGCCCTCGACACCGTCGTCCTCGGCGAGCCGCACCTTGACGTTCTCCGCACGCGAGGTGGGCACGTTCTTACCGACGTAGTCCGCCCGCACCGGCAGTTCCCGGTGGCCGCGGTCGACGAGCACCGCCAGTTGCACCACCCTGGGCCTGCCGATGTCGCGCAGCGCGTCCAGCGCGGAGCGCACCGACCGGCCGGTGTAGAGCACGTCGTCGACCAGGATGACCAGGGCGCCGTCGATGCCGCCGTCGGGGATCGAGGTCTCCTCCAGGGCACGGGGCGGCTTGAAGTCAAGATCGTCGCGGTACAGCGTGATGTCCAGGCCGCCCCGATCGACCGCGACGCCGGAGAACTCGGTGATCTTCTCGCCGAGGCGTCGGGCCAGCGTGACCCCGCGGGTCGGGATTCCCAACAGCACCACCCGGGGCGCTTCGGCGCCGTCGAGAGCTGTCTTCTCGATGATCTGGTGGGCGATGCGGGAAATGGTTCGTCCGACGTCCGCCTCGGACATGAGTTCCCGGTCGGTGGTAGCCACCAGTGACCCAGACCTCCTTCTCCGCCTCTCCGGACGGATCGTTAAAGGATGTCGATTGCGCGAAGCCTAACACCCGCGCGGCACCGGCCGTTCGGGCGCGCCGGGCTTGCGTAGACTCCCCGCGGTGAGCCTCGCCGACAACCGGTCCTCGATCGCCGGAGCAGTCGAGGCCGGGCTGCTGGCCGGTGCGGTGACGTGCGTCTGGCATCGCGGAGAAGTGCTGCAGGTCAACGAGATCGGTCACCGGGACGCCGAGGCCGGCCTGCCCATGACGCGCGACACCATCTTCCGGATCGCCTCGATGACCAAGCCGGTGACGGTGGCGGCGGCGATGACGCTGGTCGAGGAGGGCAGGCTCGCGCTGTCCGATCCGGTCACCCGGTGGCTGCCGGAGATGGCCGACGTGCGGGTGCTGGCCGATCCCACCGGTCCTCTGGACACCGGCAACACGGTGCCGGCCGTCCGCCCGATCACGGTCGAAGACCTGATGACCCACCGCAGCGGGCTGGCCTACGCATTCTCGGTGACCGGTCCGATCAGCCGTGCCTACGGAACTGTGTCGCTGCGCCAGGACGCCGACCATTGGCTGGCCGAGGTCGCGCGGTTGCCGCTGGTGCATCAGCCCGGCGAGCGCCAGACCTACAGCCACAGCACCGAACTGCTCGGCATCATCCTGAGCCGGATCGAGGGCAGGTCGCTGCACGACGTGCTGACCGAGCGGATCTTCGGGCCGCTGGGCATGGCCGACACCGGCTTCTACGTCGCCGAGGAGAAGCGGTCACGCGCCGCGACGATGTACCGGATCGACGATCAGGGTGTGCTGCACCACGACGCGATGGGCCCGGCGCCGGTGCGCGAGCCGCGGTTCAGCCAGGGCGGGGCCGGCCTGCTGTCCACCGCCGATGACTACCTCAGATTCGCCCGCATGCTGCTGGAGGGCGGGGAGCTCGACGGGGTGCGGGTGCTGTCGCAGGAGTCGGTTCGGGCGATGCGCACCGACCGGCTCACCGAGGAGCAGAAGCGCGCGCCCTTCCTGGGCGCGCCGTTCTGGGTGGGCCGCGGATTCGGGCTGAACCTCTCGGTGGTGACCGATCCGTCCCGATCGGCACGGCTGTTCGGCCCAGGTGGACTCGGAACGTTCGGCTGGCCGGGGGCCTACGGCACCTGGTGGCAGGCCGACCCGGCCAACGGCCTGATCCTGATCTACCTGATCCAGAACTATCCCGACCTCACCGCGGCGGCGGCCGCGGTGGCGGGCAATACCGCGTTCGCCCGGTTGCAGTCGGTGCAGCCGAAGTTCGTCCGGCGGACCTACGACGCGCTGGGTTTGTAGGGCGACCGGGTTTTCAGGCAGGCCGCCAAGCCGTGATGCACCAGGAGGCGGCGGGAACCTCGATACCGGAATTGCCGCGGTGCCTGTCAAGCGCCTCCAGGACGCCGGCAACGACGTCGCGGCGGAGGGCTTCGTCGGCGGAGAGAAAAGCCGCTCCGAGCGGACCGGCGCTCAGCACCCGTTCGGCCGCCTCGGTCCCGTCGCCGGGGAAGATGAACGGCGCCTCCACCGATTCCAGCGCCACGTCGGCGAATCCTGCCCTGGCCATGATTCGACCGGTTGCCACCGGGTCGGCCAGCGAGAACGGGCCCGGGGAGCCCGGCGCCGGAAGCGGCGGGCGGTCGATACCGAGAATCTGGGTGGCCGTCGCGGTACTCAGCTCCATCCAGGGATTCCGGTCCAGATGCTGCCAGACCGATGCGGCCAGTCTTCCGCCCGGCCGAAGGGCGCGAAAGATGTTGGCGAATGCTTTTTCCGGCTCCGGGACGAACATCAGCCCGAACCGGGAGTGGGCGGCGTCGAACGGTTGGCCGCCGCCGGCCACCTCGACCAGATCAGCGGAAGCCACGTCGGCGGTCACTCCAGCCCCCGGCATCCCGGCAGCCGACAACCTCCGGTCGGCGGCCTCGGCCATCTGCGGGACGACGTCCACGGCGGCCACCCAACCGTTGGGCCCGACCTCAGCCCCGAGCGCCACCGCCGATACCCCCGGACCGCAGCCCAGGTCGATGACCCGCTCGCCCGGTCGGACCGCCAGTGCCAACCGGGCCGCGAAACCGTGCGCTCCCATCGAGGCGTCCATGGCCTCGGCCTGGGAGTCCCAGACCGCCGCGAGGTCGGCGAAGTGCTCCCGCGCATTCATGCCGGGGCCCGGCTTTGCGACCGCCGCGGCGGCGGCCCGGATCTGCGGCGTCACTAGCATCACCTGACCGAGCACGCCGTTGACGAACCCGGGCGACTCGTCGGTGGACAGTTCCTTGGCCAACTCGACGGCCTCGTCCACGGCGACCGGCTCTGGCACATCCTCGGCGTGCAGCAGTTCCCACACCGCGACCCGCAGGATGGCCCGGTCGACGGCGGGCAGGCGCTCCAGGGTCCAGCCCTGCAGATGCGAACTGATCAGCTCGTCGATGTGGGCGGCGTGCCGGCTGACGCCCTCGGCCACGGTCACGGTGTAGGGATTCAGCGGCGCCACGTCGGGATCGGCATCGGCCAGGGCGACCCTGCCGGCGGCCACCTCCGCGGGGGTCAGGCCGCGGGCCTCAGCCTCGAAAAGCAGGTCGACGGCACGCTTGCGGGCCTGGTGCCTGCCCTGGGATCTGCCCTGGGATCTGCCTTTGTCCGCCTTGCGCTCAGGCACCGCTAGGCATTCACTCGGCCCAGATAGCTGCCGTCGCGCGAGTCGACCTTGAGCTTGTCGCCGATGTTGATGAACAGCGGAACCTGGATCTCCGCGCCGGTCTCCAGAGTGGCCGGTTTGGTGCCGGCGCTGGACCGATCGCCCTGCAGACCGGGCTCGGTGTGGGTCACCTCGAGCTCCACCGACACCGGCAGCTCCAGGTACAGCGGGCTGCCCTCGTTGAACGCGATCTGCACCGGCATGCCCTCCAGAAGGAAGCCGGCCGAATCCCCGACCAGGGACTCCGGCAGCGGATGCTGCTCGTAGTCCTGGCTGTCCATGAACACGAAGTCGCTGCCGTCGCGGTAGAGATAGGTGGCGTCGCGACGGTCCACGGTGGCGGTCTCCACCTTGACCCCGGCGTTGTAGGTCTTGTCGACCACCTTGCCGGAGAGCACGTTCTTGAGCTTGGTCCGCACGAAGGCCGGCCCCTTGCCGGGCTTGACGTGCTGGAACTCGATGATCTGCCAGAGCTGTCCGTCGATGTTCAGCACGAGGCCGTTCTTGAAGTCGGCAGTGGTCGCCACGGTCTGTCGTTCTCCTTGTAGACGCTTTCTAGAGGATGGCCAGGTCCTTGGGGAACCGGGTCAGCAACTCGGGGCCCCTTGCGCCGACGACCAGCGTGTCCTCGATGCGAACGCCACCGCGGCCGGCCAGGTAAACGCCGGGTTCCACGGTCACCACGGAGCCAGGACGCAGTGTACCGGCGGCCGCCGAGCTGAGTCCCGGCGCTTCGTGGATCTGCAGCCCTACCCCGTGGCCCAGGCCGTGGCCGAAGTTATCGCCGTGGCCGGCGTCGGTGATGACCTGCCGGGCGGCCCCGTCGATCCCGCGAAGTTCCGCCCCCGGTTCCAGCGCGTCGACGCCGGCCTGCTGCGCCGCGGATACCAGCGCATAGATCTCCCGCTGCCAGGGCGCGGGGCGTCCCAGGACGAAGGTCCGGGTCATGTCGGAGTGGTAGCCGCCGACCGCGGCGCCGAAGTCGATCTTCACGAAGTCCCCGCGTTCCAGCACGGCGTCGGTCGGGCGGTGGTGGGGCACCGCCGAGTTCACGCCGGCGGCGACGATGGTCTCGAACGAGGGGCCGTCGGCGCCACGCTCGAGCATCAGCGCCTCCAACTCGCGGGCGACGTCGCGTTCGGTGCGGCCAGGCCGCAACCCGCCCGCCCCGACCAGCCGGTCCAGGGCCGCGTCGGCGGCTTCGCAGGCCAGCCGCAGCAGGGCGATCTCGCCGGCGTCCTTGACCTCCCGAAGCGCTTCGACCGCACCGGACATCCGGACCAGATCGGCGCCGCTGCCGGCCAGTTCCCCGCGCAGGACGTCGAACCCGTCCACCGTGACGACGTGACTCTCGAAGCCGATCCGCCGCGCGCCCCCGGCAACCGCCCTGGCCACCAGCTGGCGTCCGCAGGCCCGCTCGATCACGGTGTGCAGGTCAGGGGCCTGGCGGGCGGCCTGAGTGCGGTAGCGGGAATCGGTGGCCAGAACGTCCGGCGTGTCGTCGCCGAACACCAGCAGAGCGGCGTTGGAACCGGTGAACCCGGTCAGATAACGCACATTGACCAGGTCACTGACCAGTACGGCATCCAGTTCGTCGGCAGCCAGACACGACGCCAACCGGCCCCGGCGTTGGCAATGTGTCACGGTTGGTGACGGTACTCGCTAGGGTATGCACCCATGACGACGTGGTTACCGCGCGGGCTGGCCTTCGCGATCGGAATGGTTGTGTTACGGGTGGTGCAGGGATCGCTGGTCAACGCCTCCCCCACCAACGCGGGCAAGATCAGCATCCTGCTGATGGCGTTGTTCGTCATCCCGGCTCTGATCTGGGGTGCGATCGACGGTATGGCCGACGCGCGGGCCAACCCCGACCCGGACCGGCGGCGGGACCTGGCGATGCGGTGGCTGTTGGCCGGACTGATCGCGGGGGTGGTCAGTGGGCTGGTGACGTGGATCGTCTCGCACTTCATCTCCGCGGTCTACGTCGACGGACTGGGTCCTGAGCTCATCGTGTTCCCCGCGTTCACCGCCCTGATGGTGTTCATCCCGGCCACCTTCGGATCTGCTGTCGGCCGGTTCCTGGTGGACCGCCGCCACCCGAACGAACCGCGCAGCCGCGGGGAGGGCGATGTGTTCGAAGAGGTCTACAAGGACGACCCCAACGCCGAGTACGCGGTGTCCCGCTCAGAGTTGAACTGGCGCCAGGACGCTCGGGAGGCCGTGCGGTTCGAGCACGAGCAAGCCGAACTGCGCCGGCACGACCACGACCGCTAGGACTGAATCGCTCAGCCTCTGGCTGCGACATATCGCTCAGCCTCTGGCTGCGACATATCGCTCAGCCTCTGGCTGCGACATATCGCTCAGCCTCTGGCTGCGACATATCGCTCAGCCTCTGGCTGCGACATATCGCAGTGCCAGCAGGTAGCCCTGCAGCCCCAGCCCGACGATCACCCCGGTGGCCACACCGCTGAGGTAGGAGTGGTGCCGAAAGTCTTCACGCGCGTGGACGTTCGAGATGTGCACCTCGATCAGCGGACCACGAAGCTCTGCACAGGCGTCGCGCAGCGCGATGGACGTGTGAGTCAGCGCACCGGCATTGATGATGACCGGGTCACCGGCGTCGGCGGCCGCGTGCAGCCAGGCGATCAGCTGCGCCTCACTGTCGCTCTGCCGCACCACCGCCGACAGCCCCAACTCGGCGGCCTCGGCGTCGATCATCGACACCAGGTCGTCGTGACTGGCGCTGCCGTAGACCTCCGGCTCGCGCTGACCGAGACGGCCCAGGTTGGGGCCGTTGAGAACCAGCACCGTCGTCATCCTGTCGCCTCCTCCTCACGTTACACCTCGGCGTAGGCCGCTGCCAGCAGGGCCGGGTCGGGTCCCTCCAGCCGCCCCGGCTTGGCCAGCCCGTCGAGCACCACGAAACGCAGAGTCCCGGAACGGGTCTTCTTGTCCCCGGCCATGTACTTGAGCAGCTCCGGCAGCGCGTCTGCGTCGTAGACAACCGGCAGCCCGAGAGCTGTCAGCACATCGCGGTGCCGGCGCACGGTGTCGTCGTCGAGGCGGCCGGCCAACCGGGCCAGTTCGGCGGCGAAGACCAGCCCCACCGAGACCGCGGCGCCGTGCCGCCACCGGTAGCGCTCCCGGCGCTCGATGGCGTGAGCCAGGGTGTGCCCGTAGTTGAGGATCTCGCGCAGCGCCGACTCCTTCTCGTCGGCTGCCACCACCTCGGCCTTCACCGCGATGGCCCGCCGGACCAGTTCGGGCAGCACCGGCCCGGCCGGGTCGAGCGCGGCCTGCGGGTCGGCCTCGATCAGCTCCAGGATCGCCGGGTCGGCGATGAAACCGGCCTTGACGATCTCGGCCATGCCTGCCACAAGTTCGTTGTGCGGCAGGGTCTCCAGTAGCGCGAGGTCGACCAGAACCGCGGCGGGCTGGTGGAACGACCCGACCAGGTTCTTGCCGGCGTCGGTGTTGATCCCGGTCTTCCCGCCGATCGCGGCGTCGACCATCGCCAGCAGGGTGGTCGGCACGTGCACGATGTCGACCCCGCGCAGCCACGTCGCCGCCGCGAAGCCGGCCACGTCGGTGGCCGCGCCGCCGCCGAGGCTGACGATCGCATCCTTGCGGCCGACCCCGATACGTCCCAGCACCTCCCAGATGAAGGCGACGACCGGAAGGTCCTTACCGGCCTCGGCGTCGGGCAGTTCGATGCGGTGAGCGTCAACCCCGCTGCCGGACAGTTGTTTTCGCACCGCCTCCGCGGTGCCGGTGAGGGCGGGCTGGTGCAGGATCACCACTTTGTGCCGATCGCCGAGCAGGCCCCCGAGCAGATCGAGCAGCCCGGTGCCGATGACCACCGGGTAGGGCGGATCGACCGCGACGTCGATGGTGACGGGCCGGCTCACTTGCGCACCCCTCCGCGGCTGGCCGCCAGGGTGGCCGGGGTGACCGGGGGGCGGTCGGCCGGCGCCCGCGCCGGCGGGACGGCATCGGGGGCCGCGGCCACGGTCGGCTGGGCAGCCGTCGCCGCGGAACGCCGCCACGGCGGCCTGCGGCGGCGGGGCGGCTCAGGGTTCTCCAGCCGGTTGACGATGTAGCGGACCACCGCACCGGGGTTTCGCCGGTTGGTGTTGACCCTGATGGTGGCCACCCGCCGGTAGAGCGGTGAGCGCTCGGTCGAGAGTTCCCGGTACTTCTCCGCGCGGTCCGGCCCGGCCAGCAGAGGGCGCACGGTGTTGCCGCCGGTGCGCCGGACCCCCTCGGAGGCGCTGATTTCCAGATAGATCACGGTCTGGCCGGCCAGCGCTTTGCGCACCCCGGCGGTGGTGACGGCACCCCCGCCCAGCGAGAGGATGCCGTCGTGGTCCCGCAGCGCCTCGCGGATCACTTCCTCCTCGATGCGGCGAAATCCGGCCTCGCCGTCGGCGGCGAAGATCTCGGCGATACTGCGGCCGGTGCGCCGCTCTATCTCGGCGTCAGTGTCGATCAGATTGAGCCCCATGGCTTTTGCGAGCCGACGCCCGATAGTCGATTTCCCCGAGCCGGGCAGCCCGATCAGCACGGCCTTCGGCGCCATCAGTGCTACCCCGACAGCCGTACCGAATCAGAACCGCCCTCGCGCGACGCGACCTCCCGCAGGTAGCCATCGATGTTGCGGCGGGTCTCGGACAGCGAGTCGCCGCCGAACTTCTCCAGCGCCGCCCGCGCCAGCACCAGGGCCACCATCGCCTCGATGATCACACCGGCGGCCGGGACGGCGCAGACGTCCGAGCGCTGGTGAATCGCCACGGCCGGCTCCCCGCTCGCGAGGTCGACGGTGGCCAGCGCGCGGGGCACCGTGGATATCGGCTTCATCGCCGCCCGCACCCGCAGCGGCTGGCCGTTGGTCATGCCGCCCTCCAGTCCGCCGGCCCGGTTGGTGGAGCGCTCCACGCCGTCCGGGCCGGGGAACATCTCGTCATGGGCTCCGCTGCCGCGGCGACGGGCGGTGGCGAAACCGTCTCCGATCTCCACACCCTTGATCGCCTGGACTCCCATCACCGCAGCGGCCAGCTGACTGTCCAGGCGGTTGTCCCCGCTGGTGAACGAGCCCAGCCCGACCGGCAGCCCGTGGGCGACCACCTCGACCACCCCGCCGAGGGTGTCGCCGTCGCGCTTGGCGGCCTCGATCTCGGCGATCATCGACGCTTCGGCCGCGGCGCCGAACGCGCGCACCGGGCTCTCGTCGATCCGGGGCAGGTCGGCCGCGCAGGGCGGCGGACCGTCGTAGGGGTCCGACGCGCCGATGGAAATCACATGGGATACGACCTCGACGCCGAGCGCCTGCCGCAGGAAGGCGCGTGCGACGGTGGCCGCGGCCACCCGGGCCGCGGTCTCGCGGGCACTGGCCCGCTCGAGCACCGGCCGGGCATCGTCGAATCCGTACTTGAGCATGCCCGCGTAGTCGGCGTGACCGGGCCGCGGCCGGGTCAGCGGGGCGTTGCGCGCGACGTCCAGCGCGGCGGCGTCGACCGGGTCGGCGGCCATCACCGTCTCCCACTTGGGCCATTCGGAATTGCCGATCTCGATCGCGATCGGTCCGCCCAGGGTGCTCCCGTGCCGCACCCCCGCCAGCACCCTGACCTCGTCCTGCTCGAACTTCATCCGCGCGCCGCGGCCGTACCCGAGCCGCCGGCGCGCCAGTTGGGCGGCGATCTCGGCGGAGGTCAGCCCGACCCCGGCCACCAGGCCCTCGACCATGGCGACGAGGGCGCGACCGTGGGATTCACCGGCTGTGGTCCATCGCAACACGCGATCATCTTCCCACGTCCGGCTCACAGCACCGCCAACGCCGCCGCGGTCAGGCTGGCCAGCAGCATGGACGGTCCGTGCGGCACCGTCCCACCGCGCCCGGCCAGCAGACTGACCGCCGCGGCCACCGCGGTCAGCAGCGGTGCTCCCAGCGCGGCCAGCAGCCACACCGGAGCACCCAGTGCCCCGGTCAGCGCGCCCAGCCCTACCGCGAGTTTGACGTCACCACCGCCCAGTCCGGTGGGGTCGGCCAGGTGCACGGCCAGGTACAGCCCACCCAGCGCGAGCGCTCCCAGGACGGCGGCCGGGCCGCGGCCGCACAGCGCGCAGCCGGCCAGAATCGTCACGGCTCCGGGCACGGTGAGCCAGTTGGGCAACCGGTGACGCCTGAGGTCCACGATCGACAGCGCCACCGCCCACAACGCCACCGCCCCGAACGCGGTCGCCAGCAGAGATCCCATGGCGCGGCAGGCTATGCCAGGGCGGCCGCCATCTGCTCTCGCGGCGCCGGCCGGCCTGTGAATTGTTCGACCTGGCTGAACGCCTGGTGCAGCAGCATCTGCAGCCCGCTGATCACCTCGCCTCCGGATGCGGCGACCGCGCGGGCCAACGGGGTGGGCCACGGGTCGTAGATCGCGTCGAGCAGCACCGGGACGCCGGCCAGCGTCTCGGCCAGTCCGGCGGCGGCCTCCGCCGGGATGGTG
>NZ_JBJTJF010000008.1:0-4445 GCF_046095365.1 Mycobacterium sp.
CCGGCCAGCGTCGGACCGCCTTCCAGGAGCACGTCTGTCCGGTCGGACAGCGCCCGGATCACCTCGTGGGGGTCGCGGGTCCGCAGCAGCATCGTGGGCGAATCGTCATTGAGCACATGGGATTCCGGTGGAATCTCCCGCTCGCCGACAACGACCCGCAGTGGCTGGCGCTGGGCGATCGTGCCGTCGGGGCGCCGGGCGGTCAGTGCCGGATTGTCGGCGAACACCGTGCCGGGTCCCACCACGATCGCATCCGCCGCCGACCGCCGCCGGTGCACATCGGCGCGCGCGGCCTCGCTGGTCACCCACCGCGAGGACCCGTCCGCCGCCGCACTGCGGCCGTCGATACCGGTGGCGAACTTCCAGGTCACATGCGGCAGGCCGGTGCGCTGCTTGTGCAGCCACTCCCGCAGCGGCCCGGCCGCGGCCTCGTCGGCGCACACCCCGGCACTCACCGCAACGCCGGCCGCCCGAAGGCGCTGCGCCCCGCCGGCCGCGACCGGGTTGGGGTCGTCGAGCGCGTAGACCACCGCCGCCACCCCGGCCTGCGTCAGGGCCTCGGTACACGGGGGTGTGCGGCCGTGGTGGTTGCACGGCTCCAAGGTGACCACCGCGGTGCCGCCGGCCGCCCGTTCCCCCGCCGCGCGCAGGGCAACCACCTCGGCGTGCGCTCCCCCGGCCGTCTCGGTCGCGCCCACCCCGGCGATCTGGCCGTCGGGCGCCAGGATCACCGCTCCGACAGGCGGGTTCGGGTAGGTCGAGCCCTTGACCCGCCGGGCCTGCTCGACGGCCAGAGCCATCGCGGCGGCGATCCGCTCGGGTGTGGTCATACCCGAAGGTGCGGTGAGGCGGCGCCGGCCTGCCGTCGCAGCGCCTCGACGGCGGCGGCCGGGTCGCCGGCGCCGTACACCGCCGAGCCGGCCACGAAGCAGTCCACTCCGGCTTCGGCGGCCTGCTCGATGGTGTCGGCGTTGATGCCGCCGTCGATCTCGATCAGGATCTTCAGCTCGCCGGAGTCGACCAGCCGGCGCACCCGCTGAACCTTCGAGAGCACCTCGGGGATGAAGCTCTGCCCGCCGAAGCCGGGTTCGACCGACATCACCAGCAGGGTGTCGAAATCCCGGAGTATCTCCAGATAGGGCTCGATCGGCGTGCCCGGCTTGACCGACAGCCCGGCCTTGGCGCCGGCGGCGCGGATATCCCGCGCCACCGCCACCGGATTCTCGGTGGCCTCGGCGTGGAACGTGACGTTGTGGGCGCCGGCCTCGGCGTAGGGCGGCGCCCAGCGGTCCGGGTTGGTGATCATCAGGTGGCAGTCCATCGGGATGTCGGTCGCCTGGAGCAGGCTCTCCACCACCGGCAGGCCCAGAGTCAGGTTCGGCACGAAGTGGGCGTCCATCACGTCGACGTGCAGCCAGTCCGCGCCGTCGACGGCGGCGGCCTCGCTCGCCAGCCGGGCGAAGTCTGCGGACAGGATCGACGGGGCGATCATCGGCCTGCTCGGTGTTGCCATGGCCCTCACTGTAGGGCGATCACCGGTTCTTGCGAAGCGCGGCGGCGAACATCGCGTCGGTGCCGTGCCGGTGCGGCCACAGCTGGACGTAGGGCCCGTCGCCGAGGTTTGCGACCGGCTCGAACAGCGGCCGGGCGTCCAGTGCGGTGACCGGGTGCCGGCGCAGCGCGTCGGAAACCACGCCGACGGTCTCGGCCAGGTGCGGCGAGCAGGTCGCATACAGCACCACCCCGCCCGGCCGGGTCAGCCCGATGGCCGAGGCCAGCAGTTCGCGCTGCAGTCTGGTCAGCGCGGCGACGTCGGCGGGGGTGCGCCGCCAGCGTGCCTCCGGGCGGCGCCGCAGCGCACCCAGACCGGTGCACGGGGCGTCGACGAGTACCCGGTCGAAACCTTCTGCCGGGGGGCTCAATTCGCGACCGTCGGCCCGCAGCACCTCGACCGGCAGACCCCGGGTGTTCTGCTCGACGAGCTCGGCGCGGCGCGGGTTGGGTTCGACTGCCGTGACGCCCGCTCCCCGCTGCGCGGCGATGGCCGCCATCAGGGCGGTCTTGCCGCCCGGTCCCGCACACAGGTCCAGCCAGCGGCCGCCGTCCTGGCCCTCGAGCGGGGCCAGCGTCAGTGCCCGCGCGACCAGCTGGCTGCCCTCGTCCTGGACCAGCGCCCGTCCGTCGCGCACCGCCGCCAGCCCGCCCGGGTCTCCGCCGCCGAGGTAGACCGCGTACGGCGAGTAGCGCCCCGGCTGCCCGTCGACCGCCTCGGCCAGTTCGGCCGCGGTGAGCACACCCGGGCGGGCCGCGAGATGCACGACCGGGCGGGCATCGTCGGCGGCCAGCGCCGCGTCCAGTTCGCCGGCGTCGGCTCCCAGCGCGTCGGCGAAGGCCTGGGCGATCCACCTGGGGTGCGCCCTGGTGAAGGCGGCACGACCGATCGGGTCGTCGGAGGCGGCCGGGGCCAGCTCGGCGACCCAGGAAGGCTCGTCGCGCCCGGCGATCCTCCGGAGTACGGCGTTGACGAACCCGGCTCGGGCCGAATCGAATTCGATTCCGGCCTGCTCGACCGTGGTGGACACCGCGGCATGCTGGGCGACGTTGGTGCGCAGCAGCTGGTAGGCGCCCAGCCGGAGCAGGTCGAGCAGCACCGGGTCGATCTTGTCGACCGGACGGCCTGCGGCCGCGGCGATGACGGCGTCGAGCAGTCCGCGGGTTCGGCAGGTGCCGTAGGTCAGTTCGGTCGCGAAGGCGGCGTCGCGGCCGGTGATGGCGCGCTCGGCGAGCAGCGCCGGCAGGGCCAGGTTCGCGTAGGCGTCCCGTTCGGAGACCGCGCGCAGCACGTCCAGGGCGGCGCGTCGGGCCGGATCCAGCGGGGCGCGCGGCGGGCGCCCGCGCCGCCGGTCGCTCACGTGGCGACCGCCCCGTCGTCCGGCCGCGCCCCCCGCGCCCAGTCGGCGGCGGACATCGCTGTGCGGCCCGGGGGCTGCACCTGCCCGAGGACAACCGGCGCCGATCCGGTGCCCACCCGGACCGCCGAGCGTTCGACGCTGATCACCCCGGGCGCCAACCGATCGGCGGCCTCGTCGACGGTGACCGGGCCCAGCTTGACCCGCAGGTCGGCGATCATCGTCCAGGCCCCGGGCGCCGGGGTGACCGAGCGGATGCGGCGTTCGATCACATGAGCCGGCAGATCCCAGCGCACCCGGGCGGACTCGACGGTGATCTTCGGCGCGGTGCTGATTCCGTCGGGGGGCTGCGCAACCGGGCACAGCGACCCGTCGGCGATCCCGTCCATGGTCGTCTCCAGCAGTCCGGCGCCGGAGTCGGCCAGCCGGGCCAGCAGCTCCCCGGCGGTGTCACCGGGACGGATGGTCTCGGTGACCACGCCGTAGACCGGCCCGGAGTCCAAGGCCGGTTCGATCAGGAAGGTCGTCGCCCCGGTGACGGCGTCGCCGGCGGCGATCGCGGCCTGCACCGGCGCCGCGCCGCGCCAGGCCGGCAGCAGCGAGAAATGCAGGTTGACCCAGCCGTGCGGGGGCACCGCCAACAGGTCGGGCCCCAGCAGCGCCCCGTAGGCAACCACGGCACAGCAGTCCGGGGCCAGCGCGGCCAGTTCTGCGGCGAACTCCGGGGTGTTCGGGCGCGGCGGGCGCAGCACCGGGATACCGGCCTCCAGCGCTGTCCGGGCGACCGGCGAGGGCCCGGGCCGGCCGCGCCGGCCCGCCGCCGCATCGGGACGGGTGAGCACAGCCACCACCTCGTGGCGAGGCGAGTCGATCAGCCGGCGCAGTGCGGGCAGCGCCGGGTCGGGGGTGCCGGCGAAGACGATTCGCATTGGGCTACCGGTGATTTCGGTAGGCACGGACGGTGAGACCGGCGCCGGTCATTTCGGTACCTGGAAGTACTCCCGCTCTCCGACACCCGCCATCCCGGCGACGAACATCCACGGGATCGTGCTGCGCAACCGGTTCACAGTCGCCGCCGAGTCGTTGTAGTACTGGCGGGCGAAGGCGAGTCTGTCCTCGGTGTCGGCGAGATTGCGCTGCAGATCCAGGAAGTTGTTCGAGGAGTTCAGTTGCGGGTAGGTCTGGCCCAGCGCGAGCACCTGGCCAACCGCCGAGTCGAACTGTTGCTCGGCAGAGCTGCGCCGGGCCACCGACTTGCCCGAGGTGGCCGCGGTCAGCGCGGCCTGGGCGTCGGCGATGCGGCCGAGCACGGACTTCTCGTGGGCGGCGAACCCCTGAACGGTGCTGACCAGACCGGGAATCAGCGACGCGCGCCGGGTCAGTTGCACGTCGACGCCGCCGAGTGCCTCGTCGGCCTGCACGTCGGCGGACCGGAGTTTGTTGTAACCGGCCACGAAGCCGATCAGAACCGCCACCGCCGCCAGCAGTGCCAGCACCAGCACCCAGGTCACCATGAACCGCCTCCTCCTCCACCAC
>NZ_JBJTJF010000009.1:0-42676 GCF_046095365.1 Mycobacterium sp.
GCATCGGCCTGGCGCTGAACTGCGAAATCGCCTCCTGGTGCCGGTTCGCCCGGAAGAACTACTTCTACCCCGACCAGCCGAAGAACTACCAGATCTCCCAGTACGACGAGCCGATCGCCTTCAACGGCCACCTTGACGTCCCCCTCGAGGACGGCAGCACATTCCGGGTGGACATCGAACGCGCCCACATGGAGGAGGACACCGGCAAGCTCACCCACGTCGGCAGCGACACCGGCCGCATCCACGGCGCGACCACCTCGCTGCTCGACGTCAACCGCGCCGGAGTGCCGCTCATCGAGATCGTCACCAAGCCGGTCGAGGGGGCCGGCGAGCGCGCCCCGGAGGTGGCCCGCGCCTATGTCACCGCGCTGCGGGACCTGCTGCGCGCCCTGGATGTCTCCGACGTCCGGATGGACCAGGGGTCGCTGCGCTGCGACGCCAACGTCTCGCTGCGGCCGATCGGTCAGCGGGAGTTCGGCACCCGCACCGAGACCAAGAACGTGAACTCGCTCAAGAGCGTCGAGGTGGCGGTCCGCTACGAGATGCGACGCCAGGCCGCGGTGCTGGACGCCGGCGGCACCGTGCACCAGGAGACCCGGCACTTCCACGAGGACGGGCACACCTCGCCCGGCCGGGACAAGGAGACCGCCGAGGACTACCGCTACTTCCCGGAGCCCGACCTCGAGCCGGTCGCGCCCAGTGCGGATCTGGTGGAGCGGCTGCGCGGCACCATCCCGGAGCTTCCGTGGCTGTCGCGCAAGCGGATTCAGCAGGACTGGGGGGTGTCCGACGAGGTGATGCGCGACCTCGTCAACGCCGGCGTCGTCGAACTGGTCGCCGCCACGGTCGGGCACGGCGCCTCCAGCGAGTCCGCCCGCGCGTGGTGGGGCAACTTCCTGGTCCAGAAGGCCAACGATAGCGGTGTCGTCGTCGACGAACTGGCCATCACGCCCAAGCAGGTGGCCGAGGTCATCGCCCTGGTCGACGACGGCACGCTGTCCAACAAACTGGCCCGCCAGGTGGTCGAGGGGGTGCTGGCCGGCGAGGGCGATCCCGAACAGGTGATGGCCGGCCGCGGCCTGACCCTGGTTCGCGACGACTCGCTGATCCAGGCCGCGGTCGACGAGGCACTGGCGGCAAGTCCGGACATCGCCGAGAAGATCCGCGGCGGCAAGATCCAGGCCGCCGGCGCGATCGTCGGTGCGGTGATGAAGGCGACGAAGGGACAGGCCGACGCGGCCCGGGTGCGTGAGTTGGTGCTGGCCGCCTGCGGCCAGGGCGGATAGGTCCGACCGGGTCAATCCATTACCAGCCTGTACCAGTTCGGAACCGACCGGTTGTAGGATCGCGCCAACACCGGTGGGCCCTCGACGGCGGGTCGGGCACCGGGCGCAGGATCGGGGCGCGGGGCATGACGAAAAACAGCGCACGGATGAGCGCTGCGGCTTTCGCCCTGGGGCTGTCGCTGGCCGGTCCGCACGGGACGGCGACCGCCGACGGCACGACCGACGCCACCGGCAGCGACTCCGCGGCCGTGACAGCCGCAACCGACTCGACGCAAGCGAAAGCCGGGCCGGTCCGCGCCAGGCGCGGCGCACCGTCGCGAAGCGCCCGCACCACCGCGGCTCCCGCGGCCACCGCCGCGGCCAAGGAGCCCGCTAAGGCGGCGGGCGCGGCCCGGCGACGGGCGCTGCCGAACCGCGCCGTCAGTCCCAGGCCCAGCGCCGCCACGGCTCCGACCGCCCGGCCGGCCGCCACCGCATCATCGGCGCCGGTGCGACCCGCACCGTCGGCGACTTCCCCGGCCGTGGCGGTGCCCGCTGCCGCCGTCTCTGTTGCGGTGAGCGATCTTCCCGCGCCGGCGTCGGCGTCGGCGGCCGGAACATGTTCTGGCTGCCGGCCTTTCGCTGCCAAAACCCGCGCGATCGCGTCCGGCAGGTCGGTGACCGCGACCGTGAGGGCAGCGGAACTCCTCGACGGCCTCGGGCACTGGCTCTCCGGCCTGCCATCCAGACAGGGCACCGCATTCCTCGCCGGCGCCCTGCAGTTGGTGCGCCGCAATCTCTTCGCGGACGTTCCGATCGTTCACGTCGGCAACGTCACCGTGAGCGAGAGCGGCAACCAGGCCATCTTCACCGTGACCCTGGACAAGCCCTTCACATCGGCGTTGACGGTGGGCTACAAAACCGCCGGCACCCGGGCGCAGCCCGGTGAGGCCGGCGACCTCAGCACACGCGCCGGGGCGGGGTCCGACTACGAGGAAACCTCGGGTGTCCTGACCTTCGTGCCGGGCCAGACGTCCCAGCTGGTGGTTGTGAACTGCCTGGACGACTACACCGCCGAGGCGCCTGAGTCGTTCACCCTGGACATCCTCAGGGTGATCAACCCGCAGACCCTCCCGGCAGGCGCGAAGGCAGCCGCGTCGGGTCCGTCGGCCGCCCGGGTCGCCGCCGCGTCGCCAGACGTGCTCTCGCAGTTGGTCATCGCCTCCGCGACGGCCATCATCGTCGACGACGAATGCATCAGGATCGACGTCAATCCGAACTTCGCCTACGGGGATGCGCTGTTGGCCGCGTCCTTCTCCGACCTGGCCTACAACCACCGCGTCGAAGCCGATTTCAACAGCCTGGTGCAGTCGACCGGGTGGGAGGGCATCGGGGTCACCACCGCAAACCTGGGCGCCAAGGGCTATTCGCCGGCGGCCGGCGGCTACGGCGTCAAAGACGGCGTGACCATGCAGAGTTTCGCCTTCGCCGGCAAGCGGACGGCAACCGACGGCACCGAGCAGTTCATCATCTCGTTCGAGGGCTCGAACAGTCCGCTCTCCGAGCCTGCCGACTGGATTGCCAACGCGGGTGAGTACGGTTGGTCGCGCTACTACGCCAGCCTCGAACCGCTGGTGACCGAGGTGGTCGGGCAGATGCTCCAGGCGCAGTCCGAACAGAAGAACACCCAGCTGATCATCACCGGCCACAGCCTCGGCGGAGCTGCCGCCGAAATGGCGTTCGCCGATCTACTGACTCCCCAGGGCAATCTCTGGCCGGACACCGCGGCTTACCTCTCGGCCGGAAACCGTGTTCTCGACACCGTGGGGGGCTGGTCGGATGCCACCAGGACAGCGCTGCTGGCCGCGACGTCGGTCTACACCTTCGGCGCCCCCAGCATCCTGATCGAGCCGACCAAGCCGGGGATGACCGAGGCTGCGGCCTTTGCCGCCGTTGCGGCAAGCGCCGGCCTCGTGCCAGCCCTGGGGCTGCTGCCCGCGGCGATCGCCACCCTGGTCGTCGACGAGAAGAAAGTGCCCAGCTTCACCGGCATCGCAGGGATCAACTTCGCCACCAGAGTGTTCCAGTTAGAGCACGCCAACACCTCGTGGCGCTATCCCGGGGACATCGTCGCCCAGATCGGATCCCGCGATCCCGGGACGGTTCTCAATATCAACATCGACAATTCGATACACCAGGCCTACACGTCATGGCTGCTGCGCTACGTGCCGGGCGGCACCCACTCGATGACGCTCTACCGGGAGTCGGTCCTGCGGCTCATCAGCAACAGCCCGCTGCTGAAGAACCCCAACGAGCTTGCCGCCAGCACACCGCAACTCACCCCGACCGCGGCGGGCCAGGGCAGTGACGGCCGCAACGACTACTTCGTCAACCTCAGCGACAGCGGCAAAGCCGGCAACGACGTGTTCGCCTACAGCCGGGCCGGAAGTTATTCCGCTGACGGCGGCGACGGCACCGACACCTACAGCGTCAACAGCTACAACGTCGCGCTCACCATCGACGGCTCCATGCAGTCCGGCCGAGACAGCCTGGTGTTCAATATCGCCGGCACCCCCGGTGCGCAGTACTCCAACTCCGGTTCGGGCCCGCGCAACGACACCGCGGTGTTCTCGGTGACCGGCGCGGACGGCAAGTCCTCGAGCGTGACGGTCACGCACTGGGATCAGTGGCAGATCAACGACGTGTTCCAGGTGATCAGTCCGGCCGACGGCCAGTGGTCGCTGAACCACTGGACGATCGAGAACGGGCCCGTGGTGGTGGAGCCGACCCCGGTCGACGAGGTTCCGCTGTCGGTCGTCTGATCGTCAGGCGCTGAGCGCGCCCGTCAGCCAACCCGCGCGCAGGCCGCGGCAGCGGTGCACCGACAGCGAGTCGGGTCCGTCGTAACCGGGCAGCACGGCGGCCGCGCCGGTGAAATCATCGCTTCTGGTCCCCTCCGTGGTGACCACGACGGTCGCCAGCCCCGCGCCCAGTGCCGCGCGCAGGCCTTCGGCTGAATCCTCCACGGCAAGAACATGTTCGGCGCGCAGACCGAGTTCCCACAGCGCGTAGTGGTAGACCTCCGGGTCGGGCTTCGGATTGGCGACCTCGTCGCCGGTGATCACCAGTTCCACCGCGCCGTCGCCGAGCAGATCGCGCACCGAGCGATGCACACCCAGGCCCTGGCGCGAGGTCGCCACCACCACCCGGATTCCCGCGCAGTGCAGGTCCCAGACCAGCCCGGCGAACAGTTCGTGATCGGCCCGGGCATCGGCCAGGACCGCGTCCAGGGAGAAGATCACACCTTCCAGGCCGGGGACCCCCATCGGGGCGCGTCCGGCACGTTCCCACCAGAACGATGCCTGCGTCGATGCCACGTGAGGAGTATCCGGCTGCCGGCAGCCTCGTTCATCCCCCGATCAGGGGAGGCGGGCGGGGGATCACCCGCGCGGCCGCACGGGACCGCACCGGCCGATTACCGTAAGCGACATGCCGGTGCGGGTGGTGCTCGTCGACGACCACGAGATGGTCATCGAGGGACTCAAGGCGATGCTGGCCCCGTTCGCCGACCGGGTCGAGGTGGTCGGCGAGGCGGTCGGGGCGGAGAAGGCGATGGGGGTGATCGCCGAACTCGAGCCCGACATCGTGCTGTGCGACGTGCGCATGCAAGGTGTCAGCGGCCTGGACCTGTGCCGGGAGATCCGGGATCGCCATCCCGCCCGCAAGGTCATCCTGATCAGCGTCTACGACGACGAGCAATATCTGTTCCAGGCCATGCGGGTCGGCGCCTCGGGCTATCTGCTCAAGGGGATCAGCAGCGACGACCTGGTGCGGCAGATCGAGGGCGTACAGGCCGGCGCGACCGCCATCGACTCCGGTCTGGCGGCGCGGGCCACCGAGACCGCGGCGCGGCTGCAGAGCGACCAGTTCTGGCCCGGCGCCCGCCATGGTCTGACCCAGCGGGAGAGCGAGATCCTGTCACTGGTCGTGACGGGGCTGTCCAACCGGGGGATCGCCGCCAAGCTGGTCATCGGCGAGGAGACCGTCAAGACCCACCTCAGCTCGATCTACCGCAAGCTGGGCGTCGGTGACCGCACCAGTGCGGCGGCGACGGCGCTGCGGGAAGGCATCTTCCGGTGAGCGGTCCGCTGAGCCCCAACGACGTGCACGGCCTGCTCGACGCCGACCGGGAGGTCGCCCTGCTGCGCGACATCATCGCGGCGACGTCGACCGGACCCGGCGTGGAGCCGATGGCCGCGGCGGTGGCCAGGATGATCACCGCCGCCACCGCCTCCGACGTCTGTTTCGTGCATGTGCTCGACGACACCGACAGTTCGCTGACGCTGGCCGGGGCCACCCCGCCGTTCGACGAGCAGGTGGGCCGGATCCGGCTGCCGCTCGGCTCGGGGGTGTCCGGCTGGGTGGCCAGCAACCGGCAGCCGGTGGTGATCGTCAGCGACAAGGAGGCCGACCCGCGGTATGTGCCGATCGCGGCGCTGCGCGGCAACGACTTCACCTCGATGGCCTCGGTGCCGATGGAGACTGAGCCGGGTGGTCTGGTGGGGGTGCTCAACGTGCACACCATCTCGCGACGGGACTTCAGCCCCCGCGACGTCGAACTACTGCTGGTGATCGGCCGGCTGATCGCCGGGGCCCTGCACCAGGCCCGGTTGCACCGCCAGCTGTCGGCGCGCGAGCGCGCTCACGAGGATTTCGCCGAACAGGTCATCGCCGCCCAGGAGAGCGAGCGGCGGCGGCTGGCCGGTGACATCCACGACGGCATCTCCCAACGACTGGTCGGGCTGACCTATCGGCTCGATGCCGCGGCCCGCGCGGTCGACGACGGCGACCAGCCCGCGGCGGCCGAGCAACTGGAGAAGGCCCGCGACCTTGTTGACCTGACCCTGGGGGAGGCCAGGTCGGCGATCAGCGGCCTGCGACCGCCGGTCCTCGACGACCTGGGCCTGGGCGGAGCCCTGGCCAGCCTGGCCGCCTCCACCCCGGAGGTCGACCTGGAGTTGCACCTCGACGACGCCAGGCTGTCCGAGCACATCGAGGTGGCGCTGTACCGGATCGCGCAGGAGTGCGTGCAGAACGTCGTCAAGCACGCCCGGGCACTGGTGGCCACCGTTGAGTTCACGGTTCGCGACGGCGTTGCCCGCCTTGAGATCCGGGACAACGGCGTCGGTTTCGACGCCGCCGCCAGGCGGGTCGGCCTGGACGCCGGTGCCGCCGCCTCGGCCGGCGGCTACGGCATGCTGTCGATGGCCGAGCGGGCCGAGCTGGTCGGCGGGACCCTGACCGTCCAGTCCGCGCCGGGGGCGGGCACGACCGTCACCGTCACGGTTGCGCCGGAGGACCAACGGCCCTAGCCCCCGATGGGTTTCCGCGTTGTAAATTTTTTCTGACGCGGTACCGACTCCCGGTCCGAAATTGACCACCCCGCCGAGCCGGAGGGGTTACTGTCGTCACAGGGGCCAGAAGACCCGGAGGTCTTGCATGACGGCTTGGCTGTCGCGACGTTCAGCGGTGCCCGCCCTCCCCTGTCCGCCCCGGCCTGTCTGTCCGGGTATCCCCGCGTCCCGGGCCGTTTGAGAGGAGTTCGTTCATGGCGTCTGTTCTGTGGTTTCAGGGAGGGGCGTGCAGCGGCAACACGATGTCCTTCCTCAACGCCGACGAACCCAACGTCGTCGACCTGATCGTCGACTTCGGGCTCGAGGTGATCTGGCATCCCTCGCTCGGCCTGGAACTGGGCAACCAGGCCCAGAAGATCTTCCGGGACTGCGCATCCGGTGCGCGTCCGATGGACGTCTTCGTCTTCGAGGGCTCGGTGATCGAGGCGCCCAACGGAACCGGCCGGATGGACATGTTCGCCGACCGTCCGATGAAGGACTGGGTGACCGAGCTGGCCAGCCAGGCCGGCATCGTCGTCGCCATCGGCGACTGCGCGTGCTGGGGCGGTATCCCGGCGATGGAACCCAACCCGTCGGCGTCCACCGGGCTGCAGTTCCACAAGCGCAACCGGGGCGGTTTCCTGGGACCCAACTTCAAGTCCAAGGCCGGACTGCCGGTGATCAACATCCCCGGCTGCCCCGCGCACCCCGACTGGATAACCCAGATCCTCGTCGCGCTGGCCACCGGCCGCACCAGCGACATCGCGCTGGACGAGTTGCAGCGGCCGCAGACCTTCTTCAAGACGTTCACCCAGACCGGGTGCACCCGGGTGCAGTTCTACGAGTACAAGCAGTCCACCATGTCCTTCGGCGAGGGCACCCGCACCGGCTGCCTGTTCTACGAGTTCGGCTGCCGCGGCCCGATGACGCACTCGCCGTGCAATCGCATCCTGTGGAACCGCCAGTCCTCGAAGACCCGCGCCGGCCAGCCGTGCTACGGCTGCACCGAGCCGGAGTTCCCGCACTTCGACCTGGCGCCGGGCACCGTGTTCAAGACCCAGAAGGTCGCCGGGGTGATCCCCAAGGAGACCGGAACCGGTACCAAGAAGCTGTCCTACATGGCAGCCGCCGCCGCGGCGCGGGTCGCCGCGCCGAAGTGGACCAAAGAAGACATGTTCGTGGTCTGACGCCGCGCCGAAACATCTGACCTAGAGACTCTGGAGGACTCACCCAATGACATCAATGGATCTGCATGTCAGCCCGCTCGGACGCGTCGAGGGCGACCTCGACGTCCGGGTCACCATCACCGACGGGGTCGTCACCTCGGCCTGGACCGAGGCCGCGATGTTCCGCGGATTCGAGATCATCCTGCGCGGCAAGGACCCGCACGCCGGACTGATCGTGTGTCCGCGCATCTGCGGCATCTGCGGCGGCAGTCACCTCTACAAGTCGGCCTACGCGCTGGACACCGCGTGGAAGACCACCATGCCGACCAACGCGACCCTGGTGCGCAACATCGCCCAGGGCTGCGAGACGCTGCAGTCCATCCCGCGTTACTACTACGCGCTGTTCGCCATCGACCTGACCAACAAGAACTACGCCAAATCCCCGATGTACGACGAGGCGGTGCGCCGGCATGCGCCGTACGTGGGCACCAGCTACCAGAAGGGTGTGGTGCTCTCGCAGAAACCGGTCGAGGTCTACGCCATCTTCGGCGGGCAGTGGCCGCATTCCAGCTTCATGGTGCCCGGCGGTGTGATGGGAGCGGCCACCCTCTCCGACGTCACCCGCTCGATCGCGATCCTGGAGAACTGGAAGGACAACTGGCTGGAGTCCGACCTGCTGGGCTGCAGCGTCGACCGCTGGCTGGAGAACAAGACCTGGGAGGACGTGCTGGCCTGGGTCGACGAGAACGAGTCGCAGCGCAACAGCGACATGGGCTTCTTCATCCGCTACTCGCTGGACATCGGCCTGGACAAATACGGCGCCGGTGTCGGCAACTACCTGGCGACCGGCACCTACTTCGATCCCGCGCTGTATCGCAACCCGACCATCGAGGGCCGCAACGCCGCGCTGATCGGCCGCAGCGGCGTGTTCGCCGGGGGCCGGTACCACGAGTTCGACCAGGCCAACGTGCGCGAGGACGTCACGCACTCGTTCTACGAGGGCAGCCGGCCGCTGCACCCGTTCGACGGCGAGACCATCCCGGTCGACCCGGAGAAGGGCAGGGGGCAGGGCAAGTACAGCTGGGCGAAGTCGCCGCGCTACCTGATCGACGGGATGGGCGACCTGCCGCTGGAGGCCGGTCCGCTGGCCCGCCGGATGGCCGCGGCCGGCCCGAACGCCGCACCGCACCAGGACAACGACCCGTTGTTCCTCGACATGTACAACAAGATCGGCCCGAGCGTGATGGTCCGACAACTGGCCCGGCTGCACGAGGCGCCCAAGTATTTCAAGTGGGTGCGCACCTGGCTCGACCAACTCGACCTCAAGGAGAGCTTCTACAGCAAGCCCACCGAGTACGACTCGGGCCGCGGTTTCGGCTCCACCGAGGCCGCCCGCGGCTCGCTGTCGGACTGGATCGTGCTGGAGAACAACAAGATCAAGAACTACCAGGTGATCACTCCGACCGCGTGGAACATCGGCCCGCGCGACGGCAGCGATGTGCTGGGCCCGATGGAGCAGGCGATCGTCGGCGCCCCGATCGTCGACCCGGAGGACCCGGTCGAACTCGGCCACGTCGCGCGCAGCTTCGACTCCTGCCTGGTCTGCACCGTGCACGCCTACGACGGCAAGACCGGCCGGGAGCTCTCGAAGTTCGTCATCAACGGAATGGTGTGAAAGAGGGGCTCACACCGGAGGGGAACCGTGTGGCCGGCGAGGTCGCACCGGAGATCGACCTGGAGCCGCCGGGCTGCGACGTTCTGGTGGTCGGCTGCGGCAATCTGCTGCGCGGCGACGACGGGGTCGGCCCGGTTCTGATACGGCATCTGTGGGACCGCGGTGTGCCCGAGGGCGCGCGGCTGGTCGACGGGGGCACCGCCGGGATGGACGTCGGCTTCCAGATGCGCGGTGCGCGGCGGGTGGTGATCGTCGACGCGTGCGTGTCGCAGGGCAGCGCCGCAGCCGCGCCCGGCACGGTCTACCGGGTTCCGGGCGAGGAGCTCGACGACCTGCCGCCGCTGCAGGGCCTGCACACCCATGCCTTCCGGTGGGACCATGCGATCCCGTTCGCGCGGTGGGCGCTGGGAGAGGCGTGTCCCACCGACATCACCGTGTTCCTGATCGAGGCGGCCGCGATGGATCTGGGCGCCGAGTTGTCCGCGCCGGTCCGGGCCGGCATGGAGCAGGTGCTCGCGCTGATCGAGCGCGACTTTCTGGGCCCGCTGCGACCGGTCGGTGCCGACGAGGTCGACGTCGAGATCACCGCCGAGGGCTACCTGCGCCTCGACGCCGCGCTGTCGGCCGGCAGGTTTCCCTCCGACGCGGTGGCCGTGGTGCCCCGCGACGGCGAGTTGTGGCTGTTCCCGCTGCGCGGTCCCAGCAGCGGCGGCCTGCTGCTCAAACAGCGCAACCCGGCCGGTGACCGCGTGCTGCTGGTGCGCGAAGTGCTCCGTGACGACTTCCCGGTGGGGGTCCATGCGGCATTCTGGGACGATGAGCACAAGGCTCTTCGGATTCCGCTGCCCGGGCGGGACGCGCGGTGATCGCCGTGGGTGAGGACCGGGGCGAGCGGCAATGGCCGAAGACGGAGGTACGCCAGGGCAGCTCCGCGGATGTGGCGCTGGACGTCGCCACCGTGGTCGTCGAGGAGTCGGGCCGCTGGGTGGTGGAGATCGTCGTGGTCTTCGCCGACGGCGTCGTCCGCAAGCGGATCAACAGCCACGCCACCCGGGCCCGCGCCGAACTGGCAGCCGACCTGATCCGGCGGACCGCCGAACGCGACATCGGCGGCGGACCGGTGAACGGATGAGACATCCTGAGGGAAACGGCCCGCAAGGACCGGGAGGAGTTCTGTGACCGACGTCGAGGCGGCCGTTCTCGCGGTCCGTCCGCAACCGCTTGGCGCCTTTCCGCTGCCGCTGGGCTACCTGCTGGTCCCGGCCGAGCCGGACACCGAGCCGGCCCGGCTGGCATTGCTGTCCGGGTCGATCCCCGACTGGCCGCCGGCCCTGCGAGCCCACGAACTCGCACTGTCCGGGGACCGGGCGGGTGCGCTGGCCGCGCTGACCGGTGACGACCCGGTCACCCGTTACAACCGCTTCGTGATGGACCCCGACGGGGGTACCGAGGATCCCGCCGAATTGCGCTCGGCACTGGGCGAATTCGGTGTCCTGGTCGACGTGGTGCTCTTCGCGCTGGGGCGCACCGACACCCCGCCGGAGATGGGTTCGGCCACCGGCGAACTGGCCGCGATGGTGTTGTCGGCCCAGGCCAGCAAGGCCCTCGACGACGGCGACACCGCCGGGGCGGTGGCGCTGCTCGACCGGGCCGCCGAGGCCGCGGGCGAGGGCTGCGGGCCGCTGCGGGGTGTCCTGCTGGGGGCCGCGGGCTCGCTCGCCGGGCAGGAGAACACCGCCGACGGGGTGGCGCGGCTGGAGCGGGCTTTGGGTGCGCTGGAGGGCGCCGAGGATCTGCGGGTGGCCCGAGCGGAGTTACACCTGACCCTGGCGGGGCTGTTGCACCAGCAGGCGGTTGACCGACCGGATCTGCTCAATCGCGCTGTGCCGCACTATCATTCGGCGTTACAGCTGGTACTGCGGTCGGAAGCGCCGCTGCTGTGGGCCGCCGCCCACGCCGACCTCGCCACCGCCTACCTGACCATGCCGATGACCGAGGCGTCCAGCCAGCTGCGTCTGGGTGTGGCCGCGCAGTCACTGCGGTCGGCGCTGAAGGTCTACACCCGCGAGGACCACCCCGAACAGTGGGCGAGCGTCCAGCTGAACCTGGCCAACTCGCTGGTCTACACGCCCTCGAGCCACCAGACCGACAACCTGGTCGAGGCGGTCGAACTCTACGAGGGCGTGCTGGTGGCCCGCGATCGGGACGCCGACCCGCTGGGCCGGGCGCGGGTGCTGGCCAACCAGGGCAACGTGCTGGCCCATCTCGGCGATTTCGACCAGGCCAAGGCCAAGCTGTACGAGGCGCGTTTCCTTTTCGAGGAACTCGGCGACCACGACTCGGTGCGCACGGTGCGCGGAGTGCTCGACGAGATCTCCCGCCAGCAGGCGCTGGCCCGGACCGAGACGGAGTCGATCGCGGAATGACAACAACCGAGCCGGCATTCGAGGAGTTGGCCAAGCGGGTCGACGACGCGGCGAGCGCGCTGGACGGTCTGGACCCCGCCGCCCGGGCGGTGGCCGAGGAACTGCAGGCCGCCATCGAGGCCGTGCACCGGGCCGGCCTGGTGAGGATCGTCACCGCGATGCGCGGCGACGACGGCGCCCGTCCCGTGCTCTTCGAATTGGTCGACGACCCGCTGGTGCATCTGCTGCTCTCCCTGCACGGGATCGTCCGTCCCGACCCGGTGACCCACGCCGGACAGGTGCTGGACTCGGTGCGCCCCCAGTTGCAGAGTCACGGCGGTGACGTGTCGCTGGTCCGGGTCGAGGACGGCACCGCATTCGTGCGGCTGGAGGGAGCGTGCAACGGCTGCTCGATGTCCTCGGTGACCCTGCGTAATCTCGTGGAAGACGCTCTGGTGCAGGGTGTTCCGGCAATCACCGCGGTCGAGGTGGTGGCCGCCGAGCCGACCCCGACCCTGATCCCGCTGGAGTCGCTGCGGATCGGTCGCGATCCCGCAGCCGAAGGCTGGGTGCGGCTCGGTCCGGCGGCCGGCCTGCCGGTCGGCGAGATCTCGTCGGCGGCGCTGAGAAGCGAAGGCCGGTCCACCGAGGTGATCGTGGTCAACATCGGCCAGCGGTTGTCGGCGTACCGCAACGAATGTGCGCATGAGGCGCTGCCGCTCGACGATGCCGTACTCGACCTGAGCAACGGGACCCTGACCTGCCCATGGCACGGGTTCTGCTTCGACGCCTCATCGGGGGAGTGCCTCAGCGCTCCCGGCGCTCAACTTGAGCAGTTGCCGCTGCGGGTGGACGACGGCGAGGTCTGGGTACGGGTCGGATGAGCCGGTACACCGTCCGGCACAACATCAGTGGCGTGGGTACCCGCCCCGACGTCGTTCCCGATGTCGACCTGACCGGCGGATGGGTACCGCAGGTGTGGCTCGGCGCCCCCGCGCCGGGAGGTCTGGCGCTTCCTGCCGCCAAGCCCTCGATGGCCTGGATGTACTCCCCGCGGGGTGTGTTCGTCTCCGCCGACCACCTGGTGGTGGCCGACTCCGGCAACCACCGGGTGCTGATCTGGAACGGCGTACCCGACCGTGACGAGCAACCCGCCGACGTCGTACTCGGCCAGCCCGACGGAGACACCGAGGGGCCGGCCGCCGGCGGGCGCGGCCCGGAACGCGGCATGAACCTACCCACCGGGGTGCTCGTGCACGACGGCCGGCTGATCGTCGCCGACGCCTGGCATCACCGGATCCTGGTGTGGGACAGCGTGCCCACGGTGAACGACCTGGCCCCCGATCACGTCATCGGCCAACCTGACCCCGGTTCGGTCGAGGCCAACCGCGGCGGCGACTGTTCGGCGGCCGGCCTCTACTGGCCCTTCGGGATCGCGGTGGTCGGCACGACGTTCTGGGTCGCCGACACCGGAAACCGGCGGGTGTTGGGCTGGCGCAACGGTATTCCCGCGCCCGATCAGCGTCCGGACGTCATCCTGGGTCAGCCGGACGCCGTCTCGCACGAGGAGAATCGCGGCGGCCCGGCCGGGCCGGACAGCTTCCGCTGGGCCCACGACATCTCCGGCCGGGACGGCCTGCTCCTGGTCGCCGACGCCGGCGATCACCGGGTGCTGGGCTGGTCCCCGCAACCCGAATCCGACCGGCCCGCGGACCTGGTGGTCGGGCAGCCGGATTTCACCGGCGCCGAGGAGTGGCCGTATGGCCCGCACACGGCAGACCGGATGCGCTTCCCGTACGCGGTGTGTCTGGACGGTGACCGGCTTGCCGTCGCCGACACGGCCAACAACCGGATCCTGCTCTGGGAGGGGATGCCGGACGGCCCGGTCGCGCGGGGCGCCGACTTCGTGCTGGCCCAGCCGGACTTCGGATCCAACGGCGAGAACCGCTGGACCGCCGTCCAGCGCGACACGCTCTGCTGGCCCTACGGACTGTCGCTGTGCGGGGACACGCTGGCCGTCGCGGACTCCGGCAACAACCGGGTGATGCTGTGGACGAGGACGCGGTGAGACCGCGGATCATCCAGTCCGACGGCCAGATCGGCTTCTTCTGGGCCACCCCGTCCGGAGCGCCCACCTCGCTGCAGGCCCTCGTCGTCGGCGACGACGAGCCCGACCGGCTTATCGCCACCCACCTGGAGGCCCTCGACGACGCGCTGATCATCGCCGCCGAGCGATTCGGCGAGATCCTCGGCGGCGGGCGCGGTCCGGCCGGGCCGGACGAGCGCGACGGACTGCTGGAACTGCACCGGACGCTGGACCGGCTGTGCCACGAGTACGCCGCCGGCCTGGAGAAGACCGGGCTGAGCGCGGACCTGCGCGCCGGCAAGATCATCGGCACCGCAGCCCTGTTCTCCATCCGGGCCCGGCGGCCGCTGGGACTGCTCGGCCCGGCTCCCTTCGAGGGTGAGCTCGACGACCCCGGACTCGGTGTGGTGGGCGGTTACGGCGAGTTTCACCGGGTCGACCCGGACAAGCCCTGGATGGGTGGCCGCTGGGTGGTGAGAACCGATGAGGGGCAACGATTTCCGCTGACCCTGTCGATGCTGATGTTCGACAGCTCGGGGGCCAACAAGGAAGGCGCCCGCGAGGAGCACCGCGACGCCCTGCGCACGGTGGTGGACGCATCCCGGACGCCCGGGGCGGACCCCATGGCGGTGACGTGCGCGCTGGACTGGCTGCTCTACGACTGGCTGATGGCTCACCGCGACGGCCCGGACAGCGCTGAGATCGTCTTTCCGAAGGGCTACGACAGCGCTGCAGGTCTGGTGGTCGCCGCCGCTGCGGCCTCGGTGGCCGCCCGGGCCACCTTCGACCCCGGGCTGGTGCTCGACGTCAGGTGACGTCGGCGTTGGAGCGCGGGAAGCCGCCGCCCTGCGGGAAGAGCGGGAAGACCACGTCGTCGAGTCTCTCGGCATCACCGGCGGTGCGGTTCACCGTGGCTCCCCAGATGTTGCCGTCGGGTGCGACGGCCAGCCCCCAGGCGTGACCGTGCTTGTCCTGGCGCACCACTTCGGGATCCCCGGTGACCGCACCGGTGGCCTGCGCCAGCCGAACCGCGACGGTCTGTTTGGTGTTGACCAGATTCACCAGCACCGTGCCGTCCAGCGCCACGCAGCCCGCCACCCCGGGGCGGTTCGGCCAGGTCCACACCGTGGTCGCCTTGGAGTCCGGGCCGATGCGCTGTAGCCGGTCTCCGGCCGGGGTGCGGTCGGTCACGTAGAGCGACTTGTCCGCCGGATCGACGCACATGCCGCCGCCGGCGCCCATCCCGCTCAGCGCCGTCGTCGGCGGGGCCTGGCCGACCGTCGTCGGCTGCTCGATCCGGATCACCTTGCCCGCCAGGGACTTCGGGTCGTTGGCGGCTTCCGGGTTGCCCGCGTCACCGGTCTGCACCACCAGCGTGGTGGGGCTGGTGAAGATCAGCGACCCGGTGTTGCCGCCTGCGCCCTTGGGGATTCCGGTGAGGATGTCCTTGGGCGCGTCTCCGTCGGCGATGCGGATCACCCGGTTGTCGGTCGGCGTGCTGATGTAGGCGTACATCAGCCGGTCCTGGGAGTAGGCGGGGGACAGCACGATGTCCATCAGGCCGCCGTCGCCGCTTCCGTCGACCGGGATGACCAGTTCGACCTTCGGCTCGGCGCTGACCGAGACCTTCTTGACCGCGCCCGTGGTGCGTTCGGCGACCAGGGCGGTCTTGGCGTCGGAGCCCATGATCAGCCCGCTGGTGCTCTCCAGGCAGCCCTGCATGACCCCGGGAGCCGGGCAGACCTTCGGAAAGGGCTTGGGCGGCAGCGGCGGGGGAGGCGGCGGAGTGGACGGCGGGCCGGGCCGCAAGTCCGGGGGTGTGGTGAACGGCTGCGAGACCGCGTTGTCGAACCGCGCGCACCCGGAGACCACGGCGGCCGCCGCGCACAGCGCAGCCACGGCCGACCGGGCGGGACGCGTGCGCATGCCGCAAGGTTACGGATCGCCCGCCGGTCCGCGCCACGACGGTCCTCGCGGCTCGGGCCGGATCCCCGGTTCGACGTGCGGGACAAATCCCCGATTTGGCGCCGATAGCACTTACCCTGGCCTCTGTGACGAGCCAGAACCCCGATCCCGGCTGGCAGCGGCCCGAGGACGCCCCGGTCCGGCCCGCGTCGGCCCGGCTGGTCGATCCCGAGGACGACCTGGCGGCGGGAACCCTGGGCGGCGACTTCGAGACCACCCGGCTCAAAGCGCCCTACGGATCGGGGCCGGCGGCCCCGGCGCCCGGTCCATCGACCGGATACGGGCTGCTGCAGGAGCCGGATCCGCTGCCCTACGTGGAGCCGGCGGCCCAGCCGCAGAGCGCGCCGCCACCGGCCGTGCCGCCGCCGGCCGCGGCGGGCCCGCTGGAGATCAGCCCGGTCGACGCCGAGGCGCGGGCCCGTGCCGCCGGACGGCGCGGGACCCAGGACCTCGGGCTGCTCGTGCTACGGGTCGCCCTGGGCGTGGTGTTCATCGCGCACGGACTGCAGAACGCGTTCGGCTGGTGGGGCGGAGAGGGCCTGCAGGGGTTCCGGGAGACCCTCACCGAAGCCGGCTACCAGAACGCGGGGCTGCTGACCTACGTGGCGGCCGGCGCGCAGATCGCCTCGGGAGTCCTGCTGGTACTCGGGCTGTTCACACCCGTGGCCGCTGCGGTGGCGCTGGCGTTCCTGGTCAACAGCCTGCTCGCGACGTTCACCGTGCAGCGCCAGAAGGGCGGCATCTTCGTCTTCGACTCGGCCGCTGAGTACCTGTTGATGCTGACCGCGGTAGCGGCCGCGATCATCCTGGCCGGACCCGGCCGCTACGGCTTCGACGGCGGTCGCGGCTGGGCCAGACGCCCGTTCATCGGATCGTTCCTGGCCCTCCTGCTGGGGGCCGGCGGCGGTGTTGCCGCCTGGCTCTACCTGCGCGGTATCAACCCGTTCGCCTGACCGGCTAACGCTGGTAGGGGTTGGGCACCCGGCCGCCGCTGGCGCCGGTCAGCTTCGGCAGCGTCGCGAAGGTCACCCCGGGCAGCAGCATGTCGGTGTGGTCGCTCAGGCAGGCCCGCGCCCAGCCGCCGCGGGTGAACTTCAGTCCGTCGACCTGCGTCCACGGGGCGGTCCTGCTGTTGAGCAGGGTCCGGCCGGTGACGCTGTCCTCGTCGGCCACCGTGCGCAGCCGCTCGATGGCGAAGGAGAGGGCCACCGGGACCAGCAAAAGCACCGCCATGCTGGTCATGCCGAACGCCGGACCGACCGTGAGCAGGGCCATCAGCAGGAAAAAGGACGCAAAGTGCGCGATCGGGGAGATCCTGATCACCGTCGGGGCGTTGTCTCCTTGGCCGGCCATCCCGGAATCATCCCACCGGGGGGCCGTTCGTGCGCGGGTCTGCGGCGGTGAGGTTGACGCTTGAGCTGTGCCGAGGCTAACCTTCGCAGGTATGACGTCCGGCGGAAAGCTCGTAGTAGGTCAGCGCGTTGGTGCCGCGCTTGCCCGCCCCCGGGTTTAGTCACACGCACCAGCGCGCAACCCTCGTACAGCCGCCCACGCTGACGGGGGTTTTTTCTTGCCCCACAACCGCAGACCCGCCCGATAGCCCGAACAAGTCACGAGAGACCGAGGAACCCAGTGAGCGCACCCACCACGCGAGCGCCCGAGTCCGATGACGCCGTCCCGGCCAACGGCCACGCCACCTCGCGCGCCAATCGCATCGCCCCGCAGCGGCTCACCGGGGCCGAGGCGGTGGTCCGTTCCCTGGAGGAACTCGGCGTCGAGCTGATCTTCGGCATCCCGGGCGGCGCGGTCCTGCCGGTGTACGACCCGCTCTTCGACTCGACCAAGTTGCGCCACGTGCTGGTCCGCCACGAGCAGGGCGCGGGCCACGCCGCCAGCGGCTACGCCCACGCCACCGGGCGGGTCGGCGTCATGATGGCCACCTCGGGCCCGGGAGCCACCAACCTGGTGACCCCGCTGGCCGACGCCCAGATGGACTCCGTCCCCGTCGTCGCGATCACCGGGCAGGTGGGCCGCAGCCTGATCGGCACCGACGCCTTCCAGGAGTCCGACATCACCGGAATCACCATGCCGATCACCAAGCACAACATCCTGGTCCGCGACGGCGACGACATCGCCCGCTCGCTGGCCGAGGCCTTCCATATCGCCGCCACCGGGCGGCCCGGCGCGGTGCTGGTGGACATCCCCAAGGACGTGCTGCAGGGCCAGTGCACCTTCGCCTGGCCGCCGCAGCTCGAGCTGCCCGGCTACAAGCCGAACACCAAGCCGCACGGCCGCCAGATCAAGGAAGCCGCCAGGCTCATCGCCGAGGCCCGCAGACCGGTGCTCTACGTCGGCGGCGGGGTGATCCGCGGCGAGGCGACCGAGGAACTCGCCGAACTGGCAGAGTTGACCGGCATCCCGGTGGTCACCACCCTGATGGCCCGCGGCGCCTTCCCGGACAGCCACCCGCAGAACCTCGGCATGCCGGGCATGCACGGCACGGTCGCCGCGGTGGCGGCCTTCCAGCGCAGCGACCTGATCATCGCTCTCGGCGCCCGCTTCGACGACCGGGTGACCGGCAAGCTGGACTCCTTCGCCCCGGGGGCGAAGGTGATCCACGCCGACATCGACCCGGCCGAGATCGGCAAGAACCGGCACGCCGACGTCCCGATCGTCGGTGACATCAAGGCCGTCATCCGCGACCTGATCGCGGCGTTCCGCCGGATGCCCGCCGGCGCCGACCGGATCGGCAATGAGGGCGTCTGCGACCCCGATCTGGCGCCGTGGTGGGCATACCTCAACGGGGTCCGGGAGACCTACCCGCTGAGCTACGACCCGCAGCACGACGGCAGCCTGAGCCCGGAGTACGTCATCGAGCAACTGGGCAGGATCGCCGGGCCGGACGCGGTCTACGTGGCGGGGGTGGGCCAGCATCAGATGTGGGCCGCGCAGTTCATCTCCTACGAGAAGCCGCGCACCTGGCTGAACTCCGGCGGGCTGGGCACCATGGGCTACGCGATCCCCGCGGCAATGGGCGCGAAGATGGCGCTGCCGGACGCCGAGGTGTGGGCGATCGACGGCGACGGCTGCTTCCAGATGACCAACCAGGAACTGGCCACCTGCGCCGTGGAGGGCGTGCCGATCAAGGTCGCTCTGATCAACAACGGCAACCTCGGCATGGTCCGGCAGTGGCAGACACTGTTCTACGGCGAGCGCTACTCCAACACCGACCTGGCCACCCACAGCCAGCGCATCCCCGACTTCGTCAAGCTGGCCGAGGCCATGGGTTGCGTCGGATTGCGTTGCGAGCGTGCCGAAGACGTCGTCGACGTGATCAACCAGGCCCGCGCGATCAACGACCGGCCGGTCGTCATCGACTTCATCGTCGGCGCGGACGCGCAGGTGTGGCCGATGGTGGCGGCCGGCACCGGAAACGACCAGATCATGGCGGCCCGCAACATCCGGCCGCTGTTCGACGAGGACAACGAGGAGGGACGCGCCTGATGCCGAACATCAAGACCCATACTCTGTCCGTCCTCGTCGAGGACAAGCCCGGCGTGCTGGCCCGGGTGGCCGCCCTGTTCTCCCGGCGCGGGTTCAACATCCAGTCGCTGGCGGTGGGACCCACCGACGTCAAGGACATGTCCCGGATGACCATCGTCGTCACCGCCGAGGAGACCCCGCTGGAGCAGATCACCAAACAGCTGAACAAGCTGATCAACGTGATCAAGATTCTCGAGCAGGACGAGGGCAACATGGTTGCGCGGCAGTTGGCGCTGATCAAGGTTCGCACCGATGCCGGCAACCGCAGCCAGGTCATCGAGGCGGTGAACCTGTTTCGCGCCAAGGTGATCGACGTGTCCACCGAGTCGCTGACCGTCGAGGCCACCGGCACCGAGGAGAAACTCGAGGCGCTCATCCGGGTGCTGGAACCGTACGGCATCCGCGAGACGGTGCAGTCCGGTGTGGTAGCACTGTCGCGTGGTCCGCGCGGCATCACGAACACGAAGTAAGAGAAAAGGAATCAGTTCAGTGGCAATCGAGATGTTCTACGACGACGACGCCGACCTGTCGGTCATCCAGGGCCGCAAGGTCGGTGTGATCGGCTACGGCAGCCAGGGCCACGCGCACTCGCTGAGCCTGCGCGACTCCGGCGTGCAGGTGAAGGTCGGCCTCAAGGAGGGCTCGAAGTCGCGCGCCAAGGTCGAGGAGCAGGGCCTGCTGGTCGACACCCCCGCTGAGGTGGCCAAGTGGGCCGACGTGATCATGCTGCTGGCGCCGGACACCGCGCAGGCCGAGATCTTCAGAAACGACATCGAGCCGAACCTGAAGGCCGGCGACGCGCTGTTCTTCGGCCACGGCCTGAACATCCACTTCGGCCTGATCAAGCCGCCCGCCGACGTCACCGTCGGCATGGTCGCACCGAAGGGGCCCGGGCACCTGGTGCGCCGGCAGTTCGTCGACGGCAAGGGCGTGCCCTGCCTGGTGGCCATCGAGCAGGACCCCACCGGTGAGGGCCTGGCACTGGCGCTGTCGTACGCCAAGGGCATCGGCGGCACCCGCGCCGGGGTCATCAAGACCACCTTCAAGGACGAGACCGAGACCGACCTGTTCGGCGAGCAGGCCGTGCTGTGCGGCGGCACCGAGGAACTGGTCAAGACCGGCTTCGAGGTGATGGTCGAGGCGGGTTACGCCCCGGAACTGGCTTACTTCGAGGTGCTGCACGAGCTCAAGCTCATCGTCGACCTGATGTACGAGGGCGGCATCGCCCGGATGAACTACTCGGTCTCCGACACAGCGGAATTCGGCGGGTACCTGTCCGGTCCCCGGGTGATCGACGCCGACACCAAGGCCCGGATGAAGCAGATCCTCGCCGAGATCCAGGACGGCACCTTCGTCAAGCGTCTGGTCGCCAACGTCGAGGGCGGGAACAGGGAACTGGAGACGCTGCGCAAGCAGAACGCCGAGCACCCGATCGAGGTCACCGGTGCCAAGCTGCGCAAGCTGATGAGCTGGGTGGACCGGCCCATCACCGAGACGGCGTAACGTCGCACTCCAGGCGACTTCGGCGCGCTCATCGTCGCTCAGCGATGACGAGCGCGCCGAACCGCGTCAGCCTCTAGACTGACCGAGTGGGTGCGCCGACGCTGGACCCGGCGGAGTTCTTCGCCGAGGCGGCGGTCCAGGACCCCTATCCGCTCTACGCCCGGCTGCGCGGCGAGGGCGGCGTCCACCGGCTCGGTGACTCCCCGTTCCATCTGGCCGCCGGTTGGGCCGCGATCACCGACGTCGTCAACCGGCCGGAGGTCTTCTCCTCCAACCTGACCGCGACGATGACCTACACCGCGGACGCCGGGATGGGGTCGTTCCCGATGGACGGGGTGGGCGGCCGCACCCACATCCTGGTCACCGCCGACGACCCGGTCCATGCCGCGCACCGCAAGCTGCTGCTGGGCCAGTTCACCGCCAGGCGGGTACAGGCACTGCAGCCCCTCATCGCCACGGTCTTCGAGAAGCTCTGGGCGACAACGGATGACGGCGGCACCGTCGAGTGGATGGAGGCGGTCGCCAACCGGCTGCCGATGCTGATCGTCGCGGAGCTGATCGGTGTCCCCGAAGCCGACGCCGACCAGCTGGCCCGGTGGGGGTACGCCAGCACCCAGTTGCTCGACGGGCTGATGTCCGCCGGCGACCTGGCAGCGTCGATGGCTGCGATCTCCGATCTGGACGCCTACCTCGCCACCCGGCTGCGCCTGGCCGCGGCCGATCCCCGCGACGATCTGATGGGCGTGCTGGCCACCGCGTGCGAAGCCGGCCACCTCGACGGCTTCACCGCCCGGTTGATCCTGGTCTCGCTGTTCAGCGCCGGCGGCGAATCGACGGCGTCACTGCTGGGCACCGCCGCGGCGATCCTGGCCACCGACCCCCAGCTGCAGCAGCTGCTTCGCGGGCGCCCGGATCTGCTCCCGGTTTTCGTGGAGGAGACTCTGCGGCTGGAACCTCCGTTCCGTGCCCACTACCGCCACGTCCTGGCCGACACCGAGGTGGCCGGTGTCGCGGTGCCGGAGGATTCCCGGGTGCTGCTGCTGTGGGGAGCGGCGAACCGCGACCCGGCCCACTTCGAGAACCCCGACGAGTTCCGGCTGGACCGCCCGGTGAGCAAGGGCCACATGAGCTTCGGCAAGGGCGTCCACTTCTGCCTGGGCGCGCCGCTGGCCCGGCTGGAGGCTGTCACAGTGCTGGGGATGCTGCTGGAGCGCACCGGCTGGTTCGAAGCCGCCGAGGTGGGTCCGTGGCTGCCCAGCGTGCTGGCCCGCCGGCGGGAGTTCCTGCGGCTGGCTCTCAGCCCCGCGGGGTGATCATGACCTTGCCGCACTCGCGGCTGCCGGCCAGCAGTTCCAGGGCCGCGTCGACCTCGCCGAGCGCAAACCGGTGGGTGATGAGCGCCGAGAGGTCCCGACGGGCCAGCAGGTCGATGGCGTCGGCGAACCGGGCCGGATATTCCATCGAGCCGCGGATCGTCAGTTCCTTCATCAGCACCTGCAGGAAGTTCACCGGCACCGGCGTGTAGTGCAGTCCCACCACGCTGATTCGCGAGCCCGGACCGGCCCGGTCGATGATCGAGGTCAGCACCGCATCCGATCCGGACGCCTCGATGAACGCGTCGGTGGCCGGCGCCTGTCCGTATGCCAGCGCCCGGGTGCCGTGCAGACTGCGAAGTTCCCGCCACACCGAGGTTCGGTCGGGGTCGATCGTGGCCGACGCACCGACGGCCCCGGCGAGGCGACGGCGCTCGGCGGAGGGGTCCACCCCGACGATCCCGGTGAATCCCCGGTCGGCCAGTGCTGCGATTGCCGCCAAACCGACAGGGCCGCAACCGAATACCGCCACCGATTCACCGGGGGCCACGCCGGCCTGCTCGGCGGCGTGCATGCCCACCGCGACCGGCTCGGTCAGCGCCGCGACATCCATGGACATGCCGTCGGGCACCGCGACCAGCCGGTCTCCGGCGGCTGCCTCCCGCACCAGCACCACGTCGGCCAGGCCGCCGGCGGCACTGCCGCCGCCGATGCGGCCGGAGGTCTCGTCGCCGGGGTGGACGACGACCCGCCGGCCCGGCTCGACTCCGGTGACCTCGGCTCCGACCTGGCGCACCACCCCGGCGAACTCGTGCCCGAGCGGCATCGGCCCGCCGCCCGGCCCGGCCAGGCCGCCGAGGCGGATGTAGGTCAGATCGCTGCCGCAGATGCCGCAGGCGTCGACCTCGACCAGGGCGTCGCGCGGTCCGCAGACCGGCAGATCGACCCGGTCGACGGCGACCTTCCCGGGCGAATGCACCCGAACCTGGCGGGTGGTGGGAAACACTGGCGTTGATGTCATGTGCTCGCGAGACTATTCCCCACGGTCAGGCTGGGGGGTCGGATGCAGATCAATCTCGATGACCTGGCCACCCCGGTGCTGACCGAGGTGCAGCGTCAGGTGCTCGAGTACACCGAGTCGCGCCCGGTGAGCTTCGACGTCGATCGGATGCTCGAGGAGGCGGCGGCAGCCGCGGGCGCCGGGGACCTCGACGAGACCGACGGATTCGGCGCGCGGCTGCACGCCCACGTCGCGGCCATCGAGTCCGACACCGGATTGCGCCAGCTCGCCCGGTCGACACTGCGCGCGCGCGTCGTGCGGCTGCTGCGAAACCGACTGTCGCTGAACGATCTGATCCGCCGCTATCCGGAGATCACCTCGATCCGGATCGAACGCCCGCTGATCGTCGTGGGCATGCCCCGGTCCGGCACGACTCATCTGGTGAACCTGATCGCGCGCGATCCCCGCCGGCGGTCACTGCCGTACTGGGAGAGCCAGGAACCGATCCCGGCCCCCGGTCACGGTCCGGGACCCGACGGGGTCGACCCGCGCTATGCCCGGGTGAAGGCCGAGCACGACGCCATGATGCTCAGCGTGCCCTACGTCGCGGCCATGCACGACAGGTATCCCGACGCGATCGAGGAGGAGGTGGAACTCGAAGACCTCGATCTGGCGTCGTATGTGCTCGAGTGGCATGCCCGGGTGCCGGACTGGCGGGATTACTACCTCGGGCTTGATCAGCGCACGCACTACCGCTACACGAAAAAAGTCCTGCAGGCCCTGACGTTTCTGCGCGGCCCCCGTACCTGGGTGCTCAAATCCCCGCAGCACAGCGAGCAGCTCGGTCCGCTGATGGCCACCTTCCCGGACGCCACGGTGGCGTTCACCCACCGCGACCCGGCGGCGGTGATCCGGTCGGCGATCACAATGATGGCCTACTCCGACAGGATGCGCCGGCAGCGCATCGACCCGGACTGGCTGGTCTGCTACTGGACCGACCGGATCCGCCGGCTGCTCGGCGCCTGCGTGCGCGACCGGGGACTGGTCCCGGCCGATCAGAGCATCGACGTCGGGTTCCACCGCCTCAACGGCAACGAGATGGGGGTGCTCCAGGAGTTGTACCGGCGCGCGGAAGTCGAGCTACCGGACCAGGTCGCAGCCCGATTCCAGCGTTACATCGACGGCAATCGTCGCGGTGGGAAGGGTTCGGTCCCTTACGATCTGAGACGGCACTTCGGCGTGACGCCCGAGGAGTTGCGTGCCGGATTCGACTTCTACTTCGACCGCTTCGACGTCCGCCCGGAAATCTGAACCCCTGACCCAGGAGCGCCCGCGGTGACCGACACCGAACCGATCTGGCACAGCCGCCCGGGAGCCGACGCCATGGCGCCGGCCTCGGCCGAGCAGGCCGACGAGGTCGCACCGGGCATCTGGTGCTCGCCGGGCCTGACCAACTCCTATCTGCTGACGACCGACGACGGCCGGGTGGTGATCAACACCGGGATGGGGTTCGAGGCGCCGGTGCACCGCGCCAACTTCGACGCGGTTGATTCCGGCCCGGTGCGCTACATCGTCATCACCCAGGGTCACTACGACCACGTGGGCGGTATCGACACCCTGCGCGATCCGCTGACGCAGGTTGTGGCGCAGGCGAACTGGCGTACCTGGCGCGACGACAACGAACGGCTGATGCGCTACCGGGTGGCGCGCAGCGCCTTCGCCTTCCGGGATACCCTGGCCGACGGGGTGGCGGTGATCCAGCGCCGCTTCGGCGCCCTGCCGCCGCAGAGCACGCTGACCGCAGACATCGAGGTGCAGGACCGTCTGACCCTCGACGTCGGCGACCGCCGTTTGGAACTGATCGCCACCCCGGGAGGGGAGACCACCGACTCCATGGTCGTCTGGCTGCCCGACGAACGGGTCTGCCTGTGCAGCAACACGTTCGGACCGGTCTTCGGGCACATTCCCAACCTGGTGACGATGCGCGGTGACCGATATCGCGACGCTCTGACGGTGACCGACACCATCGAACGGGTCCGGGCGCTGCAACCGGAGATCCTCATCACCGGGCACTTCGAGCCGATCTCCGGCGCCGGGCTCATCGACGCCGAACTGACCAGGATCCGCGACGCCGTCGCCTACGTCCACGATCAGACGGTGGCCGGGATGAACGCCGGCGCCGACGTCCGCACCCTGATGGCCGAGATCGTCCTGCCCGAGCAATTGCGAGTCGGGCAGGGTTACGGCGCCGTGCCCTGGGACGTGCGGGCCGTCTGGGAGAACTATTCCGGCTGGTTCCACCACCGCTCCACCACCGAGCTCTACCCGGTCGGACCGGAGTCGGTCAGCGCCGACCTGGTCGGGCTGGCCGGCGCCGACGCCCTGGCCGCCCGGGCCCGCGAGCACCTGACCGCCGGCCGGCCGCTGCAGGCGATCCACCTCGCCGAGATCGTCGCCCGGGCCGAACCGGGGCACCAGGCGTCGCGGGCCGTCCTGCGGGAGGCGCACGAGACGCTGCTGGCCGTCAGCGTCAACTTCTGGGAATCCGCCTGGCTCACAACGCAGATCGCGAGGTACGTATGACCGCCCGGGTCAGCTTCGACTTCACCGGAACCCGCGCCCTGGTGACCGGCGGCACCAGTGGCATCGGACACGCGATCGCCCGCGTGCTGGGCGACGCCGGGGCCGCCGTCACCGTGACCGGCACCCGCGCGGCGCCGGCCGACTACGACACCGACCTGACCGGCCTGACCTACCGGCGGCTGGTCCTGACCGACACCGACTCCGTCGCCGCGCTGGCCGGCGAGTTCGGCCGACTCGACGTTCTGGTCAACAACGCCGGTGCGAACTTCCCCGGGGGACGCGACGAGTCCGATCCCGACGGCTTCGAGGCCTCGGTGACTCTCAACCTGGGCGGTCACTACCGGCTCACCGTCGCCCTGCACACGGCGCTGAAGGCGTCCACCGCCCGGGGCGGCGCCAGCGTGGTCAACCTGGCCTCGATCTCGGCGCTTCGGGCGGTCCCGCTGGTGCCCGGCTACGCAGCCGCCAAGGCGGGCCTGATCAATCTCACCCGCAACCTGGCCGTCAAGTGGGCCGGCGACGGGATCCGGGTCAATGCGGTCGCGCCCGGCCTCATCGACACCCCGATGACCGCGCCGATGCACTCCTACCGGCCCCTGCTCGACGGCGAACTGGCGCACATACCGCTGGGCCGGATGGGAAACGCCGCCGAGGTCGCGGCGGCGATCGCCTTCCTGTGCACCGAGAGCAGCGGTTACACCAGCGGGGCGGTCTTCGTCGTCGACGGAGCCTCCGACTGCGTGTGAGGCGCCTCAGGGCGCCAGGGCAGGCGCCCGCAGACCGAACTCGCGCTTGAGCACGGTGCGGGCCGCGTAGTAGCCGCTCATGCCGTGCACCCCGCCACCGGGCGGGGTGGCCGACGAACACAGGTAGGCCCGCGGGATCGGCGTGGTCCACGGATTCACCCGCGGTGTCGGGCCGAGCAGGGCGCGCAGCACCGAGTTTCCGCCCACCCCGATGTCGCCGCCGACGTAGTTGGCGTCGTGCAGGTGCAGGCGGGAAGCCGGGACGCTGCGCGCGGCGAGGACGATGTCGGCGAAGCCCGGCGCGAACCGCTCCATGATCGCGGTGATCGCCGCGGTCTGGTCGACAGCGGACCCCGCCGGCACGTGGGCGTAGGTCCAGAACGGCCGGCGGCCGAGCGCGTCGATCCGGCTCGGGTCGGCGACCCAGGACTGAGCGGCCAGCACCATCGGCCACTGCGCGTGCCGGCCGGCGGTGATCTCACGCTCGGCGTGAGCCATCTGCGCGCGGGTGCCGCCCAGATGCAGCGTCGGCGCCGTCGTGATCCTCGGGTCGGACCACGGAACATCCTCGGAGAGAACGAAATCCACTTTCGCGACACCCGGACCGTAGCGGTAACGGCGCAGCGCCTGCGCATACCGGGACGGCATGGCGTCGCCGTAGATGTCCAGCAGTGCGGTCGGTGCGGTGTCATACAGCACCACCCCGGGCGGGGGGGTGCGCACCTCGGTTCCGGCACGCAGTTCCCCGCCGTGCGCGCGTAGGTCCGCGATCAGCGCGTCGGCGATCGCCTGGCTGCCGCCGACCGGAACCGGCCAGCCCGAAGTGTGCCCCAGAGTGGCCAGCAGCAGTCCGGCGCCCGCGGCCACCAGCGAGGGCATCGTCGAAATGGTGTGTGCGGCAACGCCGGTGAACAACGCGCGGGCGTCCTCGCCGCGCAGTCGGCCCCAGGCCGGAGTGCCCTGCTCGAGCATCCGCCGCCCGAGTGCCACCGCGGCGGGCAGGTCCGGTGGAAGGGACCGCTTGTCGCCGATCAGCAAGGCCACCACGTCCCGGCCCCGGGCGACCAGCGGTCCCAGCAGGTGCCGCCAGTCCCGGCCGTACTCCAGTCCGGCGCAGGTGCGGTCCAGGTCGCGGAAGCCCAGCGCGGCCGGACGCCCCGGCAGCGGGTTGGCGTAGGAGATCTCCGGCACCACCAACTCCACGCCGCGGGCGCGCAGGTCGAACTCGGCGAAGAACGGCGAGGCCAGCGCCAGTGGGTGGATCGCCGAGCAGATGTCGTGGCCGACGTCGGTGAATTCGGGGTCGGCCAGCGTTCGTGCGCCCCCGCCGAGAGTCGGCTGCGCTTCGAGGACCTGCACCGACAGTCCGGCTCGGGCGCAGGTGACCGCCGCCGACAGCCCGTTGGGGCCGCTGCCGACGACCGTGACATCCACGGTCTGATTAGACCCCATTACGCTGTCCGCGTGACTCTGCCCGTAGTACTGATCGCCGACAAACTCGCCGAATCGACCGTCGCCGCCCTCGGCGACCAGGTGGAGGTCCGCTGGGTGGACGGCCCGGACCGCCCCAAGCTGCTCGAAGCCGTCGCCGGCGCCGACGCGCTGCTGGTGCGTTCGGCCACCACCGTCGACGCCGAGGTGATCGCCGCCGCCCCGAGACTGAAGATCGTCGCCCGCGCCGGGGTGGGTCTGGACAACGTCGACGTCGAGGCGGCCACCGCGGCCGGTGTGCTGGTGGTCAACGCGCCCACCTCCAACATCCACAGCGCCGCCGAGCACGCGCTGGCGCTGATGCTCTCGGCGGCCCGCCAGATCCCGGCGGCCGACGCCACCCTGCGCGAGCACACCTGGAAGCGTTCGACGTTCAACGGAACCGAGATCTTCGGCAAGACCGTCGGCGTGGTGGGCCTGGGCCGGATCGGGCAGCTGGTCGCGCAGCGGCTGGCGGCGTTCGGCACCCACGTCATCGCCTACGACCCCTACGTCCCGCCGGCCCGCGCCGCCCAGCTCGGCATCGAACTGCTGCCGCTGGACGACGTGCTCTCCCGCGCGGATTTCATCTCGGTGCACCTGCCCAAGACCAAGGAGACCGCCGGCCTGCTCGGCAAGGAGGCCCTGGCCAGGACCAAGCCGGGAGTGATCATCGTCAACGCCGCGCGCGGCGGTCTGATCGACGAGCACGCCCTGGCCGATGCCATCAAGAGCGGCCATGTGCGCGCCGCGGCACTCGACGTGTTCGCCACCGAACCGTGCACCGACAGCCCGCTTTTCGAGTTGCCGGAGGTCGTCGTCACCCCGCACCTGGGCGCCTCGACGTCGGAGGCGCAGGACCGGGCGGGCACCGACGTAGCGGCCAGCGTGAAGCTCGCACTGGCCGGGGAGTTCGTGCCGGACGCGGTCAACGTCGGCGGCGGAGCGGTCAGCGAGGACGTGGCGCCGTGGCTGGAACTGGTCCGCAAGCTCGGCGTGCTGGTGGGTGTGCTCGCCACCGAGCCACCGGAGAGTCTGGTCGTCAAGGTCTCCGGTGAACTGGCCTCCGACGACGTCGGGGTGCTGAAGCTGTCGGCGTTGCGGGGCCTGTTCTCCACCATGACCGACCAGCAGGTGACGTTCGTCAATGCGCCCGCCCTGGCCGCCGAGCGCGGCCTGGACACCGAGCTGAGCACGGTCAGCGAGAGCCCGAACCACCGCAGCCTGGTCGACGTCCGGGTGGTGGGTCCGGACGGGTCGGCGGTCAGCGTCTCAGGCACCCTGACCGGTCCGCAGCAGGTGCAGAAGATCGTCTCGATCAACGGGCGCAGTTTCGACCTGCGCGCCGAGGGCGTGAACCTGATCCTGCACTACGGCGACAAGCCCGGGGCGCTGGGCAAGATCGGCACCCTGCTGGGGGCGGCCGGGGTCAACATCGAGGCCGCGCAGATGAGCCAGGACACCTCCGGTCGCGGCGCGACCGTGATGCTGCGACTGGACCGCGACGTACCGGCCGACGTGTGCGCGGGGATCCGCGCCGCCGTCGACGCCACCACACTGGAAGTCGTTGACCTGACGTGAAACTGGCGGTGATCCCCGGCGACGGCATCGGCCCTGAGGTGATCGCGGAGGCGCTCACCGTTCTCGATGCGGTGCTGCCCGGTGTCGAGAAGACCGAGTACGACCTGGGGGCCAGGCGCTACCACGCGACCGGGGACGTGCTGCCGCCCTCGGTCCTCGACGAACTGCGCGGATACGACGCGATCCTGCTCGGCGCGATCGGGGACCCGTCGGTGCCCAGCGGTGTGCTGGAACGCGGCCTGCTGCTCAAGACCCGCTTCGCACTCGACCACCACGTCAATCTCCGGCCCAGCCGGCTCTACCCGGGGGTCGCCAGTCCGCTGGCGGGCGAGCCGCAGATCGACTTCGTCGTCGTCCGCGAGGGACCCGAGGGCCCCTACACCGGCAACGGCGGCTCGATCCGGGTGGGCACACCGCACGAAGTCGCCACCGAGGTCAGTGTCAACACCGCCTACGGCGTGGACCGCGTCGTGCGCTACGCGTTCGATCTGGCGGCCAGACGCCGCAGGCGCCTCACGCTGGTGCACAAGACCAACGTGCTGACCTTCGCGGGCACGCTGTGGTCGAGGGTCGTGGCCGAGGTCGGCGCGCAGTACCCCGACGTCGAGGTCGCCTACCAGCACATCGACGCCGCGACCATCCACATGGTGACCGACCCCGGCCGGTTCGACGTGATCGTCACCGACAACCTGTTCGGCGACATCATCACCGACCTGGCCGCGGCGGTGTCGGGGGGAATCGGACTGGCGGCCAGCGGGAACATCGACGCCACCGGAACCAACCCGTCGATGTTCGAACCGGTGCACGGCAGCGCGCCGGACATCGCCGGCAAGGGGATCGCCGATCCCACCGCAGCGGTGATGAGTGTGGCTCTTCTGCTCTCGCACCTCGGCCATGACGAGGCGGCCGACCGGGTCGATCGCGCCGTCGCCGGCCATCTCGGGACCCGGGGTGATGCGGTGCTGTCCACCGCGGAGGTGGGCGAGCGCATCCGGGCCGGACTCTAGTCCGGTTCGGCCGGCACCAGCGGCATCGCCAGCAGCGGGAACAGCGCACACACCGCGAACGCCGCCGGATAACCGGCCACCCCGATCAGTGCGCCGAACACCGGCGGTGTCAGGCCCGTCATCAGCAACTGGCTGGTGTTCTGCGCGCCCAGTGCTCGGCCGCTCCAGAACGGGCCGGCGATCTCGGCGATCGCCGTGAAGGCCAGGCCGTTGTCGCTGACGGTGACCACCGAGGCGACGACGAGCACCGCGATGCTCCACTGAGATCCGAGCCAGTCGGTCACCGCCAGCATCAGCATGCCGGCCGCTGCCGCGGCGGCGATCATCCGGATCGGGCGCAGCCGCGCGGCCATCCGGTCCGACCAGCGGCCGGCCGCGACGCGGCCGAGCGCGCCGAGGATCTGAGTGGCCGTCACCAGAGCGCCCGCCGAGGCCGGCGACCACCCGCGCTCGGTCATCAGCCACACCAGCGCGAAGGTCCACACCAGTGCCTGGGGAACCACCAGCAGAACCGAGACGGCGTGGATGCGCCAGAGCAGCCGGGAACCGCGGTACGGGTTGGCCAGGTCCTCGGGCGGCGCCTCGGCGCGGGCCGGACGCGGCGGGTCGACCACGAACGCCGCACACACCACCGCGGCCAGCGCGCACACCGCCGCCGGGAACAGCAGGGCGGCCCCGATGCCGCGGTCCTGAGCCAGTTGCGGCATCACCAGCGCGCCCAGGCCCACTCCCAGCGGCTGGGCGGTCTGACGGATTCCCATCGCCAGCCCCCGCTGCCCGGCGGGGAACCAGCCCACCACCAGCCGGCCGCTGGCGGAGTTGCTGCTCGCCGCGGCCATCCCGCCCGCGAAGAGCAGACCCGCCACTGCCGCCAGCGAGCGCGGCGAGTCGCCGGCGCAGGCCGCCGCCCCCGCCGCGGCCGCCGCGGTCAGCGCGGATCCCGCCCACAGGGTGAAACGCTCCCCGGCGCGGTCCACCACGTAGCCCCACGGGATCAGGGTGGGCACCATGCCGAACTTCGGCATCGCCGAGATCAGGCCGGCCAGTGCCAGGTCCAGGCCGAAATCGGAATGCAGGGCCGGGATCAGGAATGCCACCCCGTTGATGAACACGTTGGCGAACAACGTCGCGAACAGCCCGACGGCGAGCATGGACCAGCGGCGGAGGGCGCTGGCCGGCTCGGCGGGCATGCTCACTACGCTGTCACGAATGCGCCTGGGTCGTGTCGCCAGCCCCGACGGAGTGGCCTTCGTCAGCATCGAGGGCCGGGGGGAGGTTCCCGGGCCGGACTGGGTCGCCCGCGAGATCGCCGAACATCCCTTCGGCACGCCCACCTTCACCGGCCGGTCCTGGCCGCTGGCCGAGGTCCGCCTGCTGGCGCCCATCCTGGCCAGCAAGGTGGTGTGCATGGGCAAGAACTATCTGGAGCACATCCGGGAGATGGGTGGCACCACCGGTCCGACTCCGGAGGATCCGGTCATCTTCCTCAAGCCCAACACGGCCATCATCGGGCCCGGCGTGCCGATCCAATTGCCCGCCAACGCTTCTCCGGTGCACCACGAGGGCGAGCTCGCGGCGGTCATCGGCCGGCCGTGCAAGGACGTGCCGGCATCGAAGGCCCGCGAGGTCGTCCTCGGTTACACCATCGCCAACGACGTCTCCGCGCGCGACCAGCAGCAGGCCGACGGCCAGTGGATCCGCGCCAAGGGACACGACACCTTCTGTCCGGTGGGGCCGTGGATCGTCACCGATCTGGACCCCGCGGATCTGCAGATCCGTACCGAGGTCAACGGGAAGGTGCGCCAACTCAGCCGGACGTCGCTGATGATCCACGACATCGGAGCGATCATCGAGTGGATGAGCGCGGTGATGACGCTGCTGCCCGGTGACCTGATCCTCACCGGCACGCCCGAGGGCGTCGGACCGATCGAGGACGGCGACACCGTCAGCGTCAGCGTCGAGGGCATCGGAACGCTGACTAATCCGGTCGTCCGGAAACCCGGCCGATGAGCGCGCGCGATGCCGAGGGTCCGGTGCGGGTGCGGTTCTGCCCGTCGCCGACGGGGACACCGCATGTCGGTCTGGTCCGCACCGCGCTGTTCAACTGGGCCTACGCCCGCCACACCGGCGGCGCCTTCGTGTTCCGCATCGAGGACACCGACGCCGCGCGGGACTCCGAGGAGAGTTACTCCGCGATCCTCGACGCTCTGCGCTGGCTCGGCCTGGACTGGGACGAGGGTCCGGAGGTCGGCGGGCCGCACGCACCGTACCGGCAGTCCCAGCGCGGCGATCTTTACCGCGACGTCATCGCGCGGCTGGTGCAGGCCGGTGAGGCCTATCCCGCCTACTCCACGCCGGAGGAGGTCGAGGCCCGGCACCTCGCGGCCGGCCGCAGCCCCAAACTGGGCTACGACAACTACGACCGCGACCTCAGCGATGCGCAGCGCGCGGCCTACGAGGCCGAGGGCCGCAGACCGGTGCTGCGGTTGCGGATGCCCGACGACGACCTCTCATGGCACGACCTGGTGCGCGGGGAGACGACTTTCGCCGCCGGCGCCGTGCCGGATTTCGCGCTGACCCGAGCCAGCGGGGACCCGCTGTACACGTTGGTCAACCCGGTCGACGACGCGCTGATGAGGATCACCCATGTGCTGCGCGGCGAGGACCTGCTGCCCTCCACGCCCCGGCAGATAGCACTGCACCGGGCGCTGATCCGGATCGGAGTGGGTGAGCGCATACCCGAGTACGCGCACCTGCCCACCGTTCTGGGCGAAGGCACCAAGAAGCTCTCCAAGCGTGATCCGCAGTCCGATCTGTTCCTGCATCGCGACCGCGGATTCCTGCCCGAGGGTCTGCTCAACTATCTGGCGCTTCTGGGCTGGGGCATCGCCGAGGACCGTGACGTCTTCACCCTGGAGGAGATGGTCCGCGCCTTCGACGTCGTCGACGTGAACTCCAACCCGGCCCGCTTCGATCAGAAGAAGGCCGACGCCATCAACGCCGAGCACATCCGGCGGCTGGAGCCTGAGGAGTTCGCCCGGAGGCTGCGCGCATTCTTCGACGCCCACGGCCACGACACCGGACTCGACGAGGCCGGCTTCGCGGCGGCCGCCGGTCTGGTGCAGACCCGGGTGGTGGTGCTCTCCGACGCGTGGAACCTGCTGAAGTTCCTCGACGAGGAGTCCTACGCCATCGATCCCGCGGCCGGCGCCAAGGAACTCACCGGCGATGCGGCCGGCGTGCTGGACTCCGCACTCGGTGCCCTCGACGGAATCGGTCCGTGGACGTCGGCGGCGATCGAGGAGGCGCTCAGGGGCGCGCTCATCGACGGACTGGGCCTCAAGCCGCGCAAGGCCTTCGGGCCGATCCGGGTCGCGGTCACCGGCGCGAGCGTCAGCCCGCCGCTGTACGAGTCGATGGAACTGCTCGGCCGCGATCGCACGCTGCGCCGGCTGCGCGAGGCCCGCGACGGTGTGGCGCGCAATCTTTGGTAGTCTGCACTGCGTTGTCCGGAGGCTTGGAATAGCTGGTTCTGACCAGCTGTTATAGGTCCCCGATGGGGTATGGTGTAATTGGCAACACAGCTGATTCTGGTTCAGCCATTCTAGGTTCGAGTCCTGGTACCCCAGCCAATGCGCCGGCCGGCGGGAGCAATTTCGCCGGTGTCTCAGCCTCGGTTATGCTTTCACACCGGAATCGTTTCCTAGCCCCCGTCGTCTAGCGGCCTAGGACGCCGCCCTCTCACGGCGGTAGCGTGGGTTCGAATCCCATCGGGGGTACTCGGTCGCCTCCGGCGAGCAGACGCAAACTCCCGCTTTTTCACGACGATTAGTGCGAGTTTGTGTCTGCTCGCGCGGTCGAGCCGGCCACCGGCATCGCCGGCAGGCCCAATTTGCGGTGATCCCAGGACCTGACCCGGCGCGGACGGATGCGCACCGCGACGCGCTTGTTCATCATCATGTCCACCGCGGGTTTGAGGTCGTCGGTGTAGGGCCCGTTGTAGCGCTCCCACACGCTGACGCCCACGGCGAAGATGGTGGCGGGGTCGTCGTGGATCTCGGCCACGCCCTCGAAGGACACCCCGACGAGCGTGTCGTAGGTCATGCCGGCCTCGATCATGAAGCTCACCCTCGGGTCGCGCCGGATGTTGACGACCTTCTGCGACTTCGTCTTGGTCTCGACCCAGATGTCGCCGTCGACGATCCCGTACCACATCGCCACCAGGTGCGGCTGGCCGTCGGGTCCGACGGTGGCCATGGTCCCGGTGCGGCTGCGGGCGACGAAGTCGGCGATCTCCTCGTCGGTCATCACGATCTGGGCGCGTTGCTTGTTACCCGACATGGTGGCCAGTGTGTCAGGCGCACGACGATGTCAGAGCCGCAGGGTGAGATGCTCGGCTGCCGCCAGCAGATCGGCCGCCCAGCGTTCCCCCGGGTGCCGGCCCATCCGGTCGATCGGGCCGGAGACCGACACCGCCGCGATCACCGCGCCGCTGCGGTCGCGCACCGGCGCCGATGCGCTCGCTACGCCGGGCTCGCGTTCGGCCGCGCTCTGCGCCCAGCCGCGCCGGCGCACCTCGGCGAGCGTCCGCGCCGTGAAGGCGGCCGAGGGCAACAGGGCCTGCTGGGTGGCGGTGTCGCAGAAGGCCAGCAGCACCCGGGCCGCCGAGCCGGCCGTCATCGGAAGGCGCGCGCCGACCGGCACGGTATCGCGAAGACCTGCAGGGGGTTCCAGGGCGGCCACGCAGACCCGCGTACTGCCCTCGCGGCGGTACAGCTGCACGCTCTCGCCGGTGATCTCACGCAACTGCGGCAGCACCGCGGCGCCGGCTGCGAGCAGTGGATCGCTGACGCCCGCGGACAGTTCGGTCAGCGCCGGGCCCAACACCCAGCGGCCGTCGTCGTCGCGGGCCAGCAGTCGATGGACCTCGAGTCCGGCGGCCAGCCGATGGGCGGTGGCCCGCGGCAATCCGGTCCGCGCGCACAACTCCGGTAACCCGCAGGGGGCTTCGGCGACTGCGTGCAGCACGCCCACGGATTTGTCGAGGACACCGATTCCGCTATCCTGTCTCATATCCAGATACTAGCGTCTCGGTATCTGAGATAGCGGTGGCGAAGCCCCCGCGGTATCCGAGATAGCGGTGGCGAAACCCCCGCGGTATCTGGGATAGCGGTGGCGAAGCCCCGGAGACGCGTGACGAAGCCGAACGAAGAGTGAGAGCAATGGTGCGCAAGCCCCGAACACTGGCCGAGAAGGTGTGGGCCGACCATGTCGTGGTCGCCGGCACCGGCGAGGGTGCCGCCCGCGAACCCGACCTGATCTACATCGACCTGCATCTGATCCACGAGGTCACCAGTCCGCAGGCCTTCGACGGACTGAGGTTGGCCGGCCGCAAGGTCCGGCGCCCGGACCTGACGCTGGCCACCGAGGACCACAACGTCCCGACCGTGGACATCGACAAACCAATCGCCGATCCGGTGTCGCGTACCCAGGTCGAGACGCTGCGCCGCAACTGCGCCGAGTTCGGGGTCCGGCTGCATCCGATGGGTGATCCGGAGCAGGGCATCGTTCACGTGGTCGGTCCGCAGCTCGGACTCACCCAGCCGGGGATGACGATCGTGTGCGGCGACAGCCACACCTCGACGCACGGCGCCTTCGGCGCGCTGGCGATGGGGATCGGAACCTCGGAGGTGGAACATGTGCTGGCCACCCAGACCCTCCCGCTGCGCCCGTTCAAGACGATGGCGGTCAACGTCGACGGGCCGCTGCCCACCGGTGTCACGGCCAAGGACATCATCCTGGCCGTGATCGCCAAGATCGGGACCGGCGGCGGCCAGGGCCACGTCATCGAATACCGCGGCAGCACCATCGAGTCGCTGTCGATGGAGGGCCGGATGACGATCTGCAACATGAGCATCGAGGCCGGCGCGCGGGCGGGAATGGTCGCGCCGGACGAAACCACCTACGAGTTCCTGCGGGGCCGGCCCTATGCGCCGACCGGTGCCGAGTGGGACGCCGCCGTCGCGGCATGGGACCGCCTGCCGACCGACTCCGGTGCCGAGTTCGACACCGAGATCTATATAGACGCCGCGTCGCTGAGCCCATTCGTCACCTGGGGCACCAACCCCGGGCAGGGGGTGCCGCTGTCGGAGGCGGTGCCGGACCCGGAGTTGATGAGCAGCGATGCCGAACGGCAGGCGGCCGAGAAGGCTCTGGTCTACATGGATCTGCAGCCCGGGATCCCGATGCGCGATATCGCCGTCGACGCCGTTTTCGTCGGCTCATGCACCAACGGACGTATCGAGGACCTGCGTGCGGTGGCCGATGTGCTCAGGGGCCGCAGGGTCGCCGACGGGGTCCGGATGCTCATCGTCCCGGGTTCGATGAAGGTTCGCGCGCAGGCCGAGGACGAGGGCCTTGGCGAGGTTTTCACCTCCGCCGGCGCCGAGTGGCGGCTCGCGGGTTGCTCGATGTGTCTGGGGATGAACCCCGACCACCTCGGGCCTGGGGAGCGCTGCGCGTCGACGTCGAACCGCAATTTCGAAGGCCGGCAGGGCAAGGGCGCCCGCACCCATCTGGTTTCGCCGGCGGTCGCCGCGGCCACCGCGGTGCGAGGCACCCTCTCCTCGCCCGCCGATCTGGACAACTGAACCCGGGAAAGAGGACTTATGGAAGCGTTCCGCAGCCACACCGGTATCGCGGTGCCACTGCGCCGATCGAATGTCGACACCGACCAGATCATCCCGGCCGAGTACCTCAAACGCGTCTCCCGAACAGGTTTCGAGGACGGTCTTTTCGCCGCCTGGCGGGCCGAACCCTCCTTCATCCTCAACCTCAGTCCCTTCGACCGCGGTTCGGTGTTGGTTGCCGGACCTGACTTCGGCACAGGATCCTCACGCGAACATGCCGTCTGGGCACTGATGGACTACGGCTTCCGGGTGGTCGTCTCGTCACGTTTCGCCGACATCTTCCGCGGCAACGCGGGCAAGGCGGGACTGCTCGCCGCCGAAGTGTCCGCCGACGATCTTGAATTGTTGTGGAAGTTGATCGAGCAACATCCCGGTGTGGAAGTCACTGTCGACCTTGAGAATCGGACCATCGCGTGCGGAACGGCCGTGGTGCCGTTCACGATTGACGACTACACCGCGTGGAGACTGCTAGAGGGACTCGACGATATCGGCCTCACGCTGCGTAAACAGGCGGAAATCGGAGCCTTCGAATCATCGCGGCCCAGTTGGAAGCCGCGCGTTCGCACGTCCTCTTGAGACGGCGGGCAAGCCATGCGGACTGTGCTCCGCGACGGTGTCGATGCGACGGAATGCGAGCCTGAGGGCCGCAAACCAAGCGAAAAAAATCCGCGAACTTTTTGCTGAAAAAACGCGTGGCGCATGGATATCTGTGCGTTGAGGGTTTAGCGTGTTTCGGAGTCGGTCCAAAGCGGACCACTGTTTTGGAGGATGTGAATGAACAAAGCAGAGTTGATCGAAGTTCTCACGGAGAAGCTGGACACCGATCGCCGTCACGCGAGCGATGCCGTGGAACATCTGATCGACGCCATCGTTCGCGCTGTGCAGAAGGGTGACAGCGTGACCATCACTGGGTTCGGCGTTTTCGAACGCCGGCGTCGTGCTGCACGTGTCGCTCGCAATCCGCGCACCGGCGAGACGGTCCGCGTGAAGCCGACTTCCGTTCCCGCGTTCCGTCCCGGAGCGCAATTCAAAGCAATCGTTTCTGGTGCACAAAAGCTCGCTGCTGAAGGACCCGCTGTCAGGAGAGGCGCCGTAGGAGGCGCAGTTAGGAAGTCTGCTGTGAAGAAAGCTGCTGTGAAGAAGGTCGTCAAGAAGGCTCCGGCCCGCAAGGCTCCGGTCAAGAAGGCCGCCGCCAAGAAGGTCGTCAAGAAGGCGGCCGCCAAGAAGGTCGTCAAGAAGGCGGCCGCCAAGAAGGTCGTCAAGAAGGCCCCGGCCCGCAAGGTCGTCAAGAAGGCCGCGGTCAAGAAGGCCGTCAAGAAGGCCCCGGCCCGCAAGGTCGTCAAGAAGGCCGCGGTCAGGAAGGCCGTCAAGAAGGCCCCGGCCCGCAAGGCTCCGGCCAAGCGCGGCCGGCGCTAAGCCACCCCTTTCACCCTTCGCGGATCCGCCGCGGGCCCTTCGGGGTCCGCGGCGGATCTGTCTCTTCAGGCACCTAGGGTTTCGTTGTCCGGGCCAGGGGACTGGGCAGGTGATCGGCCGCGACGAGCCGGTCCTGCACCAGTGAGAGAACCCAGGTGCTGCCTTTCCGGTTGCGCGACTTGTCCGGCTTGACACCGTCCCGCCGGCACCACCAGTCGATCAGGTGCGGGATGACCCTGCCCTGGGTGCACACCGCGGGGATTCCGTCAGCGGCGGCGATCTGCAGTATCCGCTCGTGGGCCGCCTTCGGGTTGTCCGCGTAGGCCTCCTCGGTCAGTGTCGGCTCGACGGTGATGGGTGCATCCAGTCTTCTGGCCAGCGGTTCGACGGTCTGAACGCACCGGGTCCGGTCGGCGGCATGGATGACTGACGCACCGAACGCGAGCAGTTGCGGCACCAAGGATTTCGCCTGTGTCCTGCCCTCGCGATCCAGTGGGCGCTTGCGGTCGTCGCCGTGGTACCGAGCCTTGCGGCCGGCGGTGGCGTGCCGGACGATCAGCACGGTGCGGGTCTCGGCCGGCCGCTTGCCGAACCGGGCCACCACCTTGCGGTCATGCGGGTAGCTGAGTCGCTTGGACGCCTCCTTGACCGGGACCCACAACAGCTCGTCGACTTCGCCGCTGGGCGTGAACTCGCCGCCGAGAGCACGGGCGGCCCAGTAGTGAACGTTCTTGGTGCCGACCGGGATCGGGTAGCTGATCCTGGCCAGCCGACGTCCGAGGTGCGCCCGCTGTCCGGTCTCCTCACAGATCTCCCGTACCGCGGCGACAGGTTCGGTCTCGCCGGGATCGACCTTCCCTTTGGGAAGCGACCAATCGTCGTAGCGCGGCCGGTGGATCACTGCGACCAGTGGCTCGCCGGACCGGCTATCCGGCCGCCACAGCACTGCCCCTGCTGCGGGGACGGTGATCGGCCGTGTCTTCGCTGTTTTGCTAGCCTGCGCCATGGGCTCAGCCGTGTCGGTGCTTTTCGGTCAACCACACCTGGTGATCACGCACCTCGCGGCCGCCCTCGGGGGAGGCCGTCCAGCGTCCGTCCGGACCGAGTTCCCAGCAGCGCGTGGAGGGGTGCATCGCGGACTCGAACACCTCGTCCAGATACCCGGTCAGGCGACGGTCCTTGACCTGTGCCATCACCTCCACGCGACGGTCGAGGTTACGGTGCATCATGTCGGCGCTGCCGATCCAGAACTCGTCGATGGCGCGGAAATGCATCACCCGGGAGTGCTCGAGGAACTGTCCGAGTATCGAACGCACGGCGATGGTGTCCGAGAAACCCGGCACCCCGGGCCGCAGTGCGCAGATGCCGCGCACCACTACCTCCACCGGCACTCCGGCCCGGGAGGCCCGGTAGAGGCCGTCGATGATCTGCTCGTCGACGATGGCGTTGGCCTTGACCCGGATCAGGCCGTTGCCGTTCTCGGCGTGCGCGGCCACCTCGCGGTCGATGCGCTCAAGGATGCCCTGCCGGATCCCGTGCGGTGCCACCAGCAGATTGCGATAGCTCACCTTGCGTGAATATCCGGTCAGCGAGTTGAACAGGTCGGTGAGGTCCGCGCCGATGTCCGGGGCCGCCGTCAGTATCCCCACGTCCTCGTACAGGCGCGCGGTCTTCGGGTTGTAGTTGCCGGTGCCGACGTGGCAGTACCGGCGGATCGTCGAGCCCTCACGGCGGACGACCAGACAGGTCTTGCAGTGGGTCTTGAGACCGACCAGACCGTAGACCACATGAACCCCGGCGTCTTCCAGTGCGCGTGCCCACTTGATGTTGGCCTGCTCGTCGAAACGCGCCTTGAGTTCGACCAGCGCCACCACCTGCTTGCCGGCATCGGCCGCCTCGATCAGGGCGTTGACGATCGGAGAGTCGCCGGAGGTCCGGTACAGGGTCTGCTTGATGGCGAGCACGTCGGGGTCGGCGGCGGCCACTTCGATGAATCGCTGCACGCTGGTCGAGAACGACTCGTAGGGGTGGTGCACCAGCACGTCGCCGTCGCGCAGTGTGGCGAAGATGCTTTTCCCGGTGTCTCCGAACGCGGGATGGGTGGCCGGTACGAACGGCCGGTCCTTGAGCGCGGGACGGTCCACCGCGTAGATCTGCCAGAGCGCCGAGAGGTCCAGCAGTCCCGGCACCTGCACCACGTCGCCGGGGTTCACGTCGAGTTCGCGCAGCAGCAGTCCGAGCATGTACTCGGACATGTCGTCGGAGACCTCGAGGCGGACCGGCGGGCCGAATCGGCGGCGCGCCAGTTCCCGCTCGAGGGCCTGCAGCAGATCCTCGTCGCGGTCCTCGACGTCCATGTCGGCGTTGCGGGTGATCCGGAAGGCGTGGTGCTCGGCGATCTCCATGCCGGGAAAGAGCACCGGCAGGAACGCCGCGATGAAGTCCTCCATCGGAAGGAACCGTACGGTCTTGTCCTCGGGATCGCTGTTCTTGAGACGGACGAATCGGTCGACGTTGTCGGGCACCTTCACACGGGCGAATCGCTCGCCCCCGTCGTTGGGGGACCGGACGGCCACCGCGAGGTTCAGGCTCAGCCCGCTGACGAACGGGAAAGGGTGGGCCGGGTCGACGGCCAGCGGTGTCAGGACGGGAAACACCTGTTCGGTGAAGTAGGCCGACAGCTCGCTGCGCTCGGCGTCGGAGAGGTCGGCCCAGTTGACGATGTGGACGCCGTGCTCGGCCAATCCCGGCCGCACCGACTCGAAGAAGACCTGGGCGTGACGAATCGCGAGTTGCTGGGTGCGCTCGCCGATCAACTGGAGCTGCTCCCGGGGGGAGAGTCCGTCGGCGGACCGAACCGACAGTCCCATCTCGTCGCGGCGCTTGAGGCCGGCGACGCGCACCATGTAGAACTCGTCGAGGTTGGAGGCGAAGATGGCCAGGAACTTGGCCCGTTCCAGCAGCGGCAGCGAGGTGTCGGCGGCCAGGGCCAGCACCCGGTTGTTGAAGTCCAGCCAACTCAGCTCGCGGTTGAGGTAGCGGTCCGGCGGCAGCGGGTCGGCAGCCGCGGGCGTGGCGGCCGGGGGCGGTGCGGGCGCCGGGTCGCGGGCCGGCCGGCCGCCCTCTGCTGTTCGGGTCTCGGTCTCCGCCTCGGTCATGCGGCCATCATTCCCCATCCTTGGCCCGCCGTGGTCGGCTGCCGGGGAATATGTCCGGATGCGGCCACCGACCGGCAACCCGCCGTTAACCGCCCGGGCGGCGTCAGGGGATCTCGGCGGCGGTGGCCTTACCGAGTCCGAGCCCTCGGGCCTCGGCAAGATCCTCGGGGGTGTCGATGTCACAGCGCAGGCCGGGCCAGTCGCCGAGGAGCTCCACCGCCCCTGAGTCGCGATGGCGCCGTGCGGAATCACGGCCGAATCTCGGGTCGGGCGGGACCCCGAACGCGAACAGCGCGCAGGTACCTCCGCCCTGGCGGTCCGCCACGAAGCTGCGCCGATGCCGCTCCGCTGCCGCCAGCGCATCGCTGAGCTCGCCGGCTCGCAGGGCCGGCAGATCGCCCTGCAGCACAACGATGTTCGGCGTCGTCGCCGAGACCGGGGCGCATGCCGTCAGGATCGCGTTGTTGAGGGGGTCGGGGTGACCCTCCGGTGTCAAGTCGGCGACAACCACCGCGCCGAGTTCCCGGGCCGCCGCAGCCACCATCTCATCGGGGGTCACAACGGTGATCGACCGGACTGCCGGAACCGCCCCGGCCGCGGCGATGGTGTCGACCAGCATGGCCAGCACCACCCGTTCGCGGGCGCCGGCCCCGAACAGGGCCGAGAGTCTGCTCTTGGCGGCATCGAGGCGTTTGACCGCGATGATCAGCCC
>NZ_JBJTJF010000010.1:0-23862 GCF_046095365.1 Mycobacterium sp.
CGGCTTCGCTCGGATATCCCAGTCGGCGGAGCGCGGCCAGCGGTTCGGCGGCGGTGTCGTCGAGCAGCTCACGTTCGACGATGCGCAGCGCGTTGGCGGCGACCAGGGCGTGGAAGTTGACCGCGCCGGTGGTGCCGGCCCGGACCTCGCCGTCGAGGAAACCCGCCACCGCGGCGACCAACTCGGCGGCGGTCGGCCGCCCGTGCAGCCCGCCGCGGATGTCGCGCTCCGGAAGGGGCCGGGGCGGCACCGGGGGCGGCTCAGTCGGCGGCATCGTCGGGCCGCTCAGCAGGTCCAGGATGTCCCACTCGTTCTCGCACACCCGCCTGCCGATCGCCGCCAGTTCCACCGACGGGGTCTCCCCGGACAGGTGGCGTTCGGCCTGCACGCGGCAGATCACGCCCCACTTCAGGGTCGCCAGCACCTGCCACCAGTGCAGGGTCTCGCGGTCGACGGCGGCGCCGCCGGCCCGCCGGTAGCCGGCGAGGAAGTCATCGATGCTGCCCAGCCCGCCGGCGGCCAGCTCCGCGGGGGCGCCGAAGCGCCAGGCCCGCACGCAGAACCACGCCAGGTCCTCGTAGATCTCCCCGACGTGCACCAGTTCCCAGTCCAGCACGGCTTTCAGATCGCTGCCGTCGACGATCAGGTTGCCCATCCGGAAGTCGCCGTGCACCAGCACCGGCGCGGACGCCGCCGGCCGGTGCTGCGCCAGCCAGCGGAACGCCCACTCGAAAGTTGCTGTGGTGTCGCCCATCTCGTCAAGACGCCCCCGGTACTGGGCGAGCTGGTCAAGCTCGGCCAGACCCGGGGCGTCGGTGGAAGCGCGGTGGATGGCGGCCAGTGCGCCGGCGCACTGCTCGAGCAGCCGGCCGCGTCCGGTGTCGTCGAGACCGCGCTGGATACGGCGCACGATCGTCTCCCCGGCGACTTCCTCGCACAGCAGGAACGGGTCACCAAGGGGAGAAGTGGAATCCGAGGCGATCAGGATCCGGGGCACCGGTGCGCCGGCGTCCGCCGCGGCGGCCTGGGCCGCCGCCTCGAGTTCCAGGCCCGCGTAGTGCTCGGCCGGCGGGGCGGTGCGCAGGATCAGGGCATGGCTACCGGTGCCGGTGACCGCGTCGAACGCGTACGTGGTCCGGCTCGCCCCGCCGGTGAGCACCCGCAGATTCCGCACCGACACGTCGTCGCCGAACAGCGGCGCGAGAAGAGCGACAAGGGCTGGCGTCACGAACGGCCGAACTTGAACATGCGCTGGGCGACACGGCGCATCTGGATCTCCTCGGCGCCCTCGGTGATCCGGTAGCGGCGGTGGTGGCGGTAGATGTGCTCGAAGGGTTCGTGGCGGCTGTAGCCGATGCCGCCGTGGATCTGCATGGCCCGGTCGGCGGCCTCGCAGACCAGCCGGTTGGCCCGGTAGTTGGCCATCGACACCTTGTCGGACACCTCGAGATGGTGGTTGCGGTCGAGTTCCCAGGCGGCGTAGTAGACCAGCAGTCGCACCATCTGCGCCTCGGTCTGCAACTCCACCAGCGGCCACTGCACGGCCTGGTTGACCGCCAGCGGCTTGCCGAAGGTGACGCGTCTGCGGGCGTAGTCGACAGCGCGGTCGATGCAGTACTGCGCGGCGCCGAGGCTGCTGGCTGCCTGGCGGATCCGGTTCTCGTGCAGGAACGTCTGGGCCACCTCCAGCCCGCGGTCGACCTCGCCGAGCACCGCCCCGGCGGGCACCCGCACGTCGTGCAGAGTCACCTCACCGTGGTCGGTGGGCATGTTGAAGGTCCACCAGTAGTAGGGCACCTCGAAACCCTCGGCGTCGCAGGGCACCAGGAACGCGGTGATGCCCAGCGCCTGTCCGGGCGCACCGGAGGTGCGGGCGAACACCAGGTCGTGAGTCGCCCGGTGGACGCCGGTGTTCCACCGCTTGGAGCCGTTGATCAGCCAGCCGTCGCCGTCGCGAACAGCGGTGGTCTCCAGCCAGGTGGCGTCGCTGCCGTGGTCGGGCTCGGTGAGGCCGAAGGCCATGGATCGTTCGCCGGTGAACATGGCCTCGATCCATTCGGCCTTCTGCTCGGGGGTGCCGAACCGGTCCATCATGATCACCTGGGGAAAGTTCCCGACGATCGAGGACTCGTCCTGAAGGTCGTTGTGCAGGCCGAGTCCCTTGTGCGCCAGGTGTTCCCGGATCACCGCCATGTCCAGGTTGCTGCCGTCGCGCCCGCCGAACTTCGACGGCAGGCCGTAGCGCAGCCAGCCGGCGGCGTCGGCGCGTCGGCGCATCTCGTCGAGCAGGTCCTCCCATTCCCGGCGCGGGACGCCACCGTTGTCGAGGTCGGTGCGGGCGAACTCGCGGCGGCGGTCGAAGTACTGCACGTGCTCGAGCTCCAGCGGCTTGATCTCCGCTTCTATGAAGGCGTCCATCTCGGCCAGCAGCGGGGGAAGATGTTGGGGCAGAGTGAAATCCACCTAGTTCTCCTTGGTTTGGCCCTTGGTTTGGCCGTAGAGGGTCTTTCGCCAGATGGTGGACTGGGTGCTCAAGGCGTCGGCGTCGGACAGGCCCTGGGAGAGGCTGACGCTGGTGAATCGCTCGAAGAGCAGGGTGATCGCGAGGGCGACGTGGTCGGCGTCGAGTTCGGCGGCGTAGCCCTGCTGCTGCGCCCGCCGCACCGAACCGCCCACGATGTCCATTCCGAACCGGCGGAATCGGTTCTGCAGGGCGGCGAATCTGGGCTGTGTGGCGGCGAGTTGGTCGACGGCGAGCATGACGCCGATGTTCGGTTTGAACATGTCCCAGTAGACGCCGACCGCGGCGGCGAAGAAGTCGGTGTCGTCGGCGAACTTCGGCACGTCGACCACCTCACCCAGGAAGTCCTCGGCCAGGGCGGCCAGCAGGTCCTCCTTGTCGGCGAAGTACCGATAGAACACCGCGGTGGAACGACCGGCCGCGGCGGTGATGTCGGCCAGTGTGGTGCCGTGAAAACCCCTGTCGGCGAACAGGGCCCGGGCGGAGTCCTCAATGGCCTGCCGGGTCTGTCTGCCCTTGCTGCTCAGCGGCCGCACCGCGAGGTCAGTCATGAGCCCGGTCTCCGGCCCGCAGCAGGGCGCTGGGCAGCGGATGGCCGATCACCGACTGGGCCACCCGCGCGGCGTCGATGGCGGCAGCCAGGTCGACGTCGACCCCGATCCCGCTGTCGCGCAGCATGTAGACCAGGTCCTCGGTGGCGATGTTGCCGCTGGCCCCCGGCGCGAAGGGGCAGCCGCCCAGGCCACCCACCGACGAGTCCAGCCTGCGCACCCCGGCGCTGACCGCGGCCCAGGCGCTGGCCAGGCCGGTGCCACGGGTGTTGTGGAAGTGCGCGCCCAGCGGCCGCGCCCCGACCCGTGGCAGCACCTGCCCGACGAGTGCGGTGACCCGGCCGGGGGTGGCGGTGCCGATGGTGTCGGCGATCGCTATCCGGTCGGCGCCGTCCCCGCACGCGGCGTCGACGACGTCGAGCACCCGCCGCGGGTCGGTCGGCCCGTCGAAGGGGCAGTCCCAGGACGTGGAGATGATCACCTCGACGCTGGCGCCCGCGTCGTGGGCGATCGCGACGATGTCGGCGATCTGCGCGCAGGCCTCGGCGCTGCTGCGCCCGACGTTGGCCCTGCTGTGCCCGTCGGAGGCCGACACCACGTACTCCACCGAGCGGAATCCCGCCGCGATGGCGCGGTGCGCGCCGTTGGGGCTGGCCACCAGCGCCGAGAAGTCGATCTCGGGATAGTCGCCCAGTGCGGCCGCCAGTTCGGCGGCGTCGGCCATCGCGGGCACCTTCGACGGCGAGACGAAGGCGGTGGCCTCGACCTCGCGCACCCCGGTGGCCGCGATCGCGGCCAGCAGTTCGAGCTTGGCCGGCAACGGGATCGGCGCCTCGATCTGCAGACCGTCGCGCAGGGCGACCTCGCGGATGGTGACGTGGGTGCTCACAGGACTCCTTGTTCGGTCAGTGCGGCGAGGTCGTCGGCGCCAAGGCCCAGTAGTTCGCCGTAGACCTCGGCGTTGTGCCGGCCCGGCCGGGCCGGGCCGGCGCTGCGCACCCCGCCCGGGGTCTCCGACAGCACGGGCACGACGCCGGGCCCCAGTACCGTGCGCCCGGCGCCCTCGTCGTAGTGCTCGACCAGCATCCCGCGGGCGCGGAACTGCGGATCGCTGACCACCTCGGCGACGGTGTTGATCGGACCGGCGATCACCCCTGCGGCGCTGAGGGTTTCGATGATGTACCCGGGCTGACGCTCGCGCGCCCAGCCGGCGATGATGGCGTCGAGCTCGTCCTGGTTGCGCCCGCGCGCGCCGTGGTCGACGAACCTCTCGTCCTCGGCGAGGCCGGGTTGCCCCATGGCCTCGCACAGCCGGCGGAACACGGTGTCCTGATTGGCGGCGATCACCACCCAGCTGCCGTCGGCGCTCTGGTAGATGTTCGACGGCGCGATGCCCTCCAGCCGGGTGCCCGACGGCCCGCGGACCACGCCGCCGGCGTCGTAGTCGGGGATGGTCGACTCCTGCACCGCCAGGCAGGCCTCGGTCAGGGCGGTGTCGACCACCTGACCCTCGCCGGTGACCGTGCGCCGGTACAGCGCCGCCAGCGCGCCCTGGGCGGCGAACATCCCGGCCAGGGTGTCGCCGAGGGACAGCGCGAGCCGGGGCGGGGGACCGCCGGGGAAGCCGTTCATGTGCCGCAGCCCCGACACCGCCTCGGCGACCGAGGCGTAGCCGGCCTTCCCGGCGTCCGGACCGGTCTGGCCGTAGCCGGACACCCGCACCAGGATGAGACCCGGGTTGCGTTGCCGCAGAACGTCATAGCCCAGATCCCAGCGTTCCAGCGTCCCGGGCCGGAAGTTCTCCACGACGATGTCGCTGCACTCGACGAGTTCGCAGAACAGCTCGCGACCGCGTGGGCTTCGAAGGTTGAGCGTGACGCAGCGCTTGTTGCGGGCGTGCACGGTCCAGAAGAAGTGGTGGCCGTCGACCTCGGCCTGGCCCCAGGTGCGCAGCGGGTCGGGGGAGCCGGGCGGTTCGATCTTGATGACGTCGGCGCCCATGTCGCCGAGCAGTCGGCCGGCGAACGGGCCGGAGATCAGCGTGCCGACCTCCAGGACACGGATACCGTCCAACGCCCCGGTCACGGCGCGACCTCTGAAAAGCCATGCCGGCCAAGCCAGTCCGTCACGATGCCGACCGCTTTGGCCAGGGTCTCGCGCTGGTCGGGACCGGCGTAGTAGTGGTTGGCTCCGGCGATCTCATGCATCTCCTTGTCCGGGCACCCGACCGCATCGAACAGCCGCCTGGTGTGGCTGGGGGTGCAGGCGTCGTCGGCGAGGTTGCCGATCACCAGGGTGGGCACGGCGATGTCCGGGCCGCAGGTGACACCGTCGGCACGGGCGTCGTCGTAGCTCCACTGCGACAGCCAGCTGCGCAGGCTGCAGAACCGGGCCAGGCCGATGGGGGAGTTGTTCACCACCCGCGGGTCGCCCAGATAGCAGGTGCCGGGCGTCCGGTCGTTGGGGTCGACGGCCGGGTCCAGCCAGCGCGGATCGGCCATGGTGCCGTGCACGACGAAGCAGAACTCCTCGTCGTCGCGGCCGTCGGACTTCAGTCGGGCCAGTGTGTCCTTGACCCAGGCGGTGATCCGCCGGTTGCGGTCGATCTGGGCCCGGCGGTAGCGGTCCAGGAACTCCGGTGTGTACGGCGGCTGGTTGGGGTTGTCGGGGTTGTAGAGGTCCAACTCGGGGTCGCGCCGGGTCGGGTCGGACTCGTCGAGGATCGAGGCGTCCAGCCACTCGGTGAGCGTGCCGTGCCGGCTGACGTGCGCGGCCAGCAGCATGATCCCGTCGGCGGGGATGTAGCCGAGGGACTGCGCCTGCTGCTGGTAGTACAGCGACAGCGAGCCGCCCCCGCTCCAGCCGGCCAGCACCACCGTCGAGTAGCCGAGCCGATGCGTCGCGTCGGAGATCACCTCGCCGAGGTCTTCGACCACCTTCTCCATGATCAGCGCGGAGTCGGTGCCGCGGAACCGGCTGTTGGCGTAGATGACGTGGTGGCCGGCCCGGGCCAGTGCGTTGACCATCGGCAGGTAAGCGCCGCCGCCGATCGGGTGCATGAACACCAGGACGGTAGTGCTCGGGGTCTCGGGTTTGAGCAGATAGCACTCCAGCACGACGATCTCGGCCAGGCCGCCGTAGACGTCGCGGACACCCGAGTTGTTCTGGAAGGCAACCAGATACGGGATGCGCTCATATCTCACGAATGCTGACCCGAGCCCGCTGCCGCGTCCCTTGCCGCTCCCAGGTCGGCGGCCAGCACCGCGTCGGACGGCGTCAGCCGCCGGCTGGTGTCGACGGCGATCACCTTCCAGTCCACCGAGTCGTAATCGTCGAACTTGCGCCGGGTGCGTTCGCGCACCTTCTCCGGGGCCCCGTGGTGCACGCCCTGGGGAGCGTGGCTGATCAGTCCGGGCGGCATCGGCGCGCCGTAGAGCGAGCCGCCGTGGAAGAAGGCGATCTCGTCGAAGTCGACGTTGCGGTGATACCAGGGGGTGCGCTCGGTGCCGGGCACGGTCTCGGCCGGCCGGGGCAGGAAGTTGCACACGTAGACCCCGGTCGCCTGCATGAACAGATGGACCATGGGCGTCAGGTGCACGCTGTCGGAGGTGATCACGTTGTAGTCGGCGATGTTGAAGGTGAACGGGAAGTTGTCGCCGCGCCAGCCTTCGACGTCCAGGGGGTTGTGCTTGTAGAACAGCGTGGTCGACCCGACGCCGTCCACCGGTTGGTGGACCAGACGCACCTCGTAGTGCTCGCGTCCGTCGTCGTCGAGCGCCGCCGGTTCGGGGATGGTGGCCAGGCCCGGGTCGAACGGCCAGTGCCGCCCCAGCGGTCCGGCCGGCGGCGTGCGGAACTCGTCGGCCTGGATCATCAGCCAGGCGCCGTTGCCCGCGTCCGCGCCATCGTCGGGAATCTGGCGCCAGGTGCAGGCCTTGGGCAGATAGATCCAGTCCCCGCTGCGGTAGCTCAGCGGTCCGAACTCGGTCTCCAGGTGACCGCTGCCGGCGTGGACGAAGCAGAGCAGATCGCCGTCGATGTAGCGGACGTAGAACGGCATCGGCGCGGTTCGCCGGCTCAGCGAGATCCGGCAGTCGGCGTTGGAGAACAGCAGCAGGGGCCCACCCGCGGGGTCGGAGGCGTCGTCGGGCTTGAGTTGGTCGGCCAGCACGTCGACCGGCCGCAGCGGCCCGGACGCGCGGAAGGCGGTGGGGTCGTGGCGGCGCAGGAAATTGGCGGTCCGCCCGGTGAACCCCTCGCGCCCCAACTCGTCGTCCTTGAGGCCGTCGAGGTCGGCGTGCATCCGCCGCGGGGTGGTGCCTTTGCGCAGGTGGACGAAGGATTCCATGGAAGCTCCTGAGGCCGGGCGGTCTGGAAAACTGAAAGTGACTTTAGTTTTTGTTCAGGCCGCGGACAAGGGAAAATCACGACTCGGCAACGGGGTCTGAGTTTCAAACGCCGTCGTTATCATGTTTTACTTCCCTCTGCAGTTCGATCAAGCGTGGAATTCACAGAAAGCAAGGGTGTCTTGGTGAAGTCTGTCTTCGACAAGGTGCGGAACTGGTCGCGACGGATCGCCGTGTCGGCGGTCGCCGCGGCGGCTCTGCCCGGCCTGGTCGGCCTGGCCGGCGAAACGGCCACCGCGGGCGCGTTCTCCCGTCCCGGCCTCCCGGTCGAGTATCTCGACGTTCCGTCGGCCGGAATGGGCAAGACCATCCGGGTGCAGTTCCAGAGCGGCGGCGAGAACTCGCCCAACGTCTGGCTGCTCGACGGCCTGCGCGCACAGGACGACTACAACGGCTGGGACATCAACACCCAGGCCTTCGAGTGGTATCTGGACTCGGGCCTGTCGATCTCGATGCCGGTGGGCGGGCAGTCCAGCTTCTACTCCGACTGGTACCGGCCCGCGTGCGGCAAGGCCGGGTGCTCGACCTACAAGTGGGAGACCTTCCTGACCCAGGAGGCGCCGGCCTGGCTGGCCGCCAACCGTCAGGTCCGGCCGACCGGCATGGCCGCCATCGGCCTGTCGATGGCCGGTTCGGCCTCGCTGACCCTGGCCGCCTGGCACCCGGACAAGTACATCTACGCCGGGTCGATGTCGGGCTTCCTGAACCCCTCCGAGGGCTGGTGGCCGGGCCTGATCAACGTCTCGATGGGTGACGCCGGCGGCTACAAGTCCGACGACATGTGGGGCCCGTCCAGCGACCCGGCCTGGCAGCGCAACGACCCGATGGTCCAGATCCCGCGGCTGGTCGCCAACAACACCCGGCTGTGGGTGTACTGCGGCAACGGCCAGCCCAACGAGCTCGGCGGCGGCGACCTGCCGGCCACCTTCCTGGAGGGCCTGACCATCCGCACCAACCGCACCTTCCGCGACAACTACCTCGCGGCCGGCGGGAAGAACGGCGTGTTCAACTTCCCGGACAACGGCACGCACAACTGGGCCTACTGGGGCCGCGAGCTCCAGGCGATGAAGCCCGATCTGCAGCGCGTCCTCAAGGGCTAGCGGCGATTCGAAAGCGGCCCCCGGCGTCAGGCCGGGGGCCGCTTTCGTCTCGCTTTCGTCTCATCGTCGAGATCGCCCTGAGGGTCGTGATTCGCGGTGTGAAACAGCCGTGATGTCGATCTCGCGGGAGGTCGGCGAGAGGCGCGGCGAACTACTTCAGCTCGGCTGAACTCAACCCGAGCAGCCGACGCGCCACGACCAGCAGCTGGATCTGCTGGGTGCCCTCGAAGATGTCGAGGATCTTCGAATCCCGCGCCCACTTCTCTAACAGGGTCTGCTCGGAATAGCCCGTGGTGCCGGCCAATTCGACGGCCTTGAGGGTGATGTCGCTGGCCACCCGGCCGGCCTTGGCCTTGCCCATCGAGGCCTCCTTGGAGTTGGGGATGCCGTTGTCGGCCTGCCACGCCGAGCGCAGGATCAGCAAGTAGGCGGCCTCCCAGTCAGCCTCCATGCGCAGGAACTCCGCCGCGGGCGCGCTCTGGGCATGTGCGGGCTTGTCGTAGGAGATCTCCACGCCGGCGTCGGTGAGGATCCTGCGCAGTTCCTCCAACGCGCCGCGGGCCAGCCCGACGGCCATCGCGGCCACCATGGGGCGGGTGTTGTCGAAGGTCTCCATCACCCCGGCGAAGCCCTTCTCCACCTGGATCTCCGGGCTGCCGAGCAGGTTCTCCCTGGGCACCCGCACGTTGTCGAAACGGATGGCCGCGGTGTCGGAGGCCTTGATGCCGAGCTTGTGCTCGAGGCGCTCGACGGTGACGCCGGGGTGGTCGCGCGGGACGATGAACGACTTGATGGCGGCGCGGCCCTTGGAGCGGTCCAGCGTCGCCCACACCACGATGTGGGAGGCCCGTGATCCGGCGGTGACGTAGATCTTCTCGCCGTTGATGACGTAGGAGTCGCCGTCGAGCACCGCCGTCGTCGACACCGCCGCGGAGTCCGAACCGAAGGACGGCTCGGTGATCGCCATCGCAGCCCACACGTCCTTGCCCAGCCTGGCCAGCTGCTCGTCGGTGGCCACGCCGTTGATCGCCGCGTTGCCCAGGCCCTGGCGCGGCATCGACAACATGAGGGCGACGTCGCCCCAGGAGACCTCCAGCACGTTCAGCAGTGCGGACATGTTGCCGCCGTTGATGTTTCCCTTCGGCGCCTCGTCGTCACCGTCGCGGAACGCCTCGGTCCCGACGAAGGAGACCGTGTTGGAGGCGGCGACGCCCTCGAACATCTTGGTCAGGGTGTCCAGTTCGACGGGGTAGGCGTGCTCGTGGAGGTCGTACTTGCGCGCAATCGGACGCATGAACTCCGCGGCGCCGGTGTGCGCCATCTCGATGACGGCCTCGAGCTTGCGGGGCAGTTCCAGGTTGATTGCCATTACAGAACCACCACTCCTTCGGCGACGCCGATAGATCGCAGATCCCGGTACCAGCGTTCGACCGGATGTTCCTTGGTGTAGCCGTGCCCGCCCAGCAGTTGCACCCCGTCCAGGCCGATCCGCATGCCCTTGTCGCTGCCGAACTTCTTGGCCAGGGCGGCCTCGCGGGCGAAGGGCAGGCCCCGGTCGGCGCGGGCGGCGCCGCGCCAGGTGATCAGGCGCAGACCCTCCAGTTCGATCGCGATGTCGGCGCACATGAACGCCACGGACTGCCGGCGGGCGATCGGCTCGCCGAACGCCTCGCGCTCCTTGACGTAGGGAATCACGTAGTCCAGCACGGCCTGTGCGGTGCCCACCGCCAGCGCCGCCCAGCCCAGCCGCGACAGTGCGATCGCCTCGGAGTAGTCACGGGCGTGGTCGGCCTCGGCGGCGCCGCCCTCGCCGAGTCTGGCCGACAGCGGAACCGTGACCTTGGTGAGTTCCACCTGCCCGAGGGCCGCGGCGCGCAGGCCCATGCTGCGGTCGGCCCTCACCGTCAGCCCGGGGGTGTCGGCCTCGACGATGAACAACGCCGGTGATCCGTTGAGTTGTGCTGCGACGACCAACAATTCGGCGTCGGCGGCCGCGGGCACCAATGACTTCACCCCGTCGAGCCGGTAGCCGCTCGGTGTGCGCGTCGCAGTGGTCTTGAGCATGGTGGGGTCGAACAGCGCGTGCGGCTCGGCGATGGCCAGGCACGCCTGCGGGACGTTGTCGCCGGCGAACTCCTTCAGATAGCTGGCCTGCTGGTCGGCGCTGCCCCAGTGCGTCAGCGCGGAAGCCACACCGCCGGGGGCCAGGATCGGCAGCGCCAGTCCCATGTCGCCGTGCGCGAGCGCCTCGGCCACCAGGGCGTTGGTGACGCACCCGCGCTGCTCGGCGATGCCGTCGAAATCCTCGGGCACGTTTATCGCGGTGACTCCGAGTTCGGCGGCTTTGGCGATCAGCCCGGCCGGGTAGGCGGCGGCGTCGTCGGCGTCGCGTGCGGCCGGTCGCAGGATCTCCTCGGCGAACTCCTTGACCGTCTCGACGATCATCTTCTGGTCGTCGTCGGGGGTCAGGTCGAAGTAGTCGGCCGTGCTGTGCGGCAGCCGGGTGGCCGGCTTCCCTCCGCCCTGGATCTTCTGGAACTGCCGCTTGGACGCCGCGGCGGCGGAGTACGCCTGCCGGACGCCGTATTTCAGACCCCGGTTGAGCGGCACCCGCAGCCCGTGGCGATCCAGGAAATCCTGGCCGAGCAGCGGCATCAGCACGGCCAGGCCGATGTCGGCGGCGGAACGACGATGCCGGTACTGGCCGATGGCGCTGTCCCGGGCGCGTTCGGAGTGACGGGAGGGGAGGGTGTTGGTCATCGCGACTGCCTCGGGGTTGCGCGGGGGTGTGTGGATGAGACCGTATCTTACTCCGGAGTAAGGTAATGGTCGTCTGTAACCAAGCTCACACGCCGGACAGCGCCGTGAGCACCCCCGGGTGCAGCAGGCCGTTGGTGGCCACCGCACTGCCGCCGTGCGGCCCGGGGACGCCGTCCAGATCGGTGAACACCCCGCCGGCCTCGCGCACGATCAGGTCCAGCGGGGCCAGGTCCCACAGCTTCACCTCCGGTTCGGCGGCGATGTCCACCGCGCCCTCGGCCACCAGGCAGTAGGAGTAGAAGTCGCCGAAGGCCCGGACCCGCCACACCGCGTCGGTCAGCGCGACGAAGCGCTCCCGCAGTCCCCGCTGCGACCAGCCCGACAGGCTGGAGAACGACAGGCTGGCCGATCCGAGGTCGGCCACCGCGCTCACTGACAGCCGCCGCGGCGGGCCGTCGCCGACCGCGGCGTGGGCGCCCAGGCCGCGCCCGGCCCACCAGCGCCGGCCCAGCGCCGGTGCACTCACCACGCCGACTGTGGGCACGCCGTCCTCCAGCAGGGCAATCAGGCTGGCCCACAACGGAACTCCGCGCACGAAGTTCTTGGTGCCGTCGATCGGGTCGATCACCCACTGGCGGCCGGACAGTGCCGGCCTGCCGCCCTGCTCCTCGCCGAGGATGTCGTCGCCGGGTCGCTGCCGGGCGAGAACCGCGCGCAGGTCGGCCTCAACGGCCTCGTCTGCGTCGGTGACCGGGGTCAGGTCCGGTTTGTGGTCGATACGCAGATCCAGGGCGCCGAACCGGGCCGTGGTGATGGCGTCGGCACGGGCTGCCATGCTCAGCGCGAGGTCCAGATCCCGGGCTACACCCTCGGCCGCCATGGCTGCAGTCCTACCATGGCCGCTGTGATGGAGTTCGCGGTGCTGTTGTTGATCCTCGGAGCGCTGGCCCTGGTGCTTGGTCCCCGGTTGATGGCCCGGCGCGGCCCGCGCGGGGAAATGGCGCAGGGCACGCTGCTGGTGACCGGGGTCAGTCCCCGGCCGGACGAACCCGGCGAGCACTTCGTCACCATCAGCGGGGTGATCACCGGGCCCGGCGTGAGTGAGCACGTGGTCTACCAGCGGATGGCGGTCGACGCCGCGAACTGGCCCGCCATGGGCCAGCTGATGCCGGTGGTCTACGCGCCGACCAACCCGGATAAGTGGTTCTTCGCCTGACCCCACGACCTTCGTCACGCCCCCTGTGACGCCCCCTTTGTGACCTCCGTCACAAATTCGTCATTCTTTTCCGCTTCTCAAACCCGATTGCGGCTCTGACCATGGAAAGCAGCGTCGGGTGTTCCACCGCAGGCGCAGGAGGATCGGGGAAAAAATGATTCAGAACCTCGCAACCACACCGTTGTTCATCATCTTCACGGCCGTCGTCATGATCGTGCTGATCACCCTCACCCTGCGTGCGGTGATCAGGCGCGAGAAGGCGATGATCAACGCCGCGATGGATGAGCCGCACGAAATCGCCGCCTACCAGGCCCGCTGGCGCAGCGCGGCGTAAATATCCGGCCGCCCGGCGTCGTGATCGACGACCGGCGGCCACCTTCCCGTCCCGAAGTCGCCTTCGGGGGATGTCGATTGCCTAGCCGCGGCCCACGCGCAGCAGGTCGTCGACCCGGGCCAGCTTGACCCGGGGCCGGCCGTGCGGCTCCCCGGCGGCGCGCTCGTGGGCGTCGATCGCCAGCCAGTGGTCCCCGGTGATCAACGCCGGCTGCTGCGCGGCCAGCCAGGCGGCCAGTTCGTCGGCGTAGTCCGGCCCGACCTCCCGTGCCGGCTCGCCGGTCAGGTCCTCCCACAGGTTTTCGACGGTGTCCTGCGAGTCGCTCTTGTTAGTCCCGATCACCCCGGACGGCCCGCGCTTGATCCAGCCCGTCACGTAGTCGTTGGACCGGCCGGTCACCTTGCCCCCGGTGTGCGGGATGGTGCCCCGGCTGTCGTCGAAGGGCAGTCCGGGCACCGGCACGCCGTGATAGCCCACCGCCCGCACCACCAGGTTGACCGGCAGGGTCTCGCGCGCCTCGGTGTCGCGCGCCACCATCCGGCCGTCGTGCTCGACGAGTTCGTTGCGGCCCAGCACGATCTCCTCGACGCGCTCGGCGCCGTGGATCGCCACCGGCGAGGTGCAGAACCGGAAGACGATGCGGCGGTGGCCTTCCCGCGGCGAGCGGGTCGAGTAGTCGCGCAGCACCTTGATGTTGGCGGCCTCGGTCTTGCCGGCGGCGGTGGCGTCCTCGTCGCTGATGCCGGCCAGGTCGGCCGGGTCGACGATGACGTCGACGCCCTCCAACTCGCCGAGTTCCCGGATCTCCAAGGTGGTGAAGGCCGCCTGCAGGGGACCGCGGCGGCCGACGATCACCACCTCCGACACCCCGCGTTCGCGCAGCGCGTCCAGTGCGTGGTCGGCGATGTCTGTCTTGGCCAGCACATCGGGGTCGGTCACCAGGATGCGGGCGACGTCGATGGCGACGTTGCCGTTGCCGATGACCACGGCGCGGCCGGTGGAGATATCCGGCGCCATCTCGGCGAAGTGCGGGTGGGCGTTGTACCAGCCGACGAAATCGACCGCCGCCACGCTGCCCGGCAGGTCCTCGCCCGGGATCCCCATCGTCCGGTCGGACTGGGTGCCCACGGCATAGACCACCGCGTCGTAGCGATCGGCGAGATCGTCGGCCGAGACATCCTGTCCCACAGTGATATTGCCGAAGAAGCGGAAGCGGGGGTCGGCGGCGGTCTTCTCGAAGGTCCGGCTGATCGACTTGATCTTCGGATGGTCCGGCGCCACCCCGGATCGCACCAATCCCCAAGGCGTCGGGAGCATTTCGAGCATGTCGATGTGGACATCCGGTCCGCCGTCGGCGACCGATGAGTCGCCGAACCGCAGCAGTGACGCGGCGGCGAAGTAACCGGACGGACCGGCGCCGACGATCGCGACGTAGTAAGGACGCATTCTGGCGATGGTAGTCGCGCCGGTACCCTGAGAACCCGTGGACCTCGACCGACAGTCAGAGATCGCAGCATTGGACTCCACGCTGACCACCGTGGAGCGGGTGCTCGACGTCGACGGCCTGCGTGCGCGGATCGAGAAGCTGGAGGGTGAGGCCTCCGACCCCAATCTCTGGGACGACCAGACCAACGCCCAGCGGGTCACCAGTGAGCTGTCCCACACACAGGGCGAACTGCGACGGGTCGAGGGCCTGCGCCGCCGCCTCGACGACCTCCCGGTGCTCTACGAGCTGGCCGAGGAGGAGCAGGGCGCGGCCGGCGCCGAGGCACTCGCCGAGGCGGACGCCGAACTGAAGTCGCTGCAGGCCGACATCGAGGCGATGGAGGTTCGCACCCTGCTGTCGGGGGAGTACGACGAGCGTGAGGCGCTGCTCACCATCCGGTCCGGGGCCGGCGGGGTGGACGCCGCCGACTGGGCCGAGATGCTGATGCGGATGTACCTGCGGTGGGCTGAGCAACACGACTACCCGGTTGAGGTGTTCGACACGTCCTACGCCGAGGAGGCCGGCATAAAAAGCGCCACCTTCGCGGTGCACGCCCCGTTCGCCTACGGAACCCTCTCGGTCGAACAGGGCACCCACCGGCTGGTGCGGATCAGCCCTTTCGACAACCAAAGTCGCAGGCAGACGTCCTTCGCCGAAGTCGAGGTGCTGCCCGTGGTGGAGACCACCGACCACATCGACATCCCCGAGACCGACGTCCGCGTCGACGTCTACCGGTCCAGCGGGCCGGGCGGGCAGTCGGTCAACACCACCGACTCGGCGGTTCGACTCACCCACGTTCCGACCGGTATCGTGGTGACTTGTCAGAACGAGAAGTCGCAGCTCCAGAACAAGGTGTCTGCGATGCGCGTGCTCCAGGCCAAGCTGCTGGAACGCAAGCGGCAGGAAGAACGCGCCGAACTCGATGCCCTCAAAGGTGACGGCGGTAGTTCGTGGGGCAACCAGATGCGCTCCTACGTTCTGCACCCGTACCAGATGGTCAAGGATCTGCGAACCGAGTACGAGGTCGGCAATCCGGCGGCCGTGCTGGACGGGGACATCGACGGATTCCTGGAAGCGGGAATCCGGTGGCGTAACCGACGAGACGACGAAGACTGAGCTGTGACCGCCTTACAGGCCCACCCGTTGGCCAACCCGATCAACGAGCGCTGGCATGACTTCCTGCACAGTCCTGTCGGTGAGTGGCTGCTCACCCGCGGACTGCACGTCCTGCTGCTGCTGATCGGCGGGCTGCTGGGCGCGCGCTTCATCAACTGGCTGGCCGGCCGGGTCAGCCGGCGCATCGACAACAGGTTCAAGGCGAGCGACGCGCTGGTGCGCTCGGAGAGCGCCAAGCACCGCCAGGCGGTCGCGTCGGTGGCCTCCTACGTGGCCATCGCACTTCTGGTGGTGATGGTGTTCGTCGAGATCACCGAAGTTCTCGCGGTGCCGGTCAGTTCGCTGGTCGCCCCGGCGGCGGTGCTGGGCGCCGCACTGGGCTTCGGCGCGCAGCGGGTGGTCCAGGACCTGCTCTCCGGGTTCTTCATCATCACCGAGAAGCAGTACGGCTTCGGCGATCTGGTGCAGCTCACGCTCGGCTCCAACAATGACGCGCTGGGCACCGTCACCGACGTCACGCTGCGGGTGACCAAGCTGCGCACCCCGGACGGGGAGATGTACACCATCCCCAACGGCCAGATCATGAAGACGCTCAACCTGTCCAAGGACTGGGCGCGCGCCGTCGTCGACATCCCGGTGCCGACCTCCGCGGACCTCAACAAGGTCAGCGAGGTGCTGCAGGGTGTGTGCGACAGGGCCGGCCAGGACCCGCTGCTGAAGGATCTGCTCCTCGACAAGCCCCAGATGATGGGCGTGGAGAGCATCGAACTGGACACCGTGAACCTGCGGATGGTGGCCCGCAGCCTGCCCGGCAAACAATTCGAGGTCGGCCGGCAGCTGCGGCTGCTGGTGGTCGCGGCCCTGGCCCGGGCCGGCATCGTCACCAGCGCCGAGGCCACACCGATTCCTCAGGAGGCGGCGCGGCCATGAAACCGATAACCCCACGCGAGGGCCGGAGCTGGCCCGGCTACATCCTGGGCGGCAGGCTCCGCACCTCAACGGCCGTGCTGCTGATCGTCTTCTGCGCCATCTGGTGGCTCTATGAGACCTATGAGCCCGACCAGCACCCCGAGCAGGTGCCGGCCAGCGAGGTGGTGCCGCCGGGGTTCATCCCGGACCCGTCCTACACCTGGGTGCCGCGCACCGACGTGCAGCGCCGCACGTCCACCCCGTCCAGCGCGACGCCGACCTCTTCGACGCCGACGTCGGCCACCCCGGCGGAGGGCCCGGGCGAGTCACCGGTGTCGGGGGCCCCGGCGCCGCCGACCGTCCCGGAGGGCGCGGCGACCCCGGCCCCGCCGGCGAATCCGGGGGCCGGCGACCAGCAGCCGTCCGAGACCCCGGGGGCGCTGGCGCCCTCGACGCAGGCCGACGAGGCGGTGCCGAGTCCGGCAGCGTCGGCGGGGTAGCCCCCGCTTCGCGGGCTACACTGGCGAGCCGTGATCACCCTCGACCACGTCACCAAGCAGTACAAGGCGTCGGCCCGTCCGGCCCTGGACAACGTCAGCCTCAAGGTCGACAAGGGTGAGTTCGTCTTCCTGATCGGGCCGTCCGGGTCGGGCAAGTCCACCTTCATGAGCCTGCTGCTGGCCGAGGAGACGCCGACGTCCGGTGAGATCCAGGTGTCGAAGTTCCACGTCAACAAGCTCTCCGGCCGGCACATCCCCAAGCTGCGGCAGATCATCGGCTGCGTGTTCCAGGACTTCCGACTGCTGCAGCAGAAGACGGTGTCGGAGAATGTCGCCTTCGCTCTCGAGGTGATCGGCAAGAAGCCCGATGTGATCAAGCAGGTGGTGCCCGAGGTGCTCGACATGGTCGGGCTGTCCGGAAAGGCCAACCGGCTGCCCGCCGAACTGTCCGGCGGTGAGCAGCAGCGGGTGGCGATCGCCCGGGCCTTCGTCAACCGGCCGCTGGTGCTGCTGGCCGACGAGCCGACCGGCAACCTCGACCCGGAGACCAGCCGGGAGATCATGGACCTGCTCGACCGGATCAACCGGACCGGCACCACCGTGGTGATGGCCACCCACGACCACCACATCGTCGATTCGATGCGCCAGCGGGTGGTGGAGCTCTCGCTGGGCCGGCTGGTCCGCGACGAGCAGCGCGGCGTCTACGGAATGGACCGCTAGGTGCGCGCCGGCTTCCTGGTCAACGAGGTCGTCACCGGCCTTCGTCGCAACGTCACGATGACCATCGCGATGATCCTCACCACGGCGATCTCCATCGGGCTTTTCGGCGGCGGTCTGCTGGTGCTGCGGCTGGCCGACCAGTCCCGCAAGATCTACCTCGACCGGGTCGAGAGCCAGGTGTTCCTGGACAACGACATCTCCGCCAACGACCTGACCTGCGACGGCGACCCGTGTAAGACGCTGCGCGCCACCATCGAAAACCGGGACGACGTGAAGTCGGTCCGGTTCCTGAACAAGGACGACGCCTACAACGACGCCGTCACCAAGTTCCCGGAGTACAAGGACGTCGCCAGCAAGGACTCCTTCCCGGCGTCGTTCATCGTCAAGCTCAACAACCCCGAGCAGCACAAGGACTTCGACGCCGCGCTGCAGGGTCAGCCCGGTGTGCTCAACGTGCTCAACCAGAAGGACCTGATCGACCGGCTCTTCGCGGTGCTCGACGGGCTGTCCCGGGCCGCCTTCGCCATCGCGGTGGTTCAGGCGATCAGCGCGATCCTGTTGATCGCCAACATGGTTCAAGTCGCCGCTTACACGCGGCGCACCGAGATCGGCATCATGCGAATGGTGGGCGCCACCCGGTGGTATACCCAGTTGCCGTTCCTGCTGGAGGCGGTGCTGGCCGCGACGATCGGCGTCGCCCTGGCCATCCTGGGACTGATCGTCGTACGGGCGCTGTTCCTGGATAACGCGCTCAACCAGTTCTATCAAGCGAACCTGATCGCCAGGATCGACTACGCCGACATCCTCTACATCGCCCCGATCATGTTCGGCGTGGGTGTCGCGATGGCCGCTGTCACCGCCTACGTCACGCTGCGGCTGTACGTGCGGAAGTAGCCCTGTCGATGGCGGCCAAGAAGGCGGCGAAGAAGTCCGGCGATGCCAAGGGCGGCAAACGGGTGATCGCCACCAATCGCAAGGCCCGGCACAACTATTCGGTCGAAGAGGTCTTCGAAGCCGGTGTGGTTCTGACCGGCACCGAGGTCAAGAGTCTGCGTGAGGGCCAGGCCTCACTGGCTGACGCGTTCGCCACCGTCGACGACGGCGAGGTGTGGCTGCGCAATCTGCACATCCCGGAATACCACCACGGCACCTGGACCAACCACGCCCCCCGGCGCAATCGCAAGCTTTTGCTGCACCGCCGTCAGATCGACGTGCTGGTGGGCAAGATCCGTGACGGCAACCTGGCGCTGGTTCCGCTGTCGATGTATTTCACCGACGGCAGGGTCAAGGTGGAACTCGCGCTGGCCCGCGGCAAGCAGGCGCGCGACAAACGTCAGGACCTCGCCCGCCGCGACGCCCAGCGCGAGGTGATCCGCGAAATGGGCCGCCGGGCCAAGGGCATGTCCTGAAACGCTGCGGTGGTCGCGATCAGTGAACTGCGTCAGTCGTCCTGGCCTCGGCCAGTCGGCGGTCCAGGAGGCACAGCCGGGCCGCCGACCGGCGTAGTTTCGCGGTGAGCCGGACGCGTTCGGACTCGAGGTCGGTCATGACTCCGCCGGGGATCCGGTCACGACGCCACGCTCGGTCGGCCAATTCGCGGTCGATCCCGTCGAGATCGGTTGCCAGCGAACGAAGTTCGATGGTGAGTGCCTCGCGCTCCCGGGTGAGCGCGAGCAGAATCGGGTCAGCCGTCATCGCGCCCCCCTGTCCCCGTGAACGATCGTTGGCCAACGATAGCAAGAAGCGTCCAGGAATCTGGACCGAATCATGGAATCGGGCTGAACTACCATCACGGGATGGCCGACGCTGAACGCCCCCGCACCGTCCTGGACAAGAACCAGACCCTGACCGGACTGTTCGCGTCCTGGGACGCCATCGAAGCGCTGCTTGCCGAGCTGCCCGACGACCAGTGGCAGACCCCGACGTCGCTGCCCGGGTGGACGGTGCACGACGTCGTCGCCCACATCATCGGCACCGAGCTGATGCTCTCGGGCACCCCCACCCCGGAGCCGCCCGGGAACCCCGGGGCGCGTGAGCACGTCCACAACGAGATCGGGGCGCTCAACGAACGCTGGGTGGAGCACCTGCGCGGGGAATCGCCGGGGAACATGCTGGCCAAGTTCCGGGAAGTCTCCACCCGGCGCAAGGCGATGCTCTCGGCCATGCCGGTCGAGGAATGGAACACCGTCACCTTCACCCCGGCCGGCCCGGACAGCTACGGGCGGTTCATGCGGGTGAGGACCTTCGACTGCTGGATGCACGAGCACGACATCCGGGAGGCCGTGGGCCGCCCCGCCGACGAGGTCCGGCTGGGCGGGCCGGACGGTCGGCTGGCCCTCGACGAGATGGCCTCCAGCATGGGGTTCGTGGTGGCGAAGAAGGGCAAAGCCCCGCCCGGAGCGCGGGTGCTGCTGCGGCTGACCGGCCCCGTGTCGCGGGATATCCGGGTAGCTGTGGATGGCGCAAGCGGTAGAGCTACGCTGGTAGACGGCTTCGGCGACGACGAGCCCACCATTGCCATCACGCTCGACGGCCTGCAGTTCAGCCGACTGGCCGGCGGACGCCCGTTTTTATTAGGTACTTCTCAGGAAATCGGCTACGCTGGAGATGCCGAAGCCGGTGCCCGGATCGTGGAGAACCTCGCATACGTCATCTGAGCCGGTCGGCACCCGACTAGACCAACGCCCGGGGGAGGTGTCCCACGTCCGCCCCACTTGTGATCGGCCGTGTCGGCGCCCTGGCCGTAGCCCTCGGTGTGGGCCTGATGGCGGCAGGCGCCGCACAGGCCTCCCCGGAGGACTCTTCGCCGGCCGCGGCCGATTCGCCCGCCGCCCCGGATTCGGCGACGACCGCCACTCGACCGGATACCCCGGATCGCTTCCGCGCCGCGCGCCCGTCCGGGCGGCCGCGCGTGCCGGTCGCAGACCGCCGTGCGCGGCGCAACCCCGGCCCGGCGCCGGGAGCGACGTCGACCGTGCATTCGGCTGTCAGGATTCCCTCCGCACAGGCCGTGGCCCCGGCCGGCCCCGCCGCCGCGCGGACTCCGATGTTCGCCCTCTCCTCGCCGGCCCGACCGCCGGCCGTCACTGAGGCGGTCACCCCGGCCCGTGCGGCCGCGCGGGTTGCGGCATCGGTTGTCGCAGAGGCGTTTTCGAGTATGCCGGCGACAGCGGCACAGGCACCCGCGATGACCGCGCCGCGGCCCGCAGCGGCCACCGCGATCGGGTCGGTTCTCTCGCCGTTGCTGCGGACGGGCTCTGGAGCACTGCTGGATTCGCCGGTGTCGTGGGCGGTCTTCGCCGCGGCGCGCCGCGATCCGGCCCTGGTGGCCGCCCTGGTCCCCGCCGCGGCAGCGGTGTCCACCGGCCAGGCGCTGCGGGCGGAGGCCAAGAAGCCGGTGGCCGGGAAGCCGGTGGCCGGGAAGCCGGTGGTCGTCAACAAGGCGCCGGTGATCTCCACGGTGACCTTGAGCGCACCCAACTCCGGGACCGGGGCGGTGACCGGAACCGTCAAGGCCTCCGACCCCGAGGGCGCCAAGCTTGCCTTCAAGGCCACGACGTCGAGCAAGGGCGCCGTCAGCACTCCCAGCACTGCCGGGGTGTTCACCTACACCCCGACAGCCGCGGCACGCCACGCCGCCGCCAAGGTCGGTGCCACCACGGCGACGACCACCGACACGGTGACAGTGACGGTGACCGACACCCAGGGTGCGGCCACCAGCAGGGTCGTCACGGTGGCGATCTCCCCGAGGAACACCGCGCCGGTGGCCGGCAAACCGAAGGTGGGCACCCCGAACGCGACCACCGGGGTGGTGGCCGGGTCCGTCACCGCCACCGACGCCGACAAGGATACGCTGACCTACAGCACCCCGGCCGCCACCGGCAAGGGCGCCGTCAGCATCAACACCGGCACCGGAGCGTTCACCTACACCCCGAACGCCAGCGCCCGTGCAGCGGTGGCCGGGACCGACACCTTCACCGTCACCGTCACCGACGGCTACGGCGGGTCCACGCCGGTGGCGGTGTCCGTCCCGGTGGCGGCGGCCACCGTCGTGACCCCCGCCAAGATCTCCGTGGTCTTCAACTACGGGTCGGGTTCCTCCTACTGGACGCCCGAGGCCAAGAGCGCACTGCAGTCCTCGGCGGATGCGCTCAACGGCTACATCGTGGTCTCCAAGCCGGTCACCCTCGTCTTCGACGTCACCGCGGAGGACTCCCCGGAGTCCCCGACCCTGGCTTCGGCGGGCAGTGACCTCGCCGGCACCAAAGGTGGTTTCTACAACACGGTCGTGCAGAACAAGATCCTCAAAGGCGTGGACGCCAACGGTTCGGAAGCCGACGGCACCATCGAGGTGAACTTCGGAAACGATTGGGCCTACGGCGATTCGGTGGGCAGCGATGAGTACGACTTCAGGTCAACCATGATGCACGAACTGCTGCACGCCTACGGCTTCCTGTCCTACTTCGACCGCCCCGGGCTCAACAACGGCACGATCTGGACGGTCTTCGACAAGTACATCGCCACCAATTCCAAGACCGCCGTCATCAACCCCGGCACCTACAAGTACGGCACCGGCTTCAATCCCAACCTCACCGGCGGCGGCGGTGGCCTGTACTTCATCGGCCCCAACGCCGTCGCCGCCTACGGAGGCCCGGTGCCGCTGTACACCCCGAGTCCGTGGGAATCAGGCAGTTCGGTATCGCACCTGGACGACAACACCTTCACCGGCGGCGGGTCGGTGATGATGAATGCGATGACCGACTCCGGACCGGGCATCCGCACCCTCAGTCCCGTCGAGTTGGGCGTTCTCAAAGACATCGGTTACACGGTCAAGTCGCCGTCAGCGGCCGGGCTGCTGATGTTCGGCGCTGTCTTCCTGCGCCGGCGCAAGCGAACCTCAGGCGCAGCTGACCGGTAGCGGCACCGGATTGACGCCCAACACCCGGGTATCGCCGTCGACGAGCCAGCGCGCCCCGGGGTTGGCCAGCGCCGCGCGGTAGACGCTCTGGGCGTCGGCCCCGCTGAGCGTCCCGCAGGCGATCACCCGGCCGTTTCGGGTCGGGGCCATGAAACTCGACGGCGGCGGGCCGGGCCAGGCGGTGGTCGCCGGCTCCTGATTGCGCCCGGGCAGCGGCTCGTTGACGACGACGCTGTCGGGGACGTAGGGGGAGCGCGCCGCACCCGCGGCCAGTGCATTGGCCTGCGCGATCAGTGCCCGCAGCCTGCCGCGGGCATCGCGCTGGGCGGGGCTGAGATCGGCCTCGAACTGCTCGTCGAAGGCGTACACCCGCACCTCGGCGGCGCCGCCGTCACCGTGCAGCAGGACCGTGGTGGTGGGCAGGTCGGTGACCCGGGGTGTGCCGAAGTCGGTGCCCGCGTCGACCACACCGCCGGACTGTGCGGCTGCCACGAAACTCTGCACCGCCCCGGCGCCGACGTCGGCGGACTCGTAGCTGCCGGGAACCAGTTGCAACGCAGGGGCCTGCACCCGGGACAGCACCCGGCCGCCGCCGTAGACGGCCAGCGCGGGGGACTGCAGCGCCGCCACGACCGACGGCGCCATACCGCCAGAGGACATCACCATGAACACCATCTGATCGGCCGGAAGTGCGCCGGCGGTCGGCGCCGCGCCGGTGCCGCAGCCCGTCATCGCCGTCCACACCAGCACCGCGCCGGAGACCCTCAACCAGTTTCGTCCCACCTGCTGCAATCTAGCGGCTGCGGGGCCCGCGGCACCGGCGAGCGGCTCGACCGGCCTCAATGCGGTGTCGTCCGCCCACTTCGAGGCCCGACTGGGGAATTAATGGCTTCAGGTTTGTCGTTACCCTCACGTACCATTGGAAAGCCGGCCGAAGCCATCGGCTGGGGTGCGAGGGGCTGAAAGGTTTCGACTTCGCGCATCGAATCAAGGGAAGCGTGCCGGTGCAGGCAAGAGACCACCGTAAGCGTCGATGCAACCAATTAAGCGCCGATTCTCATCAGCGCGACTACGCCCTCGCTGCCTAAGCGACGGTGTGTCTGTCAGACCGGGAGAGCCCTCGGCCCGGACCCTGGCATCAGCTAGAGGGATCCACCGCTCAGTCCGGTCGCGGGACTGAACGGAACAACCAACAGCGACTGGGATCGTCATCCTGACTTGTTCGCGTGAGCAGGAGATCCAAGTAGAGACATAGCGAACTGCGCACGGAGAAGTCTTGAGGGAATGCCGTAGGACCCGGGTTCGATTCCCGGCAGCTCCACCGA
>NZ_JBJTJF010000011.1:0-18647 GCF_046095365.1 Mycobacterium sp.
ACTTCTACCCGCAGGAGATCGAGGCGACCGTGGCCGCCGCCTCGGGCCTGGTCCGCCGCGGCTACGTGGCGGCATTCAGCGCCCCGGATGCGCAGGGCGAGGATCAGCTGGTGGTCGTCGCCGAAAGGGCAACCGGGACAATCCGTTCCGATCCGGGGCCGGCGATCGCGGCCATTCGCGCGGCCGTGGCCGGACGGCACGGCGTCACCCCGGGGGATATCCGCGTCCTGCCCGCCGAGTCTCCTCGGGGTGGCGCCAGTAGCCGCGTCCGACGTTGTCCCCGTGCAGCCAGAACTCCCCCACCGAACCGTCCGGCAGTTCGGCCCCGGTGTCGGGGTCTACCACAACGGCGCGCAGGCTGCGGGCCACCGTGCCGCAGGACACGTGCCCGACGGCACCGGGCGCGTCGGCGGGCACCTGCACCGCCCGTCCCGCGGCCAGCAGATCGCCGTCGAAGAACGTCGCCGCGGCCACGGCGTCGGGTGCGATGTCAGCGATGAACAACGTCGCCTCGGCGATGCCGTAGGACGGCTTCATCGCAGTCGGCGGCAGTCCGTGCGGGGCGAACGCGGCGTTGAACGCGTCGATCGCGGCCATGCTCACCGGTTCGGAGCCGATGATTGCGATGACGTTGGCAAGGTCGATGTGCTCCCCGACCGCCGGCAGGCCCCGCTGGGCCGCCCATTCGTAGGCGAAGTTCGGCGCAGCGGTGACCACCCGCCCCTGCCTCGAGGCGTCGGACAGCGCACGTATCCAGCGCTGCGGACGGCGGACGAAGGCGGTCGGCGCCATCAGTGTGGAATGCCCGCCATAGGTCGCTGGGAAGCCGATCATCGACAGGCCCATGTCGTGGTAGAGCGGCAACCAACTGAGCCCGTGGGTGTTTCGGTTCAGCAGATCGATCGACAGGATCATCTGGGTGAGGTTGGTGCAGAAGGCGCGGTGGGTGATCTCGATTCCCGCCGGCGGACGGGTCGCCCCCGAGGTGTACTGAAGGTGCGACACGTCGTCCATCGAGACCGCCACCGGCGTGAAGCCCTCGGCTGCCGCGTCGGCAATCGCGTCGATCACGATCACCGGCGCGGTCGCCCCGTCCCGTTTGCCCAGAAAGGCATCGACGGCGCCGCCCGCACCGCGGGTCGTCAGCAGCAGCGCCGGTTCGGCATCACCGAGTGCGACCTCCAGCCGCTCGGCGTGCCCCGGCAACTCGGGGGCGAACAACGGTACGGCGACGCAGCCGGCCTTGAGCACGGCGAAGAAGGCGGTGACGTAGTCCAGGCCCTGCGGGGCCAGGATCGCGACTCGATCGCCCTGCGCCACCACCGCCTGGACCGCGCCGGCCACCGCGCGCATCCGGACATCCAGCTGCGCCCAGGTGAGCTCGGTGGCCTCCCCCTCGGAGCGGGCGAAGTCCAGAAACCGGTACGCCACCGCGTCACCGACGTTGGCCACGTTGCGCTCGATGAGCGAGACCAGCGTGGTCCCGGGCGGCAGCGCGATCTCGCCGGCCGCGTCGACGCAGTCCTCGATCCTGAGCAGGCCTTTCGGTGCCTGAAACGCCCCCTGCGGGCCCAGCGTCATGACGGTGAGTTTAGGTCCGACCGAGGGCCCGGTTCAGACCACGCGGTCCAGAGCGACCGCGGAGAGAATTGTCCTAACCCCGTATTTGTTGATGTAGTGCACCCGGTACGGTTCCCCCTCGACGAAATGGCCGTGTGCGGTCATCAGCCCGAACTTCTTCCCGCCGATCTTCAGGTAGTAGCGCTTCAGGGTGAAGGGTGGCGCATTGAGATACCGCTTGATCCGGGCCACTCCGGAGACGGTCTGCACCCGGCCCCGGCGGATCGTCCGGCGGTAGTAGATCAGCGGCAGGCAGCAGACCACCATCAGGACGACCAGAGGCAGGACCGCCATGCTCGCCGAGCCGACCGATCGGTGTGCGCCGGGCAAGACCAGAACGAACATCGGCGCGAAAAGCAGAAGGCACGTCGGCAGGATCCACACCAGGGCGCGACGGACATCACCACCGTGCTGCTGCAACTCACGCTGCTGCGAATCGCTCAGCGTCCCGCGCTCATTGGCTTCCAGATCCGCTGGCGTGAAGAGAAAGAACTGCCGCAACCGACTGTCCCGTTGATCAGATGTCACGACAGGCACCTTAATCGTGCGATTCCCCCGGCCTGCCGAACGTAAATGTCACCCGAAGGGGGCCGCCGCCGGCCCCGGCGTTGAGTGGATGTCGCGCGGTTAGGGTGAGGCCCATGTCGCCGAGTTGGATCGCCCGCCTGGTCGCACTGGACGGCGACGGCAGAAACTTCCGCACCTCCAACGCCCTGGGCGCCGGGCCGCGGCTGTTCGGCGGCCTCATCGCCGCGCAGGCGCTGGCCGCTGCGGGTGCCACCGTCGCCTCCGACCGGCGCCCGCAGTCGCTGCACGCCTACTTCATCCGCGGCGGCAGGGTCGGAGTGGACGTCGACTACACCGTGGAGAACACCCGGGACGGCCGTTCCTTCAACACCCGGCGGGTCACCGCCAGCCAGCAGAGCGTGCCGATCTTCGAGATGCTGACCTCCTTCCACCGGCCCGAGGCCGACGTGGACTGGCAGCGACCGGCGCGGCCGCGGCTGGCGCTGGCCGAGGCCACCACCGTCGTGAATCCCCCGGAGCGCTGGGCGGACTATTTCGAGGCCCGGGTGGCGGCCGGCGAATCCGGCGAGTGGCCCCAGCAACCGTTCTGGTTCCGTTCCCGCGAGCCGATCGAGGACGACCCGCTGCTGCGGGCGTGCGCGCTGACCTTCGTCTCCGACCTGGGCATGGTCAGCACCGCCCGGCCGCCCGGCTCGCACGAGCCCGGTCCGGGGGGCGCGGCCAGCCTCGACCACGCGCTGTGGCTGCATCGGCCCGTAGACCCGAATCAGTGGCTGTGCTACGACGCGGTCGGCGTCAGTCACAGCGACGCCCGCGGGCTGGCCTTCGGGTCGATCCACGACCGCGCGGGGACCCTGGTGGCCTCCGTCGCCCAGGAGTCGCTCTGGCGGGTTTAGCCGCGCCGCGTTTCGGGGAATCACAGCGCATTCGAGCGTAGGAACCCCGAAAGGCACAACCATGACCGTCGACTACGACGCGCGCCGTCGCGCTCCGGCCGAGGACGAGCCGCTGGACGAACTGGCCCGGCCCCCGACGGCCGTCCTGGACTCCGAGGAGACCGACTTCTTCGAGCTGCCGGCAGGCGACCTCTTCGACGAGGAACTCGTCGTCCGCGTGGAACCCAAGCGGCCCGACGAGTTCACCTGCGGCAGTTGCTTTCTGGTCCACCACAAAAGCAGACTGGCCCGCGGCCGCAACGGACAGTCGATCTGCACCGACTGCGCGTAGCGGACGCGGGCCTGCTGCCGTGTGGTGTCGGGCTGGGCACAGCTAGGCGATGATCCGGACCAGGTACGGCGCCATGCCCTCGGTCCGCACCGGCGAAACCTTGACCCCGGCGTCGGTCACCTCCAGCATCTGGCTGCTGCCGAGGAACATCGTGACGGTCTCGGATCCGTCGGGGCCGTAGAAGATCAGGTCGGCCGGCAGAGCCTGCTCGGGGGTGACCTTCTGGCCGACGTTGTACATCGCCCCCGACGAGCGCGGCAGTTTGGCGCCCACGCCGGCGTAGACGTACTGGATCAGGCCCGAGGAGTCGAAGCCGATGGTCGAGGCGCCGTCGCCGGTGCCCACACTCGGGCCGTCGATGCCGCCGCCGCCCCACGAGTAGGGGATGCCGCGCGCGGACAGACCCCGGGCGATCACGAGGTTGACCGCCTGTTCCCGGCTCACCGGGGCCGCCGAGGCCCCGACGGTTCCCAGGCCGGTCGCGGTCAGGATCAGAAGCACCAGGCCGACAAAGACTTTCCGGGCCGCACCGATGCGCTTCATGTCATTCCACCTCTCCGGGCCGTGGCCGGTACCTCCGGCGTGGCCCCTACGCTGACTTTCACATCAGTCACTGCAACCACTTCTACAACAGGTGATTCCGCGTCTCCACCCCCGCTCCGGATCGGTGCAGGGCACGTTGTCGAACCGTGATTCAACGGTGTCGTGTCGGCACCCGAACGTGGCCGAACGGTTGCCTGGGTCGGATCGCGACAGTCGGGTGTGAGAGCACGGTCTGGACGCAGAGCCGATGGCCGATTCGCCGACAGTGCTGTCCGGATCCGGCCTACCGCCGGGCCGGTAAGCTCTGCGGTCATGACCACCACTGAGACGGCCCTGCCGCAGGGTCGGGACTTGGACGCCGCGATCGCCGAGGGCAGGCGCGCCTACGAGCTGGACCGCCGGCACGTGTTCCACTCCTGGTCGGCGCAGGCGCAGATCACTCCGATGACGATCATCGCCGCCGAGGGGGCCTACGTCTGGGACGGCGACGGCAACAGGCTCCTCGACTTCTCGGGCCAGCTGGTCTTCACCAACATCGGCCATCAGCACCCCAAAGTCATCGCGGCGATCACCGAGCAGGCGGCCAAGCTGTGCACGATCGCCCCCCAGCACGTCAACGCCGCCCGCTCCGAAGCCGCCCGGCTGATCGCCGAACGCACCCCCGGCGACCTCGACCACGTCTTCTTCACCAACGCCGGGGCCGACGCGGTCGAGCACGCGGTCCGGATGGCCCGCCTGCACACCGGCCGCCGCAAGGTGCTCTCCCGCTACCGCTCCTACCACGGCGGCACCGACACCGCGATCAATCTCACCGGTGACCCGCGCCGCTACGCATCCGACTACGGCGCCGCCGGCGTCGTGCACTTCAACGGACCGTTCCTCTACCGGTCGTCGTTCTACTCCGAGAACGAGGAGCAGGAGTCCCAGCGCGCCCTGGACTATCTAGAGCGGCTCGTCGCCCACGAGGGTCCGGCGACGATCGCGGCGATCATCCTGGAGTCGGTGCCGGGGACCGCCGGCATCATGGTCCCCCCGCCCGGCTACCTGGCGGGTGTGCGCGAGATCTGCGACCGGCACGGCATCGTGTTCATCGCCGACGAGGTGATGGCCGGGTTCGGGCGGACCGGCAGGTGGTTCGCCATCGAGAATTTCGACGTGGTGCCCGACCTGATCACCTTCGCCAAGGGAGTCACCTCGGGCTATGTGCCGCTGGGCGGGGTCGCCATCAACGACGCCATCTTCGCCGGCTTCGCCGACCGGGCCTACCCCGGCGGTCTGACCTACTCCGGACATCCGCTGGCCTGCGCGGCGGCGGTGGCGACCATCAACGTCATGGAGGACGAGGGCATGGTGGCCAACGCGGCGCGTGTCGGCGAGCGGGTGCTCGGGCCGGGTCTGCGGGAGTTGGCCGCCCGGCATCCCTCGGTCGGCGAGGTGCGCGGTCTGGGAGTGTTCTGGGCTGTGGAGTTGGTCGCCGACCCCGTGACCCGCGAGCCACTGGCGCCCTACGGCGGCTCGAGCCCCGCGATGAACGCAGTCGTGGCCGCCTGCAAGTCGGGCGGTCTGCTGCCGTTCGCCAACTTCAACCGTATCCACGTCTGCCCGCCGTGCAACATCACCGACGCCGAGGCGGCGGAGGGCCTGGCGATTCTGGACGCCGCCCTGGAGGTCGCGGACCAGCACGTGAGCTGACGTCTCCGGCGTACCGTGGGGGGAAACGACGTCCGCCACAGGAGCTCCCAGATGACGCGCACCATCGCCCACGGCCACCGCACCGGCTATGCATCGCTCGGCGCGGGCGGACTCAACATGGACTCCTTCCCCATGAAGCTGTTCCTCAAGGGCAACGCCAAGCACTGGAACCCCGCCGCCATCGACCTGACCCAGGACGCCCGCGACTTCGCGGAGATGACCGACGACGAACGCCGCTACACAACCATGCTGGCCGCGCAGTTCCTCGCCGGCGAGGAGTCGGTGACCCAGGACCTGCAGCCGTTCGTCGCCGCGATGGCCGCCGAGGGCCGCTTCGCCGACGAGATGTACCTGACCCAGTTCGTCTTCGAGGAGGCCAAGCACGCGCTGGCGTTCCGGCTGTGGTTCGACGCCGTGGGCGTGACCGAGGACCTGCACGAGTTCACCGAGTCCAACGAGCCCTACACCCAGATCTTCACCCGGGAACTGCCGGACAGCCTCTACGCCCTGCAGGAGGACGCCGGGCCGGCCAACCAGATCCGGGCCTCGGTGACCTACAACCACGTCGTCGAGGGATGCCTCGCGCTGACCGGTTACTACGGCTGGGGCAAGGTTTGCAGCAGTCGCGGCATCCTGCCCGGCATGCAGAAGATCATCAAGCACATCGGCGACGACGAGCGCCGCCACATGGCGTGGGGCACCTTCACCTGCCGCCGCCACGTCGCCGCCGACGACACCATGTGGCAGGTGGTCACCGACCGGATGGGCGAACTCATGCCGCTGGCGCTGGCCACGGTCGACGACGGCACCCGCGAGTGGGGCGACAATCCCCCGTTCGGCATCGACCCGGTGGAGCTGTCGGCCTACGCCGCCGACAAACTCACCCGCCGCCTCGGCGCGATCGAGAGCGCGCGCGGCGCCGACCTGCGGCTGATCGACCGTGACGCCTCACCGGAGGCTCTGGAGGAACAGTTCCACGCCGAGGACCAGCTCGCAGTAGCCGGTTAGACGTGCATTAAGGGCCGGACGGCCAGACGTGCTGGGTCAGCACGAAGAACGCCAGGCCCAGGCACAGCAGCATGTTCAGGGCCACTACCACGGCGGCGGCCACGATCGCCCAGTGCACCAGACGGCGCTGCGCGCGAACGCGTTTCGACCGGCGCCGCTCGGTCATCAGGTTCGTCGCGACCAGCGCGAAGCTGACGTCCACCCACTCGGTCTCGCTGGCCGGGGCACCGGCGGCGATCTGACGCAGACGATCGGGCGGGATGTCCACTCCCACCGTGCTGAACTGCCTGCTGAGCCGCCTCGACTCCGCTCTGGAGCCGGCCGGGTCGGGCCAGGTCGTCATAACTTCCCGAATCTAGCCGCCGTCGGCCGCGCGCATACCCCGAAATCGGGCCTTCCTATACTTCGGCGATGGAGTGCGATTACCTGGTGGTCGGTACCGGTTCGGCGGGTTCGGTCGTGGCCAACCGGCTCAGCGCGGATTCCTCGAAGAGGGTCGTGGTGCTCGAGGCCGGCCCGATGGACGACGACAAGTTCGTCCACATCCCCGCCGCATTCTCCAAGCTCTTCCGCGGCCCGCTGGACTGGGACTACCTCACCGAGCCGCAGAAGGAGGTCGGCGGTCGCGAAATCTACTGGCCGCGAGGCAAAGTCCTCGGCGGATCGTCCTCGCTGAACGCCATGATGTGGGTCCCCGGCTTCCCCGCCGACTACGACGAATGGGCTGAGCACGCCGGGCCGCAATGGGATTACGCCCACCTGCGGCCCTACTTCGACCGGGCCGAGAACGGTGCGCTGGTGATCTCCGAGCAGCGCAGCCCGCGGCCGTCGACCGCGGCCTGGCTGCGCGCCGCCGAGCAGGCCGGTTACCGGGTGACCACACCGGACTCCCCCGCACCGGACGGATTCACCCAGACCGCGGTCACCCAGCGTCGCGGCGCCCGCTGGAGTTGCGCCGACGCCTACCTCAAGCCGGTGCTCTATCGGCGCAACCTTCGTCTGCTCACCAACGCCACCGTGCGCCGGGTGCTCGTCGGCGGCGGGCGCGCGGTCGGGGTGGAGTTCGACGACGCCGGCGGCCGCCGGCAGACCGTGTGGGCCGGCCGCGAGGTGGTGCTGTGCGCCGGCGCGGTCAACACTCCCCAGCTGCTGATGCTGTCCGGAATCGGCGACCGGCAGCATCTCGGCGAGTTCGGCATCGAGGTGGTCAGGCACGCCCCCGAGGTGGGCCGCAACATGCTCGACCATCTGATCACCCCGCTGGGATTCGAGGTCCGTTCCGACAGCCTCTTCGACGCCGAGAAGCCGGCCGAACTGGCCAACTACCTGCTGCGCCGCCGCGGCATGCTGACCTCCAACGTCGGTGAGGCCTACGGCTTCGTGCGCAGCCGGCCCGACCTGGAACTGCCCGACATCGAATTGATCTGGGCCCCGGCGCCGTTCTACGACGAAGGCCTCGGCGAGGTGCACGGCCACGGCATCGCAACCGGCCCGGTGCTGCTCAAGCCGCGCAGCACCGGCACGGTCACGCTGCGCTCGGCTGACCCGGCGGCCAAGCCGGTCATCGACCCGCGATACCTGTCCGACCCCGGCGGCGCCGACCGCGCGGCCATGCTGGCCGGCCTGCGGGCGGCCGCCACGATCGCCAGGTCGCCGGCCCTGCAGGACGTGGTCGGCCGGATCTTGCGGCCCCTGCACGCGACCACCCTCGACGACGAGACCCTGGAGCGGGCCCTGGAGAGTTGCTCGCACACCCTCTACCACCCGGTGGGAACCTGCCGGATGGGCCGCGACGAGGCCAGCGTGGTCGACCCGGAGCTGCGGGTGCGCGGGGTGGCCGGCCTGCGGGTCGCCGACGCCTCGGTGATGCCCAGCATCGTGCGCGGCCACACCCACGCCCCGACGGTGATCATCGGCGAGAAGGCGGCGGATCTGATCGCCGCCGGCAGCGGGTGACACCTTCCGACTCCGACGCGGACAGTGCCGATCGACGCTCGCTGCTCCGCGCCGCCGCCGCGGCCGCGGGAACACTCCACCGCGGCGAGGCCCCGGCGGTGCGGCCCGACCGCCGGGGGCGCATCATCGCCACGACCCGGGGCCTTGGACCTCAGATCGACCGGGCCCTCGACGATGAACGCGACCGGCCGTGATCGCCTACCTCGACTCGTCGGTGCTGGCCCGCGCCTACCTCGCCGATGAGGCCGGGCACGATCGGGCGGTCGCCCTGCTGGCTGATCCGTCGGTAGCCCTGGTCACCGGCAGTTGGACCCGAGTCGAGGTCTCCGGCGCCCTGGTCCGTGCGGCCCGGCGTGGCCGTGCCGACGAGAAGGGGCTATTGGCCCTGCTCGACAGCGACCTTGCCGGGCCGGTGGTCGTACTGACCGCGGCACAGGAGCACGTCGAACGCCACGCCCTGGATCTGGTGCGCCGTCATGCGCTGCGGGCGATGGACGCCTGGCACCTGGCTGTCGCCGCGATCGCGATTCCCCGCTGCTCAACCCCGGGGAGCCGAAGGCGTTCGCCTCCCGCGACGCCGCACAACTGGGCGTCGCGGAGACGCTGGGATTCGCGGCGATCTGATCTCAGTAGTGGTAGGTGTCCGACGGCGCCGTCACGTGCACAGCCTGGTCGTCGAACTCCGAGACCTGGATGCCGTAGGCGCGGGCCAGGTTGAGGATCTTGGTGGCCCGGGCGATGCGCGGCAGATCCGAGCCGTTGCGGATCTCCCCGCCGTCGCGCTCGTACTCGGCGAAGAACTCCTGGGCCCAGGTGATCTCCTCCTGCGAGGGCGAGAGCCCCTCGTTGACCGTCGGGCACTGGTCGGGCGTGAGGCAGATCTTGCCGGTCATCCCGAACTCGGCGGACACCGCGGTGGCCTCGCTGAGCTTCAGTGCGCTGGAACCCACCGTCGGGCCGTCGATCGCGCCCGGAAGGTGCGCGGCCTTGGCGGCGATGGTGAACCGGGAGCGGGCGTAGGCCAGCGTCATCGGGTTCTCACCGAAACCGGTGTCGCGGCGGAAGTCGCCGATCCCGAAGGCCAGCCGGAAGGTGCCCTTGGTGGCGGCGATCTCGGTGATGCGCTCCAGGCCGCGGGCGGTCTCCACCAGGGCCACGATCGGGATGTCCGGCAGCCGCTTGGCGGTCTCGGTGACGTGGTCGACGGACTCCACCATCGCCAGCATCACCCCGCCGGCCGTCGTCTTGGACAGCATGGCCAGGTCGTCCTCCCAGAACTGGGTGCCGAACCCGTTGACCCGCACCCAGTCGGTCTTGCCGTCGGCCAGCCAGCGCACCACGTTCTCGCGGGCCGCCGCCTTGCCCTTGGGGGCCACCGCGTCCTCGATGTCGAGCACCACGATGTCGGCGCGGGAACTGGCGGCCGGGGCGAACTTGTCGTACTGGGATCCGTTCACCAGCAGCCAGCTGCGGGCCAGTACCGGGTCGATGCGGTACCCCTCGTCCTTGGAGTCGGTGCCGGTGTCCCATCCGGTGGCTTGGTCATACATCGCTGTGAGCCCTGCTGCCTTCCGCCGCGGAAAATTGCCGCCCCAATACTCCCACGGGCGGGGAAAATTGCCGCCCCAATACTCCCACGGGCGGGAAAGGCGACCAACACCCCCGCCGGTTGCCGCAGTACGCTCAGGCCATGGTCGATACCGGCCTCGTCACCGCGATCTGGCGCTATCCCGTCAAATCCATGGCGGGTGAACGCATCCCGTCGGCCCGGATCGGGCCGCTGGGTCTGCACGCCGACCGCACCTGGGCGGTACGCGACCTCGAGCTGGGCGCCACCACCAGCGCCAAGCGGCTGCCCGGCCTGCTGCTGTGCACCGCACGCTACGCGGGCACGCCGGGGCCCCACGCCGGCCCGGGCCAGGCCCCCGAGGTGGTCGTCGGTTTGCCGGACGGCCGGGAGTTCAGCAGCTCCGATCCGGGCGTGCACCGCGCGCTGTCGGCCTTTGTCGACCGGGACGTCGAACTGCGACCGCTGCCGCCGGTCTCGGACAAGGACCAGTACCGCGGGCGGCCTGCCACCAAGGCGGACCTGCGCACCATGTTCGGCTTGGGTCCCGATGACCCGCTGCCCGACCTGTCGATGTTCCCGGTGCGCAAACTCGCCGAGATCAGCCGTTACGCCACCCCGATCGGCAGCTACGTCGACGCCTACCCGATCCATCTGCTCAGCGAGCAGTCCCTGGACGCGATGTCGGCGCTGGCCCCCGCCTCGGACTTCGACGTCCGTCGGTTCCGGCCGACGATCCTGCTCGACTGCCCCGCAGGCCGGGGCCAGCCCGAGCTCGCGTGGTGCGGCGGCGTGCTGCGCGGCGAGCAGGTCGCCCTCACCCCGCTGATCCCGACCGTGCGCTGCGTCATGCCGTCACACGCCCAGCCGGACCTGGCCCGAGACCCGGTCGTGACCAAAACCGTTGCGGCCCATGCCCGGCGCTGCCTCGGCGTCTACGGCACTGTGCTCAGTCCCGGGCAGATCAGCGAGGGCGAGAGGCTGCGGGCCGAACCGGCGGAGCGGGCGAGGCCGCCGGCGGCCTCGGCCGTCAAGCGCACCGTGATGCGGGCGGTGTCGGCGATGCTGCCCCGCGGCGGCTCCTGAGCGCCCTACAGGTAGGCCTGCGCGTCATGCAGCCGCCGGCGCCAGCGGGCCAGCGTCGCAGGATCTCTGACCGCGTACCGGTCGAGTAGGTCGGGGTCCGGAGCCGGCGGCATCGGCGCCACCGGGAGTTGTCCGTCGACGGCGATCAGCGTGCGTCCCGCACTGACCAGGTCGTCGCTGAGAAGTCGCACACCCCCCAGTGCCACGGCGTAACCCGCGTCGTCGAGCACCCCCGCCAGGGCGAGTCCCCCGCACAGGCCCACGCTGCTGTGGACACCCGCGGCGACCACGCACGGCAACCCGCAGGCCTCGGCGACCCGCAGCGCCCGGCGCACCCCGCCGAGAGCGCCGGCATCCAGCACCGCCACGTCGGCGGCCTCGGCCAGCGCACGGTCCGGCCGGTCTGCGGCCAGCGCCGCGTCGACGGCGATCGGGACGTCGACCCGGCGTCGCAGCGCCGCCAGGTCGTCGAGGGTCCGGCACGGCTGTGCGACGAACTCGCAGCCTCCCGCGGCGGCGTCCAGTGCCCCGATCGCCGCGGCCGCGGTCGTGACGTTCCAGGTGCCGTTCGCGTCGCAGCGGATCGCCCCGCCGGCGCCGAGGGCGTCGCGCACCGCCTGCACCCGGGCGATGTCGGCGGCCAACGGGCCCTCGCCGACCCGCACCGCCGCGGTGCGGCAGCCCGCCTCGGCGACGATCCCGCGGGCCCGGTCCGGACCGACCGAGGGCACCGTCACCGCAGCCGCGACGCGGCCCCGCACCGGATCGGGCCAGCCCACCGTGCCGACCTCGACTGCCGCGGTCAGCCAGCGTCCGTCGCGGCGGGCGTCAGACCCGGCGGGTGGGCTGAACTCCCCCCAGCCCTGCGGGCCCTCGATGAGCATCCCCTCGCAGACCGTCACCCCAGCGACCTCGTCGGTCAGCGGGATGGCGAAAACGGGTGCGGCGTCGAAGTCGATCCAGGTCTTCACCGGGGCGACCAGTAGGCCAGCATCTCGGAGAAGGTGTCGAAGGCCGGTGCGGAGTAGCCGTAGGTGGCCTCCAGGTGGATGCTGATCGGGAATCCCAGATCGGCGACGCCGTCGATGACGCGTTTGTAGAGATCGACGAGCAGCCCCCGCTTGACGGCCGGTTCGGCGGCGGCCAGCGTCCGGACGAAGTCCTGCTCCCGTGCGACCACCGCGTTGCCCGGGTCCTGGATCAGCCAATTGACGAGTCCCACACGGCTTTCGGCCTTGGGCACGAACCCGAACGAGAGCAGGATCTCCGGGCGGTGATCGGTGGTGCCGGCGAACTCCCGCAGGAAACCCACGATGGTGTCGGAGTAGAGCAACTGGGTCATGCCGTACGTCGCGCCCCGGCCGCACTTGAACCCGAACCGTTGCGCCTCCCCCTCGCGGGTCGGGATCAGGATGGCTCCGCGGTTGGGCACGAGATCGCGGTAGCGGCTCAGCGCGTCGGTGGGGGCGACCCCGGCGCCCTCGCCGTCGGCCATGGTGCGCGGCACACCGACGAACGCGATGCCCTCCATGCCCGACGCCACCAGATCGGCGATCCGGCGGCGCAGCGTCGCGTCGTCGCAGAACGCGGTGACCTGGGTGCACAGTCCCCTGACGCCGGGCAGTTCCGGCGCGATGAGCTTCCAGTAGTCCAGAACGTCGAGTTTGGGCTTCATCTCGATGGGACGGTCCTCGTCCTCGTCGATCATCCCCGGGATCATGACGTGTCCGATCCTGTCGGCGATGCCCGTCTCGGCGGAGATCCGCGCGACCTTGCGCGCCTCATCGAGCTGCTCGGCGAGGCTGCGGTCGATGTTGGGCGGGACCATCTCGATCGCGACGGTGGCGAGGGGCACGAGGTGTGACCATACCGACAGCACGGGCCGCTCCGAATACTTGACCCATTCCAGAAACCGCGACAGGATCGGAGTGTGACCTCGACGGACCACGCCACACGCCTGCGGAAGGTCGAACTTCGTGTCACCCGCCCCCGCGTCGCGGTTCTCGAAGCGGTGAGCGCGCACCCGCACGCCGACACCGACAGCGTCTTCACCGCGGTGCGCACCGCACTGCCCGAGGTGTCCCGGCAGGCGGTGTACGACGTGCTGGCGGCACTGACCGCGGCCGGGCTGATCCGGCGCATCCAGCCCTCGGGCTCGGTCGCCCGCTACGAGGCCCGGGTCGGCGACAACCACCATCACGTGGTCTGCCGTTCGTGTGGAAGCATCGCAGACGTGGATTGTGCCGTCGGCGACGCGCCCTGCCTGGCCGCGAGCGACGACGGCGGCATACCCGAGGGCTTCGAGTTCGACGAGGCCGAAGTCATCTACTGGGGCACCTGCCCCGAATGCAGCACCCGAGAGCCCGCGTGATCACGCCCGTGATGACGTCTCGACCCACCCGGAAGGAACACCTATGGCGATGAAACAGGAAGGCACCCCCGCGGCTGAGGAACTCACCGCCGCGGAGATCAATGCCATGAGCGAGTCCGAGCTTCGCTCGAGCCTGCTAGCCCGGTTCCGGAACGAGCAGGCCGAAGGCGGTGGCTGCCCGGTGATGAAACCGCCGGTCGAAGGCGGCGGCAACCGGGACTGGTGGCCGAACCAGCCGAATCTGAAAGTGCTCCAGCACAATCCGGACGTCATCAACCCGATGGGCGAGGACTTCGACTACGGCAAGGCGGTTGCGACCCTCGACGTCGACGCGGTGCGGGCGGACATCGTCGAGGTGATGCACACCTCGCAGGACTGGTGGCCGGCCGACTTCGGTCACTACGGCCCGTTCTTCATCCGGATGGCCTGGCACGCCGCCGGCACCTACCGGGTGCAGGACGGCCGCGGCGGCGCCGGCGCCGGAATGCAGCGCTTCGCCCCGCTCAACAGCTGGCCGGACAACGCCAACCTGGACAAGGCCCGCCGGCTGCTCTGGCCGGTGAAGAAGAAGTACGGTAAGCAGTTGTCCTGGGCCGACCTGATGGTCTTCGCCGGCAACGTGGCACTCGACGACATGGGCCTGGAGACCTTCGGCTTCGCCTTCGGCCGGGACGACGAGTGGGAGCCCGAGGAGGTCTACTGGGGCCCGGAGCACGTCTGGCTCGAGGACCAGCGCTACAGCGGCAAGCGCGACCTGGCCAATCCGCTGGCCGCGGTCCAGATGGGCCTGATCTACGTCAACCCGCAGGGCCCCAACGGCAACCCCGACCCGGTGCTGGCGGCCGTGGACATCCGCGAGACGTTCGCCCGGATGGCGATGAACGACGTCGAGACCGCGGCCCTGATCGTCGGCGGGCACACCTTCGGGAAGACCCACGGCGTGGGCAACCCCGAGCTGGTCGGCCGCGAGCCGGAAGCCGCCCCGATGGAGCTGCAGGGCCTGGGCTGGAAGAACTCCAACGGCACCGGTGTGGGCAAGGACGCCGCCACCAGCGGCCTGGAGGTCATCTGGACCCACACCCCGACCAAGTGGGACAACAGCTACCTGGAGATCCTCTACGGCAACGAGTGGGAGCAGACCACCAGCCCCGCGGGCGGCATCCAGTGGAAGCCCAAGGACAACGGCTGGGCCAACTCGGTCCCGGAGGCCTTCGGCGCCGGCAAGACCCACCCGTCGATGCTGACCACCGACCTGTCGATGCGGTTCGACCCGATCTACGGCGAGATCACCAAGCGCTGGCTGGATCATCCAGAGGAGCTCGCCGACGCCTTCTCCCGCGCGTGGTTCAAGCTGATCCACCGCGACATGGGTCCGGCCAACCGCTACATCGGACCGCTGGTGCCCAAGGAGACCCTGCTGTGGCAGGACCCGGTCCCGGCCGGCCAGAGCCGGCTCAGCGGCGCCGACGTCGAGGAACTCAAGAAAGCCGTCCTCGCCTCGGGTCTGACTGTGCCGCAACTGGTTTCGACCGCCTGGAAGGCGGCGTCCTCGTACCGCGACAGCGACAAGCGCGGCGGCGCCAACGGCGGCCGGATCAGGCTGCAGCCGCAGGCCGGCTGGGAGTGCAACGAGCCCGACGAACTGGCCCAGGTCATCCGCAAGCTGGAGGAGATCCAGAAGGGCTCCTCAACCGGGGTCTCGTTCGCGGATCTGGTGGTGCTGGGCGGTGCGGCCGCGGTGGAGAAGGCGGCCAAGGACGCCGGGTTCGACGTCACCGTGCCGTTCCACCCCGGTCGCGGCGATGCCACCGCCGAGACCACCGACGTCGAATCCTTCGCCCACCTGGAACCGGTGGCCGACGGCTTCCGCAACTACCTGGGCAAGGGCGCGGCGATGCCGGCGGAGTTCCAGTTGCTCGACAAGGCCAACCTGCTCAACCTGTCGGCTCCGGAGATGACGGTCCTGGTCGGCGGCCTGCGGGTGCTCGGGGCCAACTTCAAGGACTCCAAGCACGGTGTGCTCACCAGCACCCCGGGCCGGCTGACCAACGACTTCTTCGTCAACCTGCTCGACATGGGGACCGAATGGGCGCCGTCGGCGGCCGACGACGGCACCTTCGTCGGCAAGGACCGCGCCAGCGGCAAGGAGAAGTGGACCGGCAGCCGGGTCGACCTGGTGTTCGGCTCCAACTCGCAGTTGCGGGCGCTGGCCGAGGTCTACGCCCAGGACGACGCCAAGGAGAAGTTCGTCAGGGACTTCGTCGCGGCGTGGGCGAAGGTGATGGACAACGACCGGTTCGACCTGCACCGCTAGCCGGTCACCGAGCAGAAGACCCCCGCGGGTTTCCGCGGGGGTCTTCTGCTCGGGTGAGGGTTATGCGCAGGTGTTCGCGTTGATCCACCGGCCGTTCCAGCCCACGCAGGCACTGACGTTCGGGTTGATCGGAGCGTAGGCGTCCGGCGGCAGCACATAAGGCGCCATCACGTCGCCCAGGTTCGCGCAGCCGCTGACCGAGATCCGGCGCCCGGCACTGGCGCAGACGTCGGCCTGTGCCGTCCCGCCGGGCGTGATGATCGTCAGTACCGCGGGGCCGCCGGCGATGGCCAGCACCGCCGCGGAGCCGACGGCGAACCGGCGCAATGTCGTTGTCATGGCGCCGAGTCTACCGGCGCCGGCGCCCGGCGCCCCGAACGACGCCGCCGCGACGCCGCCGTCGCCGCCCAGGCACCGGCCGCCACCGCGACGCCCACCGCAACCAGCCAGGGCCGGGCGCCGTGCTGGTAGACCCAGCCGGCCAGGACCCGCTGGACGCGGCCCGCCGCCGCGATCACCGGATCGTCGGCCGATCCCCCGCCCCCGAACAACCGCAGCTCGAACCATCCGTAGTAGGCGACGTACAGCCCCACCGCCACCAGGATCGCCCCGCTGACCCGGTTGACCCAGGGCAGCACCCGGCGCATCCGGTCCACCGCGGTGGAGCTCGCGAGTGCGACGGCCACCGCCAGCACCCCGACCACCAGTGCGATACCGGCCGCGTAGGCCAGATAGGTCAGCACCGTGGCGAGGGCCGATCCGCTGCGCAGGCTGCTTCCGGTCACCGCCAGGAACGGCCCGACCGTGCACGACAGCGAAGCCAGGGCGTAGCCGACTCCGTACCCGAACATCGAGCCCAGCCGCGCGGTCGGAGCCCAGCGCGCACCCTTGCCCAGCGACCAGCCCGCCAGCTCCCGACCGGACAGCAGCCAAAGCCCGAGGGCCACGAGCACGACGCCGACGACGACGGTTCCGTAGGGCAGGTAGCGCTGGATAGCCGACGCCACCGCGACGGTCAGCAGGCCGAACACCCCGAACACCGCCAGGAACCCCAGTGCCATCACCGCCGAGGCGAGCAGTGCCCTGCCCATCGCCATCAGCTGCCCGCCCTGCTCGCGCTGGATCACCAGCGCCAGATAGCCGGGCAGCATGGCGAATCCGCACGGATTGAACGCCGCCACCATTCCGGCGGTGAACGCCAGGGCGAGCAGTTCGGAGTTCACGCCCGCGCTACGCGGTCAGCGCGCGCACCCGGTCGCTGAGTTCCTGCTGGGACATCACCGACGTCGGGTTGTTGACGAAGGACGACGAGCCGTCCGGGCGCAGAAACACATAGGCCGGCTGCCAGGGCACGTTGAACCTGGCCCAGATCGACCCGTCCGCGTCGTTGATGTTGGTGAAGTTCAGGTTGTATTTCGAGACGAAGTTCTGCAGGGCCGACAGATCGGCCTTGGCGGCGACGCCCACGAAGGTCACGCCCGGATTGGCGGCGGCCACCGCGCTGACGCTGGGCGCCTCGCCGTTGCAGATCGGGCACCACGGGGTCCAGAACCACAGCACGGCGGGCTTGCCCTGCAGACTGCTGCCGTTGAACGTGCCGCCGCTGAGCGTGGTTCCGGAGAAGTCGAGGTCAGCCGCCGAAGCGGTGGCCGGCCTGGCCAACCCGAACGTCAGCGCCGTCACCGCCAACACCAGCGCCAGCCAGCGCGTCAGACTCCGCGTCATCATTGTCGTCACTTCCGGACCTCCATCCCTCGCCGACTGCGGGTGGCTCCGCGAGCCGTCCGCACCGCCAAGGCTATTGAGGACACCGGGCCCGGCGCCATCGCCGGGGGCGCAGGGTCAGAAAGGCGTAAGACCACCGCAGGTGCGCTGCGGGGTGGACCGTTTCTCAACAGAGTCTCAGCCAGTGCGCCCGCGCTCCTTGGACTTGCGGCATACCGTCGTTGCCAGGCCGCACCATCCGGCCGCAACGTTCGATCCGAGGGGACACCCGATGACGAGTTTCACCTCCCGCTACGGCGATCCCGCCGTCGACCACAAGGGCGCCCACCTGTGGGCCTACCGCCGTCACGGGGCGACCGTCGTCGCGGTGCGAGGGCGCATCGACGCCGCCAACGTCGGGCACGTCAGTGACTACGCCCTGCGGTTCGTCGCCGCCGACACCCGCGTCGTCCTCGACCTCAGCGCGGTCACCGCGTTCACTCCCCGGGCCTTCGAACTGCTCGACGCCCTCGACGAGGGCTGCGCGGCCGTCGGCGTGGACTGGGTGGTCGTCCCCAGCGACCTCGTCGCCCGCCGGCTGAAGGCCCGCAGCGACTGGGCCGGCCTGCCGGTCCTGGAGTCGGTGGCCGAGGCCGAGCATCTCTTCGACGAGGCGGTTCAGCGGCGCGGCCATTTCCTGCTGGCCCTGCAGCGCCACACCGCCTGAGCCGTCCCGGGTACCCTCGTCTGCGTGGGTTGCAGGTCCGCGGCTCTGGCCGCCGCGTTGCTGACCGGCTGGGCGCTGGCCGCCGCCGGCCCGGCCGCCGCCGACCCGGACGCCGCCGCTCCTGAACCGCCGGTCGACCACGGTGTCGACCCGGCCGCCGCCGGCGCCCCGCCCGCGCCGGCGCCGCGGGGCATGGCCCACGCCGGCATCTCCGCGGTCGGCAGCCAGCTCCAGCCGGGCGTCTCCACCTCCGCCGGGCCGCGCCCGGACGGCACCTGTTACTGGCGGCGCATCGGGCCGGACA
>NZ_JBJTJF010000012.1:0-13536 GCF_046095365.1 Mycobacterium sp.
CGGGCACCGTGCCCTGGTGGTCGGTCACGCCGACGAGGAGCGGATCGTCTGGCTGGCCGAGCCCCTGGTGGCCGCCGAGGACATGGACCCCGAGGTCGCGGCCTCCCTGGCCGAAGACGACCGGCCGCGCAAGCTGCGTCCTGGCGACTCGCTGCTGGTCGACACCAAGGCCGGTTACGCCTTCGAGCGGATTCCCAAGGCAGAGGTCGAGGACCTCGTGCTGGAGGAGGTTCCCGACGTCTCCTACGGCGACATCGGCGGCCTCACCCGCCAGATCGAGCAGATCCGCGACGCCGTCGAGCTGCCGTTCCTGCACAAGGAGCTCTACCGGGAGTATTCGCTGCGTCCGCCCAAGGGCGTGCTGCTCTACGGCCCGCCCGGCTGCGGCAAGACGCTGATCGCCAAGGCGGTGGCCAATTCGCTGGCCAAGAAGATGGCCGAGGTGCGCGGCGACGACGCCCGCGAGGCGAAGTCCTACTTCCTCAACATCAAGGGCCCCGAGCTGTTGAACAAGTTCGTCGGGGAGACCGAGCGCCACATCCGGCTGATCTTCCAGCGAGCCCGCGAGAAGGCCTCCGAGGGCACCCCCGTGATCGTGTTCTTCGACGAGATGGACTCCATCTTCCGCACCCGCGGAACCGGGGTCAGCTCCGATGTGGAGACCACGGTGGTCCCGCAGCTGCTCAGCGAGATCGACGGCGTCGAGGGCCTGGAGAACGTGATCGTGATCGGCGCGTCCAACCGTGAGGACATGATCGACCCGGCCATCCTGCGGCCGGGCCGGCTGGACGTGAAGATCAAGATCGAGCGGCCGGACGCCGAGGCGGCACAGGACATCTTCAGCAAGTACCTCACCGAGGAATTGCCGGTTCACGCCGACGACCTCGCGGAGTTCGGCGGTGACCGCGGGGCGTGCATCAAGGCGATGATCGAGAAGGTGGTCATCCGGATGTACGCCGAGATCGACGACAACCGCTTCCTGGAGGTCACCTACGCCAACGGCGACAAGGAGGTCATGTACTTCAAGGACTTCAACTCCGGGGCGATGATCCAGAACGTCGTCGACCGGGCCAAGAAGTACGCGATCAAGTCGGTGCTGGAGTCCGGGCAGCGCGGTCTGCGCATCCAGCACCTGCTGGACTCGATCGTCGACGAGTTCGCCGAGAACGAGGACCTGCCCAACACCACCAACCCGGACGACTGGGCTCGGATCTCGGGCAAGAAGGGCGAGCGGATCGTCTACATCCGCACCCTGGTCACCGGCAAGAGTTCCTCGGCCAGCAGGGCTATCGACACTGAGTCCAACCTGGGGCAGTACCTGTAAGTCAGGCTTGCAGCGAGTAGCTGTTGGTCAGATCGTCCTGCAGGACGTGAGCGACGGTGGCCGTGGTATCGACGACCAAAGGCTCTGTCAGCGTTCGGGTTTCATAGCGCCAGCCCTCGGGTAAGGTCAGCCGCGAACCGAGACCGGGCAGGTCCTCGAGAGTAAGGCTCCTGTCGGCCACCTGGCTCCAGGTCTGCATAACCCAGCGCTTGCCGTCGGCGTCGACCAACTCGAAGACCGGTCGGCCGGCCTCGAAGGTGAAGACGGCTTTGCGGTCCACCTTGTTCACCGAGTACGGCGCCGGGTTGTTCGACGACAGCTGAACGGTGGCCTGTTCGATCATCTCGATGCCGCCGAAAACGCGGGTGGGCTGCGGTGCGCCCGCCTGTTTGGCGATACCGCTCATCAGCCAGTAGCGCGGGCCGTTGAGCAATGCGGCCGCCGCACCGTTCTCCCTGGCGATCGCCTCGGCGTCCAGTGCGTCCCACAGTTCGGCCGGGCAGTCGTTGAGCGGAAAGGTGTTGTAGACCGTCGCCTCCGGACCTGACGTTCCCATCCGGATCAGCAGCACCTCGCCGTAGCGCTTGCCGAACACGTCACCACTTGCCGACTCGCCCATCAGCGACCTTCCTTTCTGAATCCCGATGATCCCAGCGCCGCACGGTAGCGGTCCCGGGCCAGCAGCGTCCGCTGCAGATCGGCGACCAGCGGATCGACGAATGCCTCGCGGTATTCGCGGTCGGTCACCGCCTTGGCGGACAAGTACATGAAGGTGATGGCCGTCAGCAGCAGCGAGGTCTGGATCAGCGGGTCGGGGACGGGCAGCGTCATCCCCAGCAGGCGGCCGTCGTGGGATCCCTCGTTGCGGGTCCAGGCGTCGAGCAGTTCGGGGCTGAGCAGGATCAGGCCGAACGCGAAGAAGATCGCACCGGTCAGCGCCGCCGCGGTCAGCACCTGGCCGAGTTGCGAGGTGGCGACCACGAACACCACGTTGATCCGCTCGCGGTGCGACAGCGGCGGACTGTGCGGCGGCTCGGACATGTGCTGGAAAGGGGTGCCGGCCAGTTCGGCCTGCTCCTCGGTCACCGAGCTGGGCGCCGCCAGCATCGGCCTGACCCGGTCCAGGGTTCCCGAGACGAGGAACGCCCCGGCGATGACGAACAGGAATCCCACCGCCAGCCATAGCCGTCCGCGGGAGATGACCGCCGCCATCAGCCACACGTAGGTGTTGAAGAACACCAGGAAGGTCAGCAGCACCACCGGCAGCGCCCGCACGAACATGCCCGCCACCAGGGTCAGGTTGGTCAGGGTCGCCCGCGCCGACCAGCCGAGGATCGCACCTGCCCCGGAGGCGGTGAGCAGCAGGATCAGCCCCAGGGCGCCGGCCCACAGCATCACCCTGGCCGGGACGTGCGGACCCGGCCCGCCGAAGAGGATGCCGACGCCGACGAGGACCGTTGCCAGCAGCCCGGCGACGACGCGGCCCCGGGTGGCGAGCCGGGAGACCAGCCAGCCGGTCAGCGCCGCGCCGGGCAGTGCGATCGTCAGCAGGGCGAGGGCGAACCCCTCGCTGATACTGGGCCGGCCGTTGATGTCGACGGTCTGGTGTCCGGTCAGGCGCACCACGATGACCGAGTTGACGGCCATCGCCGCCAGGCCGGCCAGCGCCGGCGCGGATCGGCTCCACACCCCGCGCAGCAGGGCGTCCCTGGGCAGCACCGCGGGCAGGCCCTGGGAGAGGAACCAGTGCTCGGCCGCGTGCAGATCACCGGGTTCCTCCTCGCCGGGGCGGCGCATCGTCACCCGGCGGGGTGCATTGCCGGGTTCCTCCTCGCCGGGGCGGCGCATCGTCACCCGGCTAGTCTTACCGCATGCAGCGGATCATCGGCACAGAGGTGGAATACGGCATCTCCTCGCCGACCGATCCGACCGCCAATCCCATCCTCACCTCCACCCAGGCCGTGCTGGCCTACGCGGCCGCGGCGGGGATCCAGCGCGCCAAGCGGACCCGGTGGGACTACGAGGTGGAATCCCCGTTGCGCGACGCCCGCGGCTTCGATCTGAGCCGCGCCTCCGGGCCGCCCCCGGTGGTGGACGCCGACGAGGTGGGCGCGGCCAACATGATCCTGACCAACGGCGCGCGGCTCTACGTCGACCACGCCCATCCGGAATACTCGGCACCCGAGGTCACCGACCCGCTGGACGCGGTCATCTGGGACAAGGCCGGCGAGCGGGTGATGGAGGCCGCGGCCCGCCATGTCGCCAGCGTGCCCGGCGCGGCCAAGCTGCAGTTGTACAAGAACAACGTCGACGGCAAGGGCGCCTCCTACGGGACCCACGAGAACTACCTGATGAGCCGGCACACCCCGTTCTCCGCGGTGATCGCCGGACTGACCCCGTTCCTGGTGTCCCGGCAGGTGGTCACCGGCTCGGGCCGGGTCGGCATCGGACCGTCCGGCGACGAACCCGGCTTCCAGCTCTCCCAGCGCGCCGACTACATCGAAGTCGAGGTAGGGCTGGAGACCACCCTCAAGCGCGGCATCATCAACACCCGCGACGAGCCGCACGCCGACGCCGACAAGTACCGCCGTCTGCACGTCATCATCGGCGACGCCAACCTGGCCGAGACCTCCACCTACCTCAAGGTGGGCACCACGGCGCTGGTGCTCGACCTGATCGAGGAGGGCTTCGAGTACGGCCTGGACCTCTCCGACCTGGCGCTGGCCCGGCCGGTCCACGCGGTGCACGTCATCAGCCGCGACCCGTCGCTGCGCGCCACCGTCGCGCTGGCCGACGGCCGCGAGATGACGGCGCTGGCGATGCAGCGGGTCTATCTGGACCGGGTGGCCAAGCTGCTGGAGGCCCGTGACCCCGATCCGAGGGCGGCCGATGTCGTCGAGACCTGGGCGCACGTGCTCGATTTGCTGGAGCGCGACCCGATGGAATGCGCGGAGTTGCTGGACTGGCCGGCCAAACTGCGGCTGCTCGACGGCTTCCGCAACCGGGAGAACCTCACGTGGTCGGCCCCGCGGCTGCATCTGGTCGACCTGCAGTATTCCGATGTCCGGCTGGACAAGGGCCTCTACAACAGGCTGGTTGCGCGCGGGTCGATGAAACGGCTGGTGACCGAGCAGCAGGTGCTCGACGCCGTCGACAACCCGCCCACCGACACCCGGGCGTACTTCCGCGGTGAGTGTCTGCGCCGCTTCGGCGCCGATATCGCCGCAGCCAGCTGGGACTCGGTGATCTTCGACCTCGGCGGGGACTCGCTGGTGCGGATCCCCACGCTGGAGCCGCTGCGGGGCAGCAAGGCGCACGTCGGGGCGCTGCTGGACTCGGTGGACAGCGCGGTGGAACTGGTGGAGCAACTCACGAACTGAGGAGGCGTCGGGCCGCCCGTCCGGGCTCTGACGGTACTGTGGTTACCGGCGGTCAGGCCGCTGATGAGGAGCAGGGAGGCAGCGATGGCTCAGGAACAGACCAAGCGTGGCGGCGACGGCGGCGAGGACGACGACCTCACCGGCGGCGCGGCCGGCGGGCAGGAGCGTCGCGAGAAGCTGGCCGCGGACACCGACGACCTGCTGGACGAGATCGACGACGTGCTCGAGGAGAATGCCGAGGACTTCGTGCGGGCCTACGTCCAAAAGGGCGGACAGTGACCTGGCCGTCCCCTGATCGTCTGACCACCACCTCCCCGCTGAGCGCGTCCTCGAACAACGTCGAACTTTCCTCGTTCTCGGATTTCCTGCGCCGCCAGGCCCCCGAGTTGCTGCCGACCGGAGGTCTGCCCGCCTCGGGGGCGGGGATGGCCGAAGCGCACCCGGCCGTGCCGCACGGCACCACCATCGTCGCGCTGAAGTATCCGGGCGGCGTGGTCATCGCCGGTGACCGCCGTTCGACCCAGGGCAACATGATCGCCGGACGTGATGTGCAGAAGGTCTACATCACCGACGACTACACCGCCACCGGAATCGCCGGAACCGCCGCGCTGGCAGTCGAGTTCGCCCGGCTCTACGCCGTCGAGTTGGAGCACTACGAAAAACTCGAAGGCGTTCCGATGACCTTCGCCGGCAAGGTCAACCGGCTGGCGATCATGGTGCGCGGCAATCTCGGTGCGGCGCTTCAGGGTTTCGTCGCACTGCCGCTGCTGGTGGGTTACGACCTCGACGACGCCAACCCGACCGCGGCAGGCCGGATCGTCACCTTCGACGCGGCCGGCGGGTGGCACATCGAGGAGGAGGGCTACCAGGCGGTGGGCTCGGGCTCGCTGTTCGCCAAGGCGTCGATGAAGAAGCTGTACCCCGGTGTCAACGATGCCGATTCGGCCCTCAAAGTGGCCGTGGAGGCGCTCTACGACGCGGCCGACGACGACTCCGCGACGGGCGGCCCGGACCTGGTGCGCGGGATCTACCCGACTGCGGTCACGCTGGAAGCCGAAGGCGCACAGGAAGTCTCCGGCGAACGGATCGCCCGGCTGGCCCGTGAGGTCATCGAAGCCCGGTCGCAGATCGACGAGTTCGGCCCGGGCGGCCCGCCCAGCAACGAAGCGCCCAGGGCTGACGCGTGATGAGGGCCGAGGCATGACGGGTCCGGACGAATGAGCTTCCCGTATTTCATCTCGCCCGAGCAGGCGATGCGCGAGCGTTCCGAGCTCGCGCGCAAGGGGATCGCCAGGGGCCGCAGCGTGGTCGCGCTGGCCTATGCCGGTGGTGTGCTGTTCGTCGCCGAGAACCCGTCGCGGTCGCTGCACAAGGTCAGCGAGATCTACGACCGGGTGGGGTTCGCCGCGGTCGGCCGGTTCAACGAGTTCGACAGCCTGCGCCGCGGCGGAATCCAGTACGCAGACACCCGCGGCTACGCCTACGACCGCCGCGACGTCAGCGGACGGCAGCTGGCCAACGTCTACGCCCAGACGCTGGGCACCATCTTCACCGAGCAGGCCAAGCCCTACGAGGTCGAATTGTGCGTCGCGGAGGTGGCTCACTACGGCGAGACCAAGTCGCCGGAGCTATACCGGATCACCTACGACGGATCCATCGCCGACGAACCGCACTTCGTGGTGATGGGCGGCACCACCGAGCCGATCATCAACGCGCTCAAGGAGTCCTACTCGGAGAACGCCGAACTCGGCCAGGCCGTCCAGGTCGCGCTCGATGCGCTGCGGGCGGGTATCGCCAACGCGGCCGGCAACGCCACGCCGCCCGCCGAGCCCCGGGTGCTGGGACCTTCGACTCTGGAGGTCGCCGTCCTCGACGCCAACCGCCCACGTCGGGCCTTCCGGCGGATCACCGGCGCGGCACTGGAGGCTCTGTTGCCGGAGTCGGACTCCGCCGGGGGCGAACCGGCAGCGGACGCCTGAAAAAAGCCCTACCGGGTGCAGTAGTCCAGCGTGCGGGCGCCGTAGCTCGGCGCGGGCGCCTGCTGCGCACACTGCATGTAGGACACGTTTTCGACCCGCTGTGAGCGGTCCGGCCCGTGCGTCTCCGGTTCCGGTACCCGCCAGGCGAGGATGACGACTCCGATTGCCCCCGCCGCGCACAGTGACACCCAGATCCTGCGTCCCACGGACCGGGCGTTAGGGGTCACACCCTCCAGACTAGTAAAGAATCCACGTTTGGCGGGTCCCACCACGCCGGATCGGGTGATCTTCGCCATCGTTTGCGCGCGGGCAAGTCCCTGGTCAGGCCGGGGGTTGCTGCGCGTCCGGTCCCGCGGTGACGGACGTCACCGGTTAGGCTCGTGGCGTGCAGCGCAGAATCATGGGCGTCGAGACCGAGTTCGGTGTCACATGCACGTTCCACGGGCACCGCCGGCTCAGCCCGGACGAGGTGGCCCGCTACCTGTTCCGCCGGGTGGTGTCCTGGGGGCGTAGTTCCAACGTCTTCCTGCGCAACGGCGCGCGGCTCTACCTCGACGTCGGCAGCCACCCCGAGTACGCCACCGCCGAGTGCGACAACCTGATCCAGCTGGTCACCCATGACCGGGCCGGGGAGCGGGTGCTCGAGGACCTGCTGATCGACGCTGAGCAGCGGCTGGCCGATGAGGGCATCGGCGGGGACATCTACCTGTTCAAGAACAACACCGACTCGGCCGGCAACTCATACGGCTGCCACGAGAACTATCTGATCGTGCGCGCCGGTGAGTTCTCCCGGATCTCCGATGTCCTGCTGCCGTTCCTGGTCACCCGCCAGCTGATCTGCGGAGCGGGCAAGGTGCTGCAGACGCCCAAGGCGGCGACCTTCTGCCTGTCCCAGCGCGCCGAACACATCTGGGAGGGCGTCTCCAGCGCGACCACCCGGTCCCGGCCGATCATCAACACCCGCGACGAGCCCCATGCCGATGCCGAGAAGTACCGCCGGCTGCACGTGATCGTCGGCGACTCCAACATGAGCGAGACGACGACCATGCTCAAGGTCGGCAGCGCCGCGCTGGTGCTGGAGATTATCGAGGCGGGGATTCCGTTCCGCGACTTCTCCCTGGACAACCCGATCCGCGCGATCCGGGAGGTCAGCCACGACCTGACCGGCCGGCGTCCGGTCCGGCTGGCCGGCGGCCGGCAGGCCAGCGCGCTGGACATTCAGCGCGAGTACTACGCCCGGGCGGTGGACTACCTGGCCTCCCGCGAGCCCAACACCCAGATCGACCAGGTCGTCGACCTCTGGGGCCGGCAGCTCGACGCGGTCGAAGGCCAGGACTTCGCCAAGGTCGACACCGAGATCGACTGGGTGATCAAACGCAAGCTGTTCCAGCGCTACCAGGACCGGTACAACATGGAGTTGTCCGACCCGAAGATCAGTCAACTCGATCTGGCCTACCACGACATCAAACGCGGCCGGGGAGTGTTCGACCTGCTGCAGCGCAAGGGCCTGGCGGCGCGAATCACGACCGACGAGGACATCGAGGCGGCCGTCGACACCCCGCCGCAGACCACCCGGGCCAAGCTGCGCGGCGAGTTCATCGCCGCCGCCCAGGAGGCCGGCCGCGACTTCACCGTCGACTGGGTGCACCTCAAACTCAACGACCAGGCGCAGCGGACGGTGCTCTGCAAAGACCCGTTCCGCTCGACCGACGAACGGGTCAAGCGGCTTATCGCCTCCATGTGACTGTCGGCATGTGGCTGGCACGGAAACCGCTTGAATCCAGCTAATGTTGGCGAGGTGGCGAGCACCAGGATCAACAAGGTCGAGCGGCTGACCAATCTGTTCATCGCACTGCTGACCACACGCAACTACCTCACCGCCGAGCGGATCCGTGAGATCGTCATCGGTTACGGCGAGAGCCCCACCGACGAGGCCTTCGCGCGGACCTTCGAACGCGACAAGGCCGATCTGCGCGACCTCGGTATCCCGCTGGAAACCGGCCGGTCCTCGATCCACGACACCATCGACGGATACCGGATCAAGCCTGACGCCTATGCGCTGCCCGACATCGCGCTGACCCCCGAGGAGTCCGCCGCCGTCGCGGTGGCCACCACGTTGTGGGAGTCGCCCGACCGGATCACCGCCACCCAGAACGCCCTGCTGAAGCTGCGGGCCGCCGGCGTCGACATCGACCCGGTCGCTGAGGTGGCGATCACCACCGGCGCGGGCCCCGCCGGCCTTCGGGGTTCCGAAGACGTGCTGGCGGTTCTGTCCGCCGCCATCGAGTCCGGGCAGGCCGTGCAGTTCCCGCATCGTCCCACCCCGGTCGAGGCCTACACGCTGCGCACCGTCGAGCCGTGGGGCGTGGTCACCGCGCAGGGCCGCTGGTATCTGGCCGGACACGATCGCGACCGCGACGCCACCCGGATCTTCCGGGTCTCCCGCATCGGTCCGGAGGTGAAAGTCATTGGGCCGCAAGGCGCAGTGACTCGCCCGGATGGAGTGGACCTTCGGGACCTGGTGAACCAGTCGATCGGGGAAGCGGCCGGCCGCACCCAGGGCGGGGGACAGGCGCGGCTCTGGGTCGCCGACGGCCATGCCGTGGCTCTGCGCCGGCTGGGCCGGGTGACCGGGCGGCGAGCCGTCGGCGATCGCGGCGGCGACGTGCTCGAGATCGAAGCCGGTTCGGCCGACTGGCTGGTCCGCGAGATCGCCGGACTCGGGGCCGACGCGCTGGTGCTGGAACCGGCGTCGCTGCGCGACGATGTCGTCGCGCGGCTGACCGCGCAGGCGGGAGTGGGCGCATGACACCGTCATCGACCCGCCTGGTCCGGCTGCTGAACATGGTGCCCTATTTCCAGGCCAATCCGAGGGTCAGCTATGCCAAGGCCGCCGCAGACCTGGGCGTCACCCGCAAACAACTCGACGCCGACATCAAGCAGCTGTGGATGTGCGGCATGCCGGGTTACACCCCGGGCGACCTGATCGACTTCGAGCTGTCCGACGACACCATCAAGGTCACATTCTCCGCCGGTATCGACCGTCCGCTGCGGCTGACCTCGACCGAGGCCACCGGACTGCTCCTGGCGCTGCACGGGCTGGCCGACATCCCGGGCGTGTTGGATCCCGCGGCGGCGCGCAGCGCGATCGCCAAGATCGAGGCGGCGGCCGGCGGCGCCGGCGGCGCGGCCGTGGCCGGCCCGGACGGTACCGAGACCGTGGCGGCGGCCACGGTGCGTCAGGCCGTGCACGACCAGCGCGCACTGGCCATCGAGTATTTCTCGGCCTCCCGTGACGCCGTGTCGGACCGGATCGTCGACCCGGTCCGGGTGGTGCTGGTCGGCGACCAGAGCTACCTGGAGGCCTGGTGCCGAGTGGCCGAGGGGGTGCGGCTGTTCCGCTTCGACCGGATCATCGCCGCCCAGGTGCTCGACGAACCGGCCGCCGCTCCGAAACCGGTGCTCGACGCCCCCACGAACACCGCCCTCTTCGACGCCGACCCCGCGCTGTCCTCGGCCACCCTGCGGATCGCCCCCGGCGCGGCGTGGATGCTGGAGTACTTCCCGATGCGAATCACCCGGGAGTTGGACGCCGGGTACTGCGAGGCCGAGATGACCTACGCCGCCGAGGACTGGGTGGCCCGGCAGATCCTGGGATTCGGCGCCGACGTGCAGGTGCTGGCCCCGCAGTCGCTGGCCGACGCGGTCCGCGCATCCGCGGCCGAGGCTCTGGCGGCCTATTCCCTCCTCGACAGCTGACGGCCCGCCTCGCGAAAGGCGCTGCCATGAACGTTGAGGACGATCACCGATCCGTCTGCCTGACGATGATCGTGCGTGACGAGGCGCACATCGTCTCCGACGTTCTCGACGCCACCGCGCCCCGCATCGACTACTGGGTGGTGGTGGACACCGGCTCGACTGACGGCACCCAGGACATCATCCGACGGAAAATGGAAGAGCTCGGAATCCCGGGCGAACTCCACGAGCGACCCTGGCGCGACTTCGGACACAATCGCTCTGAGGCGCTCACGCTGGCGCAGGGCAAGGCCGACTACATCTGGATGATGGACGCCGACGACACCGTGATCGGCGTGCCGCCCTTCGGCGGGCTGACTGCCGACTGCTACTTCATGGAGATTCGCATGGACACCGGCCACATATTCTGGCGGCGCCAGCTTTTCCGTGACGGGGTGCCGTGGTACTACAAGGGCGTTCTGCACGAGTACGCGTGCTGCGACGAGCCGTTCACCGCGGAGTACCTCCGCGGGGACTACCACATCCACGCCAGGACGCTCGGGGCGCGGAACAAGGACCCGCAGAAGTACGCCAAGGACGCCGCGGTGCTGCTGGCCTATGTCGGTGAGCATCCCGACGACGAGGCGGCGGTGTTCTATCTGGCGCAGAGCTACTACGACGGTGGGGATTTCGAGAACGCGCGCGACTGGTACGCACGCCGCGCGGAGATGGTCGAGTGCGCTGAGGAGGTGTTCTATTCGCTGCTGCGGCGAGCGCGATCGCTCGCCGAGCTCAGAGCTCCGGGAGCGGAGGTGGAAGACGCCTATGCGCGGGCGTGGGCCTACCGGCCGACACGTGCTGAGCCGCTCTACGAACTCGCGTACCGGATGCGGGTGTCGCAGCGCTACGAGTTGGGCTACCTGTTCGCCCGGCAGGCCGCGGCCATCCCGTTGCCCGTCGACAACTCGGTGATCGTCGACACCGACGTCTACACCTGGCGCGCGATCGATGAACAGGCGGTGTGCGCGTCCTGGATCGGGCGCAAGAAGGAGACGTTCGAGCTGTGCCGGCGACTGCTGACCGTCGCCGATGTCGGAGAACGCGAACGCACCCGATTCGCGGCGAACCGCGACCTCGGAGTCCCTGAACTGCTCGAAGAAACCGCTGCTTACCCGGCCGATCTGGCCAGGCGGCCACCGGGGCCGCGCGAGGCCGAGGTGACCTTCAGCCTGATCGCCGGCGCTGACCGCGAATCCACCGAGCGCACTCTCAATTCGTTCCTGCGATGCTGCACCGACGTCGATGAGGTCGGCCGGTTCCTGCTGCTCGACACCGGTATGCAGGAGACCGACCGCGCGGCGCTGTCGGGCCGATATCCCTTCCTGGAGTTCCTCGTGGCCGACGCCGGGATGACGCCCGCCGAGCAGATCGACCGTATCGCCGAAGCGATCGGCGGTCGCTACTGGCTGCACTCGGGCCAGGGGTGGCAGTTTTTCGCGACAGATCCGCTGATCAACCGGCTGCGCTCGGTGCTGCAGGCCGAGCCCGGGGTGTTCCGGGTCGGTATCAACCTCGGCGACGCGACCGCCCTGACCGGCCTGGCAGCCCCCGCCGCAACCAGCCGCACTGCCGTCGGGACCGGCCGTTACGTGCTGACCGACACGGTGTCCCGGGGCCCGAACATGGTCGACGTCGCCCGCCTGCGCGCAAGGTCGGGCGTGACCCGCTTCGGCAGCGCGACCCTCGACGAGGTGCTGTGCATCCACGTGAGCTAGCTACCGGGCCCCCGCCGGCAAGGTACGCAACGCCCGCTCGACCGACCTTTTCAGGCCGAAGTGACCGGCCGGGTAGCATCGACCAGGACGTCTGATCGCCCGCTGTATCTGGAGGTGACCGAATTGGGTGCTCTACAACCATGGCACTGGATAATCCTGCTCCTGGTAGTCGTCCTGCTGTTCGGGTCCAAGCGGCTGCCGGACGCGGCACGGTCGTTGGGAAAGTCGATGCGGATCTTCAAGTCCGAGGTCAAGGAGCTGCAGGCGGAGAACAAGGCGGACAGCCCGGTCACCCCGCAACAGCCGCCGATCGTCCAGCCGGCACCCACCCCGGTGCGCTCGGAGCGGGTCGAAACCCCCGAGCCGAACCCGACCGACATCCGCCCGGCCTGAGCCGGCTGCCGATCGGGCGCTCCGGGCGCCTCCCAGGTAGATGCCGTGCGCACCCCTAAGCTCCTCACGCATTTCGACCCGCGGCGGAGGCGCAGCCGTGCCAACCCCGACGGCACCATGTCGCTCGTCGAGCATGTCCGGGAGCTGCGAGCCCGGCTGCTGATCGCGCTGGCCGGGGTCACGGTGACCACGATCTTCGGTTTCTTCTGGTACAGCCACGGGATCTTCGGGCTGGAGAGTCTCGGCGAGTGGCTGCGACACCCGTACTGCGCGCTGCCGCCCTCCGCGCGTGCCGACATCAGCGCCGACGGCGGCTGCCGCCTGCTGGCCACCGCCCCCTTCGACCAGTTCATGCTGCGGCTCAAGGTCGGGCTGACCGCCGGGGTCGTGCTGGCCTGCCCCATCTGGCTCCACCAGATCTGGGCGTTCATCACCCCGGGTCTCTACCGCAACGAGCGGCGCTTCGCGTCGGTGTTCGTCGTCTCGGCCGCGACGCTGTTCGTGGCCGGGGCGATCCTGGCGTACGTGGTGCTGGCCAAGGCGCTGCACTTCCTGCTCACCGTGGGCAGCGACGTCCAGGTCACCGCCCTGTCCGGGGACCAGTACTTCGGTTTCCTGGTCAACCTGCTGCTGGTCTTCGGGGTGGGTTTCGAGTTCCCGCTGCTGATCGTGATGCTCAACGTGGTCGGGGTGCTCAGCTACGAGAAGCTGGCGGCCTGGCGCCGCGGGCTGATCGTCGCGGTGTTCGCATTCGCCGCGGTCGCCACCCCCGGTTCGGATCCCTTCTCGATGCTCGCCCTGGGCCTGGCGCTGACGCTGCTGCTGGAGTTCGCGATACAGATCGCCCGCTTCCACGACAGGCGAAAAGCCAAGCGGCACAGCGAGACCGCCGTCCCCGACGACCAGGCGGCCCCGATCGCCCCGCCCGCCCCGGTGGCGGTGTCCGATCC
>NZ_JBJTJF010000013.1:0-8678 GCF_046095365.1 Mycobacterium sp.
CGCGGGCTGGTCGTGGGTGACCGGCGATGCCGTCGCCACCGCCAGTGCCGAAGTCAGCAGCGCGGTGCCGACAGCGCGCAGTTCCCAGGTGCGCAGCACCACCTGAAGGGCGAACAGCGCACCGCCGACCGGGACGCTGTACACCGCGGCCAGGCCCGCCCCGGCGGCACAGCCCAGCAGGATCTGGCGGTCCCGCGCCGTCAGAGACCACCGCGACAGCCCCAGATCCCCCAGCACAACGGCGAACTGGCGGGGAGCGTTCTCCCGGCCCAGGGAGGCCCCCGACCCGACCAGCAGGGTCTGCAGCGCGGCGTCGGCGGTCATCGCCAGCCGGGGCAGCGGCCCGGGCCGGGACACCACCTCGCCGACGCCGGGGACCGGCCCGCGCCGGCGCAGCAGCCACCAGCCGAGTCCGGCCAACGCGGCACCGAGCATCGGGCCAACCGCGCGGCGCACCGGCCGCGCCCCGACGACGCCGTCGAGCAGACTGCCGACCCGGTAGTGATACGTCAGGTGCTCGACGAAGTGCAGAACGACGATGGTGGCCGCGCCGGCCAGTCCGGCCAGCAAGCCGACCGCGACCGCCGCTGCGGCGAACTCGATCTCGCGACGGGCCACGGCGCACTCCGATCGCTATGGATGACGCGGGGTTCGTCGGAACCAAATAGACCAGTTGGTGCCCAAAGCTACCGCAACCGTGTTTGAGTCGATGCCGATGAGCACCGGACCCGCCCCGCCAGGCGACGCCGGGCCGGCCTCGGCCCGCGGCCGGGTGGTCTTCGCCACCGCCGCGATGTACGTGTTCTTCCAGATGGTGCTGCAGACCTTTCCCAGCGTCATGCGCGAGGGTCTGGTGGTAGACCTGTCGCTGAACGAAGCGGGCTTCGGCGGCCTGTCGTCGAGTTTCTACTATCCCTATATCGCGCTGCAGGTTCCGGCGGGAATCCTGGTGTCGCGCTTCGGTCCGCGGTCGGTTCTGATCGCCGGGGCGTCGCTGTGCACCGTCGCCGCCTTCCTCTTCTCGACCTCGGAGTCGATGGCCTCCGCCGAGACGACCCGCATCCTGATGGGCCTGGGCGCCGCGCCCACCGTGGTGTGCGCGATGAGCCTGGCCGCGCAGTGGTTTCCGGCGCGCTACTTCCCCCTGCTGGCCGCGCTGACCGAGGTGGCCGGCATGACCGGCGCGGCGGTGGGTCAGGAGACGCTGGGCTTCATCGTCGAGCACGCCGGGTGGCGGTCCGGGATGATCGCCTGCGGGGTGTTCTCGGCGGCTCTGCTGCTGCTCATCGTCGGACTCGTGCGTAACCGCCGGGTCCCCGGCAGCGCGGCGGAGGCGGCCTGGCCGCCGCTGAGCCGGATCACCCGGCTGCTGACCTCCCTGCCCATCCTGTCCCGGGCCACGGCGGGCGGGCTGGTGGCCTCGGCGGGCGTGGCCTTCGGAATGCTCTGGGGCGTCTCGTTTTTCCAGGAGTACCACCACATGAGCCTGCCGGCGGCATCGGTGTGCGCGTCCTTCTACTTCTGGGGGTGCCTACCCGGGTTCCTCGGCTCGGCGTGGCTGTGCGCGCAGTGGGGACGGCCGGCGCTGCTGCTGGCCCTGGGGGCGGTCGGGACGGCCACCGCGATGGCACTGATCCTTTTCGTGCTGCGCGGCCAGATCGCGCTGTCGGCGGCGATGTTCGCCCTGGGAGTGTCCAACGCCTTCTACGCGCTGGCGTTCACCATGGTCAAAGACAAAGCCCCGCAGGAGCTTTCCGGCGTGGCGATGGGCTTCACCAACATGATGATCATGGGTATCGGGGGACTGATCTTCCAGCCGCTGATCGGGGTGCTCGCCCACATCCGCGGTCAGGGCGTCCCGGACGCGACGGCCCTGAGCGTGACGATCGCGGCTCCGCTGCTGGCCGTTGTCCTTCTGGCCGCCATCGGGACCGCCGAAGCTAGAGGCGCGTCATCACCAGATACACCTGGCTCAGCATCGCCAGCACGCTGAGCACCACCGCCCCGGCGGAGACCGCCGACGCCGGGGCGGAGACCGGCCTGCCGCGCGCGCCGCGAAGCCGCAGCACCGCCCACACCGCCAGGGAGGCCAGCAGCGCCGCGGCAATGCCGATCATCCGCGGCAGCAGGCGCGGGTCGTGCCGGCCGAGGAGGTCCTGATACGAGGTGAAGTCGCCCCGGGCGATCGCCTGGTCGTAATCGGGGATCTCGGCTCGCTGGTAGAACCACTCCCCACTGGTCAGCGGAGTCAGCACCAGGTTGAGAACCGCCAGGCCCAGCACCGGCACGTGCATCCGGCGCCACCCGGGCCGCAGCACGCAGACGCACGCCAGCACCGCCGTCAGCAGCGGAAGAGCGGCGAGCAGGGTCCGCATGGCGATCAGGCTAAGGCTTGCGGCGGGGCTTGCGGTGCGCCCCGCCGGGTGGAATCCGAGCGCCGCCGCGGCGGGCAGAGCAGGATGTCGGTCATGCACCCACCCGCCCGGCAGCGTCGTTGAGCGCCAGGAGGCGGCGGGCGCTGACGGCGGCCGCGCTGGTCGCCGTCAATGCCGCCGTCAATGCCGCCGCGATCGCGGTGCTGCACGGCGGCCAGCGCCCGGACGCCGGCCGGATCACCGGCCCGTACGCGGCCCTGCTCGGCGCGTCGATCGACCTCGGCCCGGCCGGGGACCGGCGCGTGCAGTTGACGGCGGAGCTGACCGGTGGCACGCAGCCGGGGAAGCTCGGCGACTGGGCGCACCGGCGCGGGCTGGAGCTGCGCTGGCAGGCCGGCGAGCAGTGGGCGATCCTGTCCGGACCGGCGCGTGCGGTCGCCGCGGCGTTCGGCGTTGAGGTCCGCGACTACCGCGGCGGGCACGGCGGGGTGTTCTACGCCTCGCCGCAACAGCCCGGGGTGCCGGAGGCGGTGCGCGGCGAGGTTGCCGGGTTCGGCCGCATTCTCGGCTACACCCCGCACCACCGGGCCGACCGCTGGCAGCTGCCGCTGGAGGTTCCCGGACAGGGCCTGACGCCGCAGACCCTGCTGCGCGCCTACAACATCGCGCCGCTGCGCGAGGCGGGATTCACCGGCAAGGGCACCACCGTGGTGGTGTTCTCCTTCGACGGTTTCGACCAGGGCGACCTGGACATGTTCGCCGAGACGTTCGGCCTTCCGAAGTTCACCCCCGAGGTGGTCGGCGGTCAGCCGTCGGCGCCGGGCGGGGAGGCGACCCTGGACCTGCAGGCGATCCACGCCGTCGCACCGGACGCCCGCACGGTGCTGGTCAACGCCCGTCCCACGGTGACGGGCGACGGCGCCTACGAGAAGATCGCGGCGATGATGCGGGACACCGACCGTCGCTACCCCGGCGCGATCTGGAGTCTGTCCATCGGATGGGGCTGCGACAAACTGATCACCGCCGCCGACCTGGTGCCGGTGCGCGCCGCCCTGTCCGACGCCCACCGCAACGGCACCACCGCCTTCGACGCCAGCGGCGACCTGGCCGGCCTGGAGTGCAAGGGCGGCCAGGAGTGGTCGTCGCCGCCGGACGCCGACAACGTCGGTCTGGATGCCGTCGCGTCGCTGCCCGAGATGACCAGCGTCGGCGGCACCACCCTGAGCACCGATGCGACCGGGTCCTGGCTGGGCGAGCAGGCCTGGTTCGACGCCCCGCTGTCGCAGGGCACCGGCGGGGGCGTCTCGGCGCTCTACGAACGCCCGGCATGGCAGGCCGGCCTGCGGCTCGACACCGGCGCGGGCCGGCGCCTGACCCCCGACGTGGCGGCGGTCGCCGACCAGTTCACCGGGCTGAAGATCGTCTTCGGCCGGCAGGTGCTCGTCGGCGGCGGCACCTCGCTGTCGGCACCGCTGTGGGCCGGGATGGCGGCGGTGATCAACCAGTACCTGACCGAGCAGGGCGGCCCGCCCCTGGGTCATCTCAACCCGCTGCTGTACCGCATCGCCGAGGGGGCGCCGCTGCCGGCGTTCCACGACGTCGTGCGGGGCGGAAACGCGGTGGCCAACGCCGGGCCGGGATACGACCTGGTGACCGGGCTGGGCACACCCGACGTCGACAACCTGGCCAGGAACCTGGTCAGCGAACGCGGGTTCGTACCGTGACCGCGCCCGTCGTGCGCTGCTTGCGCTGCCGGTCCGACGTGCCGGCCGGGAACTTCTGCGGCGTGTGCGGTTCTGTTCTGGACGCCACCTCCGGTGACGCCCCGGAACTGTTGCGCCCCAGGACTTTCGGGGCCGCGCCGTCGGAGCGGGTGTTGCTGCCGCACCTGGCAAGTTCGCTGTTCCCGCATGTTCCGAAGCGATCGCGCATCCCCTTCCAGGTGACAATCGTCGCCGCGGTCGCCGCGCTGGCCGCCACGGTGTTCCTGCGGCTGCCGTCCGCCGGGATCGCCGTCTCGGGGCTGAGCCTGTCGGCGCTGTTCGTGCTCTACCTCCGGGCCTCGAGTCTCGACCGCGACATCCCCCGGTCCGCGCTGACCCTGGCCGTGGTGCTGGGCGCCGCACTCGGCGCCGGCTGGGCGCTGCTGGCCGGCGGACTGGTGGCGCACGCCTACAACGTCTCGATCAGTTCCGGCCTGGCTCTGCACCACCTGCTCAGCCAGGGCGTCGCCATCCCGGCTGCGGGAATGGCCCTGATGCTGGTGCCGGCCGCAGCGGTCAGGGTGACCCGGCCCGGGTCCCGAGAGTCGTTGGACGGGTTCACCGTCGGCGTGCTGGGGGCGCTGGCCTTCACCACCGCGGGAACCCTGACCCGGCTCGCGCCGCAGGTGCGCACCGGTCTGTTCGCCCACAGCCGCCCGGTGCAGGGACTGGCCGTCGAGGCTCTGATGTCGGGGGTGACCGTCCCGGTCACAGCCGCCGCGGCCGGCGGGGTGTTCGGGATCCTGCTGTGGTTCCGCCCCGCCGGCCGCCATGACAGCCGGGTCCGGGTGTTGCTGGCGTCGCTGGCCGCGCTGGTTCTGAACGCCCATACCGCGGTCGGTGTCATCGACATCACCGGCCTGCCCGAGATGACAATGGCCGCAATCCATCTGGCCGCTGCGGTGCTCGCGCTGGTCGCGCTGCGGCTGGCTCTGCAGCTGGCGCTGCTGCACGAGTTGCCCGATCCGATCCGTCCGGACCAGCCGCTGCTGTGCATCCACTGCGAGATGGTGGTGCCCGACATGGCGTTCTGCCCGGCCTGCGGGGCGGCCACCCGGGCGTCCACCCGCACGTCCCGGGCGGAGCGCCGGGGCGAGCGGCCGCAGCCGGCCGACAGCGGGGCCGAGTCCGCGGCGGCGCTGACCGAGCACAGCTACCCCGGCTTCGGACTGCCTGCGGGCACCTACCTGGCCCCGCCGCTGCGGCGCCCCCGGTTCGGCTGGCTGCTGGGGCATTGGGTTCCCGCCGTGGGCGCGGCGGTCGTGGTGCTGGCCGCCCTGACGCTGATGCTGACACCGAAGATCGCCCACTACGTGTGCCCGCCCGAGTGCGGCCGGCCACCGGCCGGGACCCCGGTCATGGGCCTGCCCCGGTTCACCGCGCCCGGCGGGGAGTTCTCGGTGTCCTACCCCTCACCGGATTCGGCCTACGAGATCACCCTCTACGACAACGGGGTGACGGCGAGGTTCGTCGGCGGCGACACCGGGGTGATGCAACTGTTCTCCGAGCCGGCCGCCGGCCGCAGCGCCGAGGACGTCGTCACCGCGATCCTGCGCAACCGCTACCCCGACGCCAGGGTGGCCTACGAGATCCCCAACGCCATGGTCGGCTACGAACCCGGCTACGGGGTGCTCGCCGACGACTGGCCGCAGAACCCCTCGGCCAGCTTCACCCGCCAGCGGATCCTGGCGATGGCGGCGGTGAAGGACGGTCTCGCCCTCATCGCATTCGCAACGGGGCCCTACCGCGCCTTCGGGCCGAAGTCCGGCCCCGGTCTCCCCTCCGGTGCCAATCTGGAACTGGCCGCCGATATGGGCAAGTACGTCAACAGCTTTCAGTGGGGCGACGGCAAAACACCCTGACCCAGAGCGCGCGGTGGATATCGTTGGTCCGTGGCCGCGGCGGAATTCGACACCGTGATCGCCGGCGGGCGTGTGGTCGACCCGGAGACAGGTCTGGACGCGGTGCGCTCGGTGGGAATCCGCGGCGGGTCGATCGCCGCGGTGTCCGACGCCGACCTGTCCGGCGCGCAGGTTCTCGACGCCCGCGGGCTGGTCGTGACACCCGGGTTCATCGACCTGCACTGCCACACCCAGTCGCTGCCGGGCGACCGGATCCAGGCCTGTGACGGAGTCACCACGGCGCTGGAACTGGAGTCCGGGATCCTGCCCATCGGTGACTGGTACGAACAGCAGGCGCGCTCCGGACGGGCGATCAACTACGGCGCGTCGGCGTCGTGGGTCTTCGCCCGCATCGCCGAACTGAACCCGCAGATGGGCGAACCCCGGCCCAGCCTCACCTACTTCCAGGACGCCTACCGTTATTCGGAGTGGCAACACGACGTCGCCTCGCGAGGACAGATCGAGCGCGTCCTGTCCAGGCTCGAGCATGGCCTTTCCGAAGGCGCGCTAGGCATCGGGATCAACAACGGATACGTGCCCGGATCGGGCGTCCAGGAGATGTCGCTGGTGGCGGATCTGGCTGCCCGCCATGATGTTCCGACGTTCACCCACATCCAGTTCATGTCCAACATCGACCCGGCCAGCTCGCAGGAGGCGTACCTGCGGCTGATCTCCTACGCCGCGACCTCCGGCGCGCACATGCACATCTGCCACCTCAACAGCACGAGCCTGCGCGACATCGAACGGTGCGCGCACCTGATCTCGGCCGCGCAGCGCCACGGCCTGCGCGTCACCGTCGAGGCCTATCCGTACGGCGCGGCCTCCACGGTGGTGGGCGCGGCCTTCCTCGCCGACCCGTGCTACTGCGAGCGCACCGGCAGCACCTGGTCGGACATCGTGCTCAACGCCACCGGCGAACCGGTGCGCGACGAGGCGGACCTGCGGCAGGTGCAGAAGGACAACCCCGGCCAGCCGATCGTCTGGCACTTCCTGTCCCCGGAGACCGAACCGGAGCACCAGCGGCTGCTGGACATCTCGGTGATGTATCCCGGCGGCGCGATCGCCTCGGATGCCATGCCCTGGGAGCGGCCCGGCCACATCGAGGTCGTCGGCGACATCTGGCCGCTGCCCGGTGACGCGGTGGCCCACCCCCGCAGCGCGGCGACCTTCGCCCGGTTCTTCGCCCGATACGTCACCGGGCGCAGGCTGATCGCCCTGACCGACGCCGTCGCCAAGTGCACGCTGATCCCCGCGCAGATCCTGGCCGCCGCATCGGAGTCGATGAGCCGCAAGGGTCGGTTGCAGGCCGGCGCCGACGCCGACATCGCCGTCTTCGACCTCGAGGCGTTCGAGGACCGGGCCACCTTCACCGAGCCGACCCACCCGTCGGCGGGCATGGCACACCTCCTGGTGGGCGGCACGGCGCTGATCCGTAACGGCGTTCTGGACACGTCGGTCCGGCCGGGCACACCGGTGCGGGGAAGGGTCGCCTCCGGGTAGCGATGCGCTAGCCTCAGCGAACACGCCGGACGAACAGTTGGGGCTAAGCCATGACCGCAGCATCAGAGGCGCCCGCGCTGGAATCCCGGGTCGGCCACTACTACCAGATGGACGGCACCTACCTCGTCGGCCGTGAGAAGGTCCGCGAGTACGCCCGCGCCGTGCAGGACTACCACCCTGCGCACTGGGACGTCGACGCCGCAGCCGGACTTGGCTACGCGGGCCTGGTCGCCCCGCTGACCTTCACCTCGACCCCGGGCATGTCGTGCAACCGCCGGATGTTCGAGTCGGTGGTCGTCGGTTACGACACCTACATGCAGACCGAGGAGGTCTTCGAGCAGCACCGGCCGATCGTGGCCGGCGACGAACTGAAGATCGACGTCGAACTGACCTCGGTGCGCCGCATCGCCGGCCGCGACCTGATCACCGTGACAAACACCTTCACCGACGCCGCCGGCGAGCGGGTGCACACCCTGCACACCACCGTCGTCGGTGTCACCGCCGAGGACATCAACCCGGGCGTCAAGGCGGCCGTGCAGAAGGCGATGATGCACGACGTCGACATCATGAGCATCGACGCCTCCGATGCCTCCTACCACAAGACGGTGCGCCCCGACGGGGAGGTGCGTATCGCCCGGGACAACGACCGCCCCTTGGGCACAGCGTCTTTCGCCGATCTCAGCGTCGGCGACGAACTGCCGGCGCACCACACCCGGCTGTCCCGCGGCGACCTGGTGAACTACGCCGGCGTGGCAGGCGACGCCAACCCGATCCATTGGGACGAGGACATCGCAAAGCTGGCCGGGCTGCCCGACGTGATCGCCCACGGCATGCTCACCATGGGCCTGGGCGCCGGGTTCGTCTCGTCGTGGTCGGGGGATCCGGGTGCGGTCATCCGCTACGCGGTGCGCCTGTCGGCGCCGGCGGTGGTGTCCGCCGCCGAGGGCGCCGACATCGAGTTCAGCGGACGGATCAAGTCGCTGGACCCCGAGACCCGCACCGGCGTGGTGCTCGTCGCGGCGAAGGCCGACGGCCGCAAGATCTTCGGACTGGCGACGATGGATGTCCGCTTCCGCTGACGACACCCCCGAGCCGCAGGACCTGCCGCCCGTCAGCCGACGGCCGCACATCCTGCGCCT
>NZ_JBJTJF010000014.1:0-59440 GCF_046095365.1 Mycobacterium sp.
CGGGCCCCGGGGGTGGGAGGGGGGGGGTAGGGGGGTGGGATGCTGTGCAGCTATGACCGAACCCGCCGAGAACCGGGCCAGCCTGATGCCCATCCTGACCGCGCTGGCGGTCGTCGGGGTGGCCCTGATCGCGGTCTTCGCGCTGCGAATGGTCCGCGGCGGCAGCGCGCTTCCCGACGAGGTCGCCGTGCGCCGGGCCGCGGTGGGGCAGAACGACGCGCTGCAGCGGCAGGACTACGCCGATTTCCGCAGCTTCACCTGTACGGCCCAGCAGGGCTCCGAGAGCGGGGTGATCACCGCCCAGCGCGACACCACCTCGGCCAGGGGCGCCCGCTACGTCGACGACGTCAAGGACGTCTCCGTCACCGGTGACCGCGCCACCGCCACAGTGGTCTACCACTTCGAGAAGGCCGGCGACGACAAGGTGGCCTCGCCGATGACCTTCGTGCGGGAGAACGGCGGCTGGAAGGTCTGCTCGCCCGGGCCGCGGTAGCCCCGGCCCGGGCTCAGGGCCGCTCGGAAAGCCCTGCTGTGGTGTGCCAGACTCGGAATGTGAGTTACGCCGGAGACATCACCCCGCAGGAGAGCTGGCAACTGCTGAGCGGCAATCCCGACTCGGTGCTCGTCGACGTGCGCACCGCCGCCGAATGGAACTGGGTCGGCGTGCCCGACCTGTCCAGCCTCGGCCGGGAGGTGGTGTTCGTGCAGTGGAACACCGCCGAGGGGCGCAACGAGAGCTTCGTGGCCGACCTGATCGCCGCCGGAGTCACCCCCGGCGAGCGCCCGGTGATCTTCCTGTGCCGTTCCGGCAACCGCTCGATCCCGGCCGCCGAAGCCGCCACCGCGGCCGGTATCGGGCCGTCCTACAACATGCTGGAGGGCTTCGAGGGACAACTCGACGAGCATCACCACCGGGGCGCCGCCGGCTGGCGCGCGGAGGGCCTGCCCTGGAAGCAGTCATGACCAACCCGGAGGTGCCCTCGGTCCGGGTCCCGGCCGCACTGCCCGACGGGGTCAGCCAGGCCACCCTCGGGGTGCGCGGCGGGCTGCTGCGCTCGGGTTTCGAGGAGACCGCCGAAGCCGTCTACCTGACTTCCGGCTACGTGTACGCCTCGGCCGGCGAGGCCGAGAAGGCGTTCACCGGTGAGGTGGACCGTTTCGTCTACTCCCGCTACGGCAACCCGACCATCGCCATGTTCGAGGAGCGGCTGCGGCTTATCGAGGGGGCCGAGGCCGCGTTCGCGACCGCATCGGGGATGGCCGCGGTGTTCACCGGCCTGGGCGCCCTGCTGGGTGCCGGCGACCGGTTGGTGGTCGCCCGCAGCCTGTTCGGCTCCTGCTTCGTGGTCTGCAACGAGATCCTGCCGCGCTGGGGGGTGCAGACGGTCTTCGTCGACGGCGAGGACCTCGATCAGTGGGAGCGGGCGCTGAGCGAACCGGCCTCGGCGGTGTTCTTCGAAACACCGTCCAATCCCATGCAGTCGCTGGTCGACATCGCCGCGGTGACCGAGATGGCTCACGCCGCGGGGGCAAAGGTCGTGCTGGACAACGTCTTCGCCACGCCGCTGCTGCAGCAGGGCCTCCCGCTCGGAGTCGACGTGGTGATCTATTCGGGCACCAAGCACATCGACGGCCAGGGCCGGGTGCTCGGTGGGGCGATCCTCGGCGACAAGGAGTACATCGAGGGCCCGGTGCAGACCCTGATGCGCCACACCGGCCCGGCACTGAGCCCCTTCAACGCCTGGGTCTTGCTCAAAGGCCTTGAGACGCTGTCGGTTCGGGTCGACTACAGCAACGCCTCTGCCCAGCGGGTCGCCGAATTCCTCGAAGGCCACCCGTCGGTGCGCTGGGTCCGCTACCCGCATCTGCCCTCGCACCCGCAATACGATCTGGCCAAGCGCCAGATGAGCGGTGGTGGAACCGTCGTCACCTTCGAGCTGGACGCACCCGCGGGCCGGGGCAAGGAGCGTGCGTTCGAGGTGCTCGACAAGCTGTCGATCATCGACATCTCCAACAACCTCGGCGACGCCAAGACGCTGATCACCCACCCGGCCACCACCACCCACCGGGCGATGGGCCCCGAGGGCCGGGCGGCCATCGGGCTCGGCGACGGCGTGGTGCGCATCTCGGTCGGCCTGGAGGGCACCGAGGATGTCATCGCCGACCTGGACCGCGCGCTGAGCTGACATGTCGCGGAAGTCGCAAGCCAAGCAGGCCCGCCGCCGCAAGCGTCATGCGGCCCGCGACTCGAACTGGATCCCGGAACCGGTGTTCGAGGAGATGCTCGCGGCCGACGAGGAGTTCGACGAGATCTCCGAGGCGCTGGGCGGCATCGACGAGTGGATCTCGGCCCGGGGATGGGTACTGGACAACGAGAACTCCGATCACCTCGTCAGCTGGTTCTACCCGCCCTCGGCGGCGGAGTTCGCCGACGAGAACCGCGAACCGGTCACCCGCGTGTGGATCATCGTCAGCGAGGACGACGACGAGGTGGTGCTGGAGTTCGGCGCGGCGCTGGTCGGATTCGGCGAGGACGATGACGCCTACGCGCTGGACCCCGACGGACTGGCAGACCACATCGCCGCGCTGGAGGCTTACCGGCCCGGCCTGCCGCGCCCGGCGCTGGACTGAGGTGGAGGGTCTGGTTTTCGTCGAGGCCGGGCAGGACGACGAGCTGGCAGCGCCCCTCATCGCCGAACTCGCCGTCGAGTACTCCACCAGGTACGACGTCGCCGAGGCGCGCATGCTGGATTGGTTACGGGGCCACCCGCCCGCGGAATTCGCTGCGCCGGACGGAGCCATGCTGATCGGGCTGCTGGACGGCCGACCGGTCACCGGCGGCGCCTTCCGCCGCTTCGGACTCGTCGATTCAGACCCGACGGCCGAGCTGAAACGGATCTGGACCGACAGCCGTTACCGGCGCCGCGGCTACGGACGAATCCTGCTGGCGGAACTGGAATCCCGGATCGCCGCGCTGGGCTATCGCCGGGTCTACCTCACCACCGGAGATCGGCAACCCGAGGCCGAGGCCCTCTACACCGCGGCCGGCTACAGGCGGCTCGCCGAACCGCGGGCCGGCGGCGAGGCGTACCCGCTGGCCTTCGAGAAGGTACTCAGTCCCGGTCCGGACTGAACCCGCGCGGGCCGGCTATCCCGGCCCCTCCACCACGCCGGTAGCCGACTGGGCGCGCCGTTCGTAGTCGGCGCGGGCAGCGGCGTCGAAATCCAGGAACACCCGGCTGGTGCCCATTCGGTCCGACAGCCAACGCCGTCCCCTCGGCGGCAGGAAGGCGGTCGCCGCCGCGATGAAGCGAAGCGGATAAGGAACGGAGACAGCGGTTCTCGGCCTGTCCAAGGTTCGCACCACGGCCGCGGCGATGTCCGCTGGCCGCACCGGCTTGGTCATGCCGCCGGTCACGGTCCCGGAGATCAGTTCGGTGTCGGTGAAGCTGGGCATCACACAGCTGATCCGGACACCCTGCGGGGCGAACTCGTCGGCGAGCGCGGTGGACAGGCCGACGACGGCGAACTTGGTTCCGGCGTAGAGGGCCTGACCCGGAACGGCGAGCATGCCGGCCATCGACGCGATGTTGACGATGTGCCCGCTGCCGCGCCGGACCATCTCCGGCAGCACCAACCGGCAGCCGTTGATCACCCCGTAGAAGTTCACCTCGATGGCCGAGCGGACGGCCTGCTCGGTGTGGTCGAGGAACGGGCCCACCGGCATCACACCGGCGTTGTTGACCAGCACGTCGATGCGCCCGCCGCCGTCGGCGCGGGCCTTGTCCAGAAACGCCGCGAACGATCCGGCGTCGGCGACGTCCAACGGGTATCCCGACACCGGGCCGGAGTTGCCCAGCGCAGCCACAGCGGACTCCTGCAGTGCGACGTCGCGGTCACCGATCACCACCCGCGCGCCGCGCTCCAGCAGCGCCCGGGCGGTGGCCAGGCCGATGCCGCGGGCCGCACCGGTGATGGCGATCGTCCGGCCCCTGATGGCGTCCCCGGCGGTCGTGGTGGCGATCTTCCTCATGGGGCCGAACTGTAGGCGGTGGCCCGGCCGACGGCTTCGCGGATCGGACCGATCCACACCTCGCCGTGGCCGGGGACGAGGGTGTCGGTGCCGGCCTCGCCGAGTACCTGCAGGCTGCGCCGGCACTCCGGTTCGCTGTGGTTGAACAGCGGGGGCAGAAGCTGCGGGCCGGTGCGCCGCAGCAGGGGGTGCCCGGTCACCAGTGCGTCCCCGGTGACCAGCACGCGATCCACCAGGTAGGAGCAGTGCCCGCCGGTGTGCCCCGGGGTGGGAAGGGGCACCGGCCGGCCGGGCAGGGCCGCGGCGACGTCGTCGCTGAGCGCCCGGACCGACGGGATCCCGTCGCGCACCAGGCCGCCCTTGAGCGCCACCTGCGCCGACCAGGCCAGCCAGCGTGGCCGCCAGGCCCGCATCGCCAGGGCGGCCGGGGAGGCCTGCTGCAGGTAATCGCGTCTGGCGTGCCCGACCTCGTCGCGGTGGCAGTAGACCGGGGTGTGGTGTGTCCTGGCGAACCATATCGCCGTTCCGAGGTGGTCGACGTGGGCATGGGTCAGCAGGATCGCCCGCAGATCCGCCGGTGCGAAGCCCAGAGCCGCAAGGGATGTCAGAACATCGTCACGATTGCCCGGAAAGCCGGCGTCGATCAGCATGACCCCGGAATCGTCGCTGACCAGGGTCCAGTTCACCAGCGGCGTGCGGGCCAGATGCACGTTGTCGGTGACAGCGGTCAACGCCGGGGCCATCGCCCGAGTGTAGGGCGGTGGAGTAGAAACGTCTGATGGCGGATTTGAAGCTGGGATACAAGGCGTCGGCCGAGCAGTTCGGTCCGCGCGAGTTGGTCGAACTGGGAGTGCTCGCCGAAGAGCACGGCATGGACAGCGTCTGGGTCAGCGACCACTTCAACCCGTGGCGCCACGAGGGCGGCCATTCCCCCTTCGCACTGTCGTGGATGACGGCCGTCGGGGAGCGCACCCAGCGCGTCGTCCTGGGCACCTCGGTGCTCACCCCGACGTTCCGCTACAACCCCGCGGTGATCGCCCAGGCGTTCGCCACCATGGGGTGCCTGTACCCGGGCCGGGTGGTCCTCGGGATGGGCACCGGCGAGGCTCTCAACGAGATAGCCACCGGGGCGATCGTCGAATGGCCGGACTTCAAGGAACGCTTCGCCCGGCTGCGCGAATCGGTCAAGCTCATGCGCGAGTTGTGGTGGGGCGAACGGGTCGACTTCGACGGCGAGTTCTACCACCTCAAGGGCGCCTCCATCTACGACGTGCCCGAGGGCGGGGTGCCGGTCTACATCGGCGCCGGCGGACCCGTGGTGGCCAAGTACGCGGGCCGCGCCGGGGACGGTTTCATCTGCACGTCCGGCAAGGGTGCGGAGCTCTACACCGACAAGCTGATTCCGGCGGTGCGGGAGGGTGCCGAGGCGGCCGGGCGCGACCTCGACGCGATCGACAAGATGATCGAGATCAAGATCTCCTACGATCCCGATCCCGAGGCCGCGCTGAACAACTGCCGGTTCTGGGCCCCGCTGTCGCTGACGCCGGAACAGAAGCACACCGTCTCCGACCCGATGGAGATGGAGCGGCTGGCCGACGAGCTGCCCATCGAGCAGGTGGCCCGGCGCTGGATCGTCTCCAGTGATCCCGACGAGGCCGTGGAGAAGGTGGCCGACTACGTCAACTGGGGACTCAATCACCTGGTCTTCCACGCCCCCGGCAACGACCAGCGCCGCTTCCTGGAACTGTTCGAGCGGGACCTGCTGCCCCGGTTGCGCAAACTGGGCTAATAGCCCGCCAGGTTGAGGGATGCTGTCGTCGTGACAGCAGATCCCATCTCGACCGGCCCGAACTCGATCTACGTGGCCTCTCCCGAAGGCGAGACCGGCAAGTCGACCATTGCGCTGGGCATCGTCAGCCGGCTCTCCGCAGTGGTGCCCAAAGTGGGGGTGTTCCGGCCCATCACCCGTCGCGGGGAACGCGACGAGGAACACGACTACGTGTTGGAACTGCTGCTCTCCCACAGCAACGCGGGCCTGTCCTACGACGACTGCATAGGGGTCACGTATCAGCGGCTGCACGAGGACTGCGACGCCGCGATCGCCGACATCGTCGACCGCTACCACGCGGTGGCCTCCCGTTGCGACGCGATGGTCATCGTGGGCTCGGACTACACCGACGTGGCCACCCCCACCGAGTTGAGCGTCAACGCCCGCATAGCGGTCAACCTCGGCGCCCCGGTCGTGTTGTCGGTGCGGGCTTTCGGCCGCACGCCCGGGGAGATCGCCGAGGCGATCGAGCTGTGCATCGACGAGCTTGCCGCCCAGCACGCCCACACCGCGGCGGTGGTGGCCAACCGGTGCGAGCCGTCGAAGATGGCGGCCGTCGCCAAGGCCTGTGCGGACCTCGGTGCCCCGGTCTACGTCATCCCCGAGGAGCCGCTGCTGGTCGCCCCGACCGTAGGAGAGCTGCTCACCGCGGTCAACGGCAGCCTGGTGCACGGCGACGCCACCCTGCTGGGCAGGGAGGTGATGCACGTGATGGTCGGCGGCATGATGGCAGAACACGTTCTGGAGCGGCTGCAGGAGGGGGCGGTCGTCATCACTCCCGGTGACCGCTCCGACGTCGTCCTGGCCGTCGCCAGCGCCCATGCGGCGGAGGGTTTCCCGTCGCTGTCGGCGATCATCCTCAACGGCGGACTGCCGTTGCATCGCGAGATCGCCCGGCTGGTCACCGGCGTGGGGTTGCGGCTGCCGATCATCGCCACCGAGCTGAGCACCTACCCCACCGCCAGTGCGGTCGCCAATGCCAAGGGACGGGTGACGGCGAACTCGGAGAGAAAGATCGACACCGCTCTGCAGTTGATGGACCGCCACGTCGACATCGCCGACATGCTGGAGCGACTCGCGATCCCCATCCCGACGGTGACCACCCCGCAGATGTTCGCCTACCAGCTGATGGAGCGCGCGCGCGGCGATCGGAAGCGCATCGTGCTGCCCGAGGGTGACGACGACCGGATCCTGCTGGCCGCGGGCCGGCTGCTGCGCCGGGACATCGCCGAGCTGACCATCCTGGGCGACGAAAGCCAGATCCGAACCCGCGCGGCCGAACTGGGCGCCGACCTCTCCGCGGCGACGGTGATGAACCCGAAGACAAGCGAACTGTGCGAGCAGTTCGCCGAGCAGTACGCCGAGCTTCGCAAGAAGAAGGGAGTGACGCTCGAGCAGGCACGGGAGATCGTCCAAGACGTCTCCTACTTCGGCACCATGCTGGTGCACAACAACATCGTCGACGGCATGGTTTCCGGAGCCGCTCATACCACCGCCCACACCGTCCGGCCCGCCTTCGAGATCATCAAGACCCAGCCCGGCTGCTCGACGGTGTCGAGCATCTTCCTGATGTGCCTGTCCGACCGGGTGTTGGCCTACGGCGACTGCGCGATCGTCCCCGACCCGACCTCCGAGGAACTCGCCGACATCGCCATCAGCTCGGCCCGCACCGCCGCGCAGTTCGGCATCGAGCCCAGAGTGGCCATGCTGTCCTACTCCACCGGGGAGTCCGGCAGTGGTGCCGGGGTCGACAAGGTAAGGGCCGCAACCGAACTCGTCCGCCAACGTCAACCCGAACTGCTCGTGGAGGGGCCGATCCAGTACGACGCGGCGGTGGAGCCGAGTGTCGCGGCGTCGAAGATGCCCGACTCGCCCGTCGCCGGCCGCGCGACAGTCTTGATCTTCCCGGATCTCAACACCGGCAACAACACCTACAAGGCCGTGCAGCGCAGTGCCGGCGCGGTGGCGATCGGCCCGGTGTTGCAGGGCCTGAACAAACCGGTCAACGACCTTTCCAGAGGAGCGCTCGTGGAGGACATCGTGTACACCGTGGCGATCACCGCGATCCAGGCTCAGGAGCACTGATGGCGGGAACCGTGCTGGTCCTCAACTCGGGTTCCTCCTCGCTGAAATACTCACTGATCGAACCGGATTCGGGTCGCTCAGTGTTCGACGGCATCGTCGAACGCATCGGTGAGGACGCATCCAAGGCCAAACTGCGACTCGGGGAGAACCAGATCGTCCGCGAGGGCCGGATCGCCGACCATGAGGCCGCGCTGCGGCTGGCCTTCGACCTGGTGGCCGAGGCAGGGGAGAGCCTGGACAGGCTCGGGCTGGTGGCTGTCGGCCATCGGGTCGTGCATGGCGGGCCGAACCTCTACCGGCCCACCGTCATCGACGACACGCTGGTCGACGAGCTCCGGGAACTCGCGCCGCTGGCGCCCCTGCACAACCCGCCGGCGGTGCTGGGCATCGAGGTGGCCAGGAAGGTGCTTCCGGATCTGCCGCACGTCGCGGTATTCGATACCGCGTTCTTCCACGATCTGCCCGCCTCGGCGGCCAACTACGCGATCGACCGCGAGCTGGCGGCGAGGTGGCGTATCCGGCGCTACGGCTTTCACGGCACCTCGCACCAGTTCGTCAGCCGGGCGGCCGCCGAGTTCCTGGGCAGGCCGGTGGACTCGATCAACCAGATCGTGCTGCATCTGGGCAACGGGGCCTCGGCGTCGGCCATCGCGGCCGGCAAGCCGGTCGACACGACGATGGGCCTCACCCCGATGGAGGGCCTGGTGATGGGAACCCGCTCCGGCGATGTCGACCCCGGGGTGATCAGCTACCTGTGGCGGACCGCCGGCATGAGCCTCGATGAGATCGAGGCCATGCTCAACCGTCGCTCGGGGATGCTCGGCCTGTCCGGCGACGTGGACATGAGGGTGATCCAGAGCCGGATGGAATCCGGTGACGAGGTCGCACAGACCGCCTACGACGTGTACATCCACCGGCTCCGCAAGTACATCGGCGCCTACCTCGTCCTGCTCGGCCACACCGACGTGATCAGCTTCACGGCCGGGGTGGGGGAGAACCAGGCGATCGTCCGCCGCGACGCGCTGCGCGGACTGAGCGGGCTGGGCATCGAAATCGACGACGGTCTCAACGAGAGCGGCGAACGCGGCGCGCGCCGGATCTCCACCGGTACGTCGCCGACCACGGTTCTGGTCATCCCGACCGACGAGGAGCTGGCCATCGCCCGGGCCAGTGCCACGGTGATCTAGAAGGTCGTGACAGGCCTCACCTCGTTGGCCAGGTCCACCAGCGCGTAGCGGTGCGACTGGCTGGTGGCCACTCTGGCCAGGCTGCGAAGCGAGTCCTCCACGCCGAGTCGCAGCCCGTGGTCGGTGAACGGGAAGCCGAGGATGGGTAGGGGGTTTGCCGTGTGATCGGTGATCCAGTCCATAGCGGTGCCGAGCACCAGCGCGCGGATCTGCAGCACGCGCGGCTCGGTGTCGGGCAGTGCCTCCACCCGGCGTGCGGCGTCGCGGATCTGTTCCTCGGACAACTCGTGAGCTGAGCGGCCGGACAGCAGCGTCACCGCACTGGTCAGCCGGGCGGTGGTGAAATGCCTTGAGCCGACCGGGACTTCGTCGAGTGTGGTCACGGCGCCCTTGCGATCCCCCTCGATCGACTGCGCCCGGGCGAGCCCGAAGCTCGCCGAGATGATGTTGTTGTCGGTGTGCCATACCGTCTCGTAGAACGGTCGTTCGTCGGAGGTGCCGGCCAACTCGGCCGTCGCGGCCAGCGCCAGCTTCGGGGCGAGCTCGCCCGGGAAGGTGTCCAGCACCTCGGCGAAGTGCTTCGTCGCCGATGCGTAGTCACCGCTGAGCAGCTGGGACACCGCCTTGAACCAGACCAGCCGCCACCGCCAACCGACTCGTTCGGCCAGCGCCTCCAGCTTGCGATCCGCCCTGGCGACGTCGCCGAGGTCCAGCAGCGCGCGCACCTCCATCAGAGGCAGTTCCACCGACTCCGCCAGGTCCACCCCGTCGGAGTCCAGGCTGTCGTGTCGTGCGGCCCGCAACGAGTCCAGGGTCTGCACGGGTTGGGACAGCACGGTGGCGGAAAGCACGGTGGCCGCGACGTCGGTCGGGTCGACCAGCGGAACGGGAAGTGCCATAACGATTTCCGGCGCCGTCAGTTTCTCGGAGTGGACGAGACCGTCGAGATAGACATCGGTGTGCGCGACCAGCAACTCAACGCCGAACGCGGCGCGGGTGCGGGTGAACACCGTCGACAGGCCCGGTCGGGGGATCCCGGTGTCAGCCGCGACAACCTCGCGCAGCACGCCCAGCAACTGTGAGCCCATCTCCTCGGCACTGGCGAAGCGCCGGCGTGGATCAGGGTCGATCGCGCGGCGTAACAGGCGTGCGAATGAGTCGTATTTGGCCAGTACGGGGTCGTCGTCGGGCAGTCCGTCGACGTAGCGGCCCTCCCGGGTTCGCAGTCTCAGGGTGAGTGCCGCAAGGGTACGTCCCACGGTGTAGATGTCGGTCGCGACCGTCGGTCCGGTACGGACTATCTCCGGGGCCTGGTAGCCAGGCGTCCCGTAGAGGTAGCCGAAGGAGTTGATCGGGGACACCGCACCGAGGTCGATGAGCTTCAACTGCTCCTCGGTGACCATGATGTTCTCCGGCTTGAGATCGTTGTAGCACAGGCCGATTGAATGCAGGTAGCCCAGCGCCGGCAGGATCTCGAGCATGTAGGCGATCGCTTCGTCGACCGGAAGTCGCTGGCCCCTGACCGGTTTGAGCGACTTGCCGCCGACGTACTCCATGACGATGTAGCCGACCGGCTCGCCGCGGGAGTCGGCGTGCTCGACGAAATTGAAGATCTTCACGATCGAGGGGTGGGCCACCTCGGCGAGGAACTGTCGCTCGGCCATCGCGATGGCCTGGGCCTCGGCGTCGCCGGAATGGACCAGTCCCTTGAGCACCACCGGCCGCTCGTTGACGTTGTGGTCGACTGCCAGGTACACCCAGCCCAGCCCGCCGTGCGCGACGCAGCCCTTGATCTCGTACTGGTCGGCCACCATGTCGCCGGGGCTCAACTGCGGCAGGAACGAGAAGGCGCTCCCGCAGTTCGGGCAGAACCCCTCCGACTCCCCGGGGCGCCCGTCTCGGGAGCGGCCCACCGGTCGGCCGCAGTTCCAGCAGAACCGCTTGGACTCCGCCACAACGGGATCGACCATGAGTGCCGACAGCGGGTCGATCTCCGGAACCCGGGGGATCTCGACCATTCCGCCACCGAGCCGGCGGGTTGGCGAGACAGGACGCGCCAGCGTCGGTTCGTCGATCTCGATCGGCTCGCTGCGGACGGACCCCTCCCCGTGATCGTCGAGGAAGGCGCGGAACACCGCCTGCGTCGACATCGCCCGCATCGTCGAGGCGGAGTCCATGCCCAGGTCGGCAGCGGCGGCCGGTTGGGTGCCGACGTCGACGTCCTGCTGCTCGGTGCTCATCAGTCCACGTACCTCGGGGCCGGGGGCGCGGGCGCCGGACCGAGCACGGTGAGCCACTTGCGGTACAGGGTGTCCCAGGTCCCGTCGGCGCGGATCCGGTCCAGCGTGCCGTTGACGAAACGGACCAGGCCCGTGTTGGTCAGGTTGATGCCGATCCCGTAGGGCTGTTCGGCCATATCCGGTCCGACGATGTGCAGGTAGGGGTCCTGCGACACCAGACCGGCCAGGATCGCGTCATCGGTGCTGACCGCGTCGACCTCGCGCTGCTGCAGAGCCACCAGGCAGTCCGCCCAGCTCACCACCGTCACGATCGTCGGCGGCGGGTCGAGCTCCTGCACCCGGCGCAGCGAGGTCGTCCCGCTCGCGACGCAGACCCGTTTCCCGGAGAGGTCCGACGGCTGGGCGATGTCCGACTCCCGAGGCGCCAGGATTCGTTGGGAGGCAATGAAGTACGCGGTCGAGAAGCTCACCTGCTTGCGCCTCTCGCAGGTGATGGTCATCGTCTTGACGACGATGTCGACGGTGTTCCTCTGCAGAGCGGTGATGCGGTCCGCCGAGGACAGGATCCGGTACTCCACCGCGCTCGGCGTTCCGAAGATGTCGCGGGCCACCTCCCCGGCGATGTCCACGTCGAAACCGGTGATCTCGCCGGTGATCGGGTCGCGGAAGGAGAGCAGGTTGCTGCCGACGTCGAGTCCGACCAGCAGGCGCTTGCGGTCGCGGATGGCGGCTACCGCGGCGTCGGCCTGTTCCGCGGTGGGGAAGGGCCGCAGGCTGGCGGTGCGGTCGCAGTTCTCCTGACTGGTGTCGGCGGGCTGAGCGGGTCCGGGTGGCAACTGCTGCATTCCGGCCGGGCTGGGTGGGGCGAGGCTGAGCATCGGCGGGGACGGGGGCTCGGCGGGCTGGCCACAGGCGGCCACGGTGGTCGCGGTGACGACGGCGGCGAGGACTTTCCTGGCACGGGTGCTCATCGTCTTTTGTCTGTTCTTCGCGCGAGCGCTCATCGTCTTTTGTCTGTTCTTCGCGCGAGCGCTCATCACCGATACTCGCTCATTCTTGGCCACAGGCCCAGCGCCACCGCCAGGGCCGCCCCCAGCGACAGCACCGCACCGCCCACCGTCGTACCCGACAGCACCCGGCGCGCGGACAGGATATCGCCGCGCAGCTGGGTTCTGCTCTGCTGGATCCCCTGGGAGAGAGCGTCATTGAGCTTGTCGAAGGCCGGGGTTGAATCGTCCTCGGCGGTGCCCAGCGCCACCTGGGTGGCGGCCTGATAGTTGCCGACGGCGATGTAGTCGTTGATCCGCTCGTCGGCCTGCCGCCACCTCAGCAGCAGCTGATCGGCCTGAGCCAGCCCGCTCTTGTCAACGGTGTCGTTGCGCGCGAGGTAGTCGCGGATCTGCTGGCGCATCTGGTCGACGCGCTGATAGTAAGACCGCTTGCGGACGTCCTCGTCGCCGCGCCTGATCAGCGACAGGGTCTCGTCGGCCCGGGCCTGCTGTGCGGTGATGGCCAGGTTTGTCACGGTGCGCAGCGAGTCCGCGGCGGTGTTCTTGGCCGCCCGGCTGCCGGCGGTGGACACGCCCAGGGCGGTCCCCACCCAGACGATCATCACCGCGATCGCCAATCCGCCGGCGACCAGGCCGATGTTGACCCGTCGTTTGGTGCGGCGGGCCAGCCAGCGGTGGGTGAACAGGCCGAATCCCAGCGTCGCGGCGACCACGATGATCACCGGGGCCGGGATGGATGCCGAGGCCGTGGTCTCGGCATCCACCTGTGCCGAGGTCGCCTCGTACAGCCGCTGGGCGTCGGGCAGGATCGAGTCCTGCATCAGCCCCGAGGCCTCCGAGAGATACGACGACCCGACCGGATTGCCCATCCGGTTGTTGGTGCGGGCGGTCTCGATCAACCCGGTGTAGACGGCGAGCCGCGCGTTGATCCGACTGAGCAACTCCACCAGAGGGGGGTCGGTCAGCCCGCTGGAAGCCCGCGTGACGGCCACCGCCGCCTCGGTGATCGCCTGCTCGTAGCGCTGCCGTACCGCACGGGGTTCGGAGCCGGCGATGAACGCCGTCGCCGCGGCGGCGTCGGCCACCGACAGGGTGGTGTAGAGCTGGCCGGCGGAGAAGGCGAGGGGTTCGGTGTGATCGAGCACGGTGGTCAGCTGGTGCTGACGCTCGTTGATGGTGGTGGAGATCGCGAACGCGCTGAGAATCCCCAGGGTGGCCAGGATGACGCCGATCGTCAGGATCCGCCCCGGGGTGGTGTTGACGAACCACCACCACGGGTGAGCAGGCTCGGTCGCCGTCCGCTGGGCCAACGGCTCGGTCGACGGATGCGCCAGCTCGACGGTCACCGCACGCCAACCTCGCTTCCCGGTGGAGCCTGAAATCTAGATGAGTAAAGTCTAAGAGCAGCAGCAAGGGATGGCGCGTGATCGGCCAGACCGGTCTCGGCGTGGCGCGCCTATCCTGAAACCCGTGCGAGGCGACGGCGACGGCTGGGTGGTGTCGGAATTCGGCACCTACCACTGGGGCGTGCACGGCGCCGCCGGGCTCCTGCTGCGGGCGCCCTGGCACGACGGGTCTCCGGCGGTCCTGCTTCAGCACCGGGCGCCGTGGAGTCACCAGGGCGGGACCTGGGCGCTGCCGGGCGGCGCGCTGGACAGCCACGAGCATGCGGAGGAGGCCGCGGTGCGGGAGGCGCAGGAGGAGGCCGGCCTGCTCGCCGACCGGATCCGCGTCCGCACCTGTGTCGTCACCGCGACGGTCCCCGGTCCCGGCGGCGCGATCTGGACCTACACCACCGTCGTCGCCGACGCCTGCGAACTCCTGGAAACCGTGCCGAACCGGGAGAGCTCGGAGCTGCGCTGGGTACCCGAGGACGAGGTGACCCACCTTCCCCTTCATCCGGCATTCGCGCGCAGCTGGGCGGGGCTGCGCACCGTAGCCGCGGCGCCGCCGCACGATTGCCCCAGGCAACAACCGCACACCGTCCTCGTCGAGCCGGAGATCTTCGCCTGGTGCCCGGCGGCCGGGATCGGTCGCTGCGCGACCACCTGAGCCGGCTCTCCGGGCGGGCCGGGGTGCACCGGCAGCGTCTAACCTGTGCCAGTGAGGCGAACTTCGATCACGGCCGTGCTCGCCGTTCTGCTAGCCGCCGCGGCCGGCTGCAGCCGGCCGGCCGTCGGCGCCCAACCTATGGTCGAGAACAAGGCGGCCAAGGATTTCGCCGCCCAGCTGAGCCATCGGGTGACCGGCGATGCCATGACCGGGCATCTGGCCCGGCTGCAGGACATCGCCACTGCCCACGGCGGCAACCGCGCGATCGGCACACCCGGCTACGAGGCCAGCGTCGACTATGTGGTGGGAGTGCTCCGGGAACGCGGATTCGACGTCCAGACCCCCGAGTTCCAGACCCGGATGTTCGAGCACGGCGACCCGTCCCTGACGGTCGACGGCGCCGCGGTCAAAGCCGGGGTGCTGCAATTCAGCGCCGGGACGCCCGCCGGCGGCGTCAGCGGCCCGCTCGTCGCCGCGCCTGCTGAGCCGACGCCCGGCTGCGCGCCGTCGGACTACAACGGTCTGCCGGTCAAGGGTGCGGTGATCCTCGTCGACCGCGGCAGCTGCACTTTCGCCGACAAGCAGTCGATCCTGGCGAAACTGGGCGCTGTGGCTGCGGTCATCGCCGACAACGTCGACGAGGAGAAGATGGGTGGCACTCTGGGCGAGGACGGCGACGCCAAGATCCCCGTCATCAGCGTCTCCAAAGCCGACGGGGCTCGACTGCGTGCGGCCCCCGGTCCGGCCACGATCAAACTGGAGGCGTCGACCCGAACCATTTCGGTTCGAAACGTCCTGGCGCAGACCAGGACCGGCTCAACGCAGAACGTGGTCATGGTTGGCGGTCATCTGGACAGCGTTCCCGACGGACCCGGCATCAACGACAACGGCTCGGGGGTGGCCGCCGTTCTGGAGACCGCGGTACAACTCGGCAGCGAGCCTCCGGTGAACAACGCCGTCCGCTTCGGTTTCTGGGGGGCCGAGGAGGTGGGAATCGTCGGTTCGAAGAAGTATGTCGCCTCCCTCAGCGCCGAAGAACTCAAAGACATCGCGCTGTATCTGAACTTCGACATGCTCGGGTCGCCCAATCCGGGGTACTTCACCTACGACGGCGACCAGTCGACCAAGTTGGGTCGCGACGACAAACCGCCCCGGATCCCCGAGGGCTCGCCCGGAATCGAGCGAAGCTTCGTCGAGTACCTCAGGGCGGCCGGAAAGGTAGCCCAGGACACCGGATTCGACGGCCGCTCGGACTACGAGGGGTTCACCATGGCCGGTATTCCGGCCGGCGGGCTGTTCTCCGGCGCCGATGAGGAGAAGAGTGCGCAGCAGGCCGAAATGTGGGGCGGCACGCCCAACGCCCCGTTCGACCCCAACTACCACCAGGACACCGACACCCTCGAGCACATCGACCGCACCGCCCTGGCCATCAACGGCGGCGGGGTCGCATGGGCGGTCGGTGTCTATGCGCAGAACCTGGACGGCCGCAACGGGATACCCGCACGCGAGGACCGGACCCGGCACGTGATCGCCCCGCAGTGAGGGCGGGCTATCTGCTACCGCAGCCGCCGAACCGTCCATACCGCCGCGCCGAGCAGCAGGACCCCGAGGCCGGCGAGTGCGGCTCCGCGCGGCAGGGTGACCACTAGCAGCAGGCAGCCGGCGAACCCGATCGCGGGGGTGATTCGCGGGACCGCGGATCGGCTCAGTGTCCAGGCCGAGGCATTGGCGATCGCGTAGTAGACCAGGACCGCGAAGGACGAAAAGCCGATTGCGGAGCGGACATCGGCGATGGCGGCTGCCACCGCGACCAGTGCGCCGACCGCCAGTTCGGTCCGGTGCGGCACTCCGAACCGCGGGTGAACCGCGGCCAGCGCCGACGGCAGGTGGCCGTCACGAGCCATCGCAAGGCCGGTGCGGGAGATGCCGAGGATCAGTGACAGCAGTGAGCCCAGAGCGGCGATCGCCGCGCCGACGGCCACGATCGGTGCGAGCCCGTCCGCACCGGCCGCGCGAACGGCATCGGCCAGCGGCGCGGCGGACCGGGCAAGATCCGGGCCGAGCACCGAAAGCACTGTGACGGCGACGGTCCCGTACACCGCCAGGGTGATCGCCAGCGCCGTTCTGATCGCGCGCGGGATGGTGCGGGCCGGATCGCGAACCTCCTCGCCGAGGGTGGCGATGCGGGCGTAGCCGGCGAAGGCGAAGAACAGCAGTCCGGCCGCCTGCAGCACTCCGCCGGCGTCGCCGCCGGTCAGCGAGATCCGGGACGGGTCGGCGCGGCCGCTGAGCAGCACTGCCGCGATCACCCCGGTCAGCACCGCCAGGACCGCGGACACGATCACCCGGGTCAGCAGCGCGGACTTCTGGACGCCGCGGTAGTTGACGGCGGTCAGCGACACCACCGCGGCGACGGCCACCGCGTGGGCGTGGTCGGGCAGCAGGTAGAGACCCACGGTGAGCGCCATCGCCGCGCACGAGGCCATCTTCCCGACGACGAAACTCCATCCGGCCAGGTAGCCCCAGAACTCGCCGAGACGTTCGCGGCCGTAGACGTATGCCCCGCCGGACAGTGGATAGCGGGCGGCCAGGCGGGCCGACGACGACGCGTTGCAGTACGCCACCCCGGCGGCCAGTCCCAGCCCGACCAGTAGGCCGGAGCCGGCCGCCGCCGCAGCCGGACCGAACACGACGAACACCCCGGCGCCGATCATCGAGCCCAGCCCGATCACCACCGCGTCGGCGGTTCCGAGCCGGCGCTGCAGAGGTGCGTGGTCGGCTGCGCTCACAGTGGGAGGAAACGGCCGCTAACGGCGGTTTCGGACCGCGTTGTAGCCCAGATAGCCGAGATAGCCCGCCAGGCCCGCGAGGGCGACCTTGCGGGTCTGCGGAACAGCCAGGCCCAGACCCAGCGCCGTCTCGACGCCACCGTCGATGTAGACGTGACGGCGGGTGTCGTCCGGAAACGCCAGCTTGGTCATCGCGTCGTAGATCTGCGGTTTGGCGAAGTGGGACAGCCCCGTGGCCGCCAGCGCCACGCCGAGTACGGGGATCTTTGCCGACATGGGCGGGTCCTTTCGACGGTGCTGGAAATCTGAAGACTAGGCGAAGCTGTAGTCGCTCAAGGGAAACTCCGACGCCATCCGGATCGAGGCCCTGGCGGTCATCGGCCGCAGCAGTGTCGCCTCGCCGTGCGGGTTGAAGTAGTAGGACCGCGCATCGGCGCAGTGGCCGAGAGCGAACACCGAGTTGCCGACCTTCTCGATCATCTGGTCCAGGAAGCGCGCGTTGGCCTCCTCGGTGACCTCGAAGGTCCGCGCGCCGCGCTTCCTGACCTCGCTCAGCAGACGGTCCATGATCCTCATCTGGTACTCCATCGTGTTGAAGAAGTTCAACCCGATGAACGCGTACGGGCTGGCCAGGCTCAGATAGTTGGGGAAGTAGGGGATCGAGACTCCCTGATACGCCTGGAATCGGTTCTCCCGCCACCACTTTGCGAGATTACGTCCGTCGCGGCCGACCACCTCGATCGCGGGGATGTTGGCCTCCCACAAATCGAAACCGGTGGCCAGCACCAGGGTGTCGATCTCGGTTCGGGTGCCGTCATTGGCGACGATGGCGTGCGGCTCGACGTGCTCGATACCGCTGTCCTGCAGGTGCACATTGGGCTTGGTGAAGGCGCGGTAGTAGCTGTTGGAGAAGGTCGGGCGCTTGCAGCCCAGGTCGTAGGGTGGAGTGAGCTTGCGGCGCAACTCCGGGTCGCGGACGACCGCGAACCGGTACATCTTTGCCACATCGGCACCGCCGATGTCGAGCCGGCGATAGAAGAATTGGCCCTGGTGCAGCACCACGTAGTTGAAGAACTCGTAGATGGCGTCGGTCACGGCCCGGACCGCGCGCTGGGCCAGCGGCAGGCGGGCGAAAAGCCTTCTCGCCCAAACCGGGAAGGCGAAGTCGAGTTTGGGCACCACATGGATCGCCGTGCGCTGGTAAACCGTCAGGTCGCCGGCGTTGCGCGCCAGCTGGGGGATCAGCTGCACAGCGGTGGCTCCGGTGCCGATCAGACCGATCCGATGACCGGCGGGGTCGAAGTCGTCGTCCCACGCGGTGGTGTGGATGATCCTGCCCTCGAAGCTGTGGATGCCTGGTATGTCCGGGGTGTGCGGCTGGGACAGGAACCCGGTGGCGGTGATCAGGAACTGGGCACTCAGCGTGCTGCCGTCGGCCAGCGCCACCCGCCACAGCAGCGACTCCTCATCCCAGCGGGCGCCCTCCACGGTCGTGTTGAAACGGATGTGGCGGCGAACGTCGTACTTGTCGGCGACGTCGTCGGCGTACCGCTTGATTTCCGGACCGGTGGAGAACAGCCGCGACCAGTTCGGGTTCGGTTCGAAGAAGTAGGAGTAGGTGGTGGTCGGCACGTCGCAGGCCAGCCCGGGGTAGTGGTTGACGTACCAGGTCCCGCCCAGGTCGTCGAGCCGGTCGAGGAGCACGAAGTTCTCGATGCCCAGGCGCTTGAGCGCGATGGCCGCGCCGATGCCACCGAAGCCGGCTCCGACGACGATGACGTCGTAGTTCTGCTCGGTCATGAGCCCGACGGTACCCGAGTTACCCGGCGGTAGAGACGCTCAGCGCCGCCTGCACGGACAGCGCGGCGACATCGAGGACCTTGGACCCCAGATCGTGTCGTGCCCCGGCGACCTCGACGATGTCGGTCGCCGCCGGGATGAGTGCCACCGCCGCGCGCAACTCCTCGAGGGTTCCGAACGGGTCGGAGCTGCCGTGGGTGAACACGGTGGGCACGGAGATGTCACCGAAGTGCCCGGTGCGCAGCCGTTCCGGTTTCCCGGGCGGGTGCAGGGGGTAGGAGAACAGGGTGAGGGCGGTGACGTCGCCGGGTTGCCGCGCCACCGCCATCGAGGTCAGCCGCCCGCCGTAGGAATGCCCGCCGGCGATCACCGGACCCAGCTTCATCGAGCGTGCCAGCGCGATCGCCTCGGCGATCCCGGCCTGGTCTGCCGACGCCGATCCCGACGGTGGTCCCTTGGCGCGACGCCGCCGGTAGGGAAGGTTGTAGCGGACCGCCAGCCAGCCACGGTGCGCCCACTCATCGCAGAGGCGCATCAGCAGCGGCGACTCGCGGCTGCCGCCGGCGCCGTGAGTCAGCACCACCACCCCGGCGGGCACCCCGGCCGGTTCATGCGCGACCCCGGCGATGGCGTCGATCGTCATCGCAGCCGGAACAGTGCCGAGACCGGCCCGCGGCCGGCGCCCAGCGGGTACGCCGAGCGCAGGCACTCGGTGACCCACGCCTTGGCGAACGCGACCGCCTCCGGCATCGGGTAGCCGTGTGCCAGCGCGCAGGTGACGGCGGCTGCCAGGGTGTCACCGGCACCGTGGTCGTGGCGGGTGCCGATCCGCGGTGCGTCGAACCGGTGGAAGTCGTTGCCGTCGTAGAGCAGATCGGGGCTGTCCCCGGCGGAGCGCAGGTGGCCGCCCTTGACCAATGCCCACCGCGGGCCGAGGTCGTGCAGAGCCTTGGCGGCCTCGCGCTGGGATCGGGCGTCGACCACCTCGACACCGACCAGCAACCGGACCTCGTCGAGATTCGGGGTGACCAGCGTGGCCAGCGGGAGCAGCCTGGTGCGCAGTGCGTTCAGGCCCGACGCGCCCAGCAGCGGATCGCCGTCCGCCGAGGCGCAGACCGGATCGACGACGAACGGAACCCCAGCGGCCGCACCGAGTGTGCCCCGGCAGTCGGCCACCGCCTCGATGATCTCCTCGGACGCAAGCATCCCGGTCTTCGCGGCCTGCACCCCGATGTCGGAGGCGACCGCCTGAATCTGCCCGGTGACGACATCGGTCGGAATTCGGTGAAAATCCTTGACGCCCAGCGAGTTCTGCACGGTGACCACGGTCACCGCGACCAGCGGATGCACTCCCAGCAGAGCGAAGGTGCGCAAGTCGGCCTGCAGGCCGGCGCTGCCACCGGAATCCGAACCGCCGATCGTGAGCACCCGCACCGGGGTTCGCCCTGGCCGGGCCAGGGGCAGGAAGGAGTTCACATCACTCCCGCTGAAATCAGGTCTGTCCTTACTGACTCGCCGGCACATCGGCCGACCCGGCCATGTTAGGCGCTTCACCGGTAAGTCCTGCCACGGACCCGCTGCTGCGGCGACCTTCGCCACGACCCGGGTAATTTCTAGACATGACCGCGGGACTGACCAATCGCCAGGTCGTCCTGCGCCGTCGGCCGACGGGTCTGGTCGGCCCGGACGACACCGAAGTCGTCACCGCGCCGGCCCCGCGTCCGGTGGCCGGCGAGGCGCTGCTGCGCACCACCTACGTCGGGCTTGATGCGGCGGTCCGCACCTGGCTCAACGACCAGCCCGGCTACCTGCCGCCGGTCGCGCTGGGGGAGGTGATCCGTGCGGCAGGTGTCGGCGAGGTCGTCGAATCCCATTGCCCCGCCTACCAAGTCGGCGACATCGTCACCTCCCTGACGGGTTTCCAGGAATACGTGATCATCCGGGATGACGTCTTCAGCACGCCCATTCCGGGCGAGACCGACCAGGCGGCCATCATGTCGGTCTACGGCTCGGGCGGTGCCACAGCCTATTTCGGGATGATGGAGGTGGGACGGCCCCGTCCCGGTGAGACCGTCGTCGTCTCGGCCGCGGCGGGGGCCACGGGTTCCATAGCGGGGCAGATCGCCGGGATCGCCGGAGCCAGGGTGGTGGGCATCGCGGGCGGCCCGGACAAGTGCCGGGTGGTGGTGGACGAGTTCGGGTTCGACGCCTGCATCGACTACAAGAACGCGGATGTGGCGGCCGCGCTCAAAGCGCACTGCCCGAGCGGTGTGAACGTCTACTTCGACAATGTGGGCGGGGAGATCCTCAATGCGGTGCTCGGCCGGCTGGCGCCGCAGGCCCGGGTGGTGCTGTGCGGGGTGATATCGAGCTACCTGACCGGTGAGCATCCCGGGCCGTCGAACTACGTCAACCTGCTCGCCAGGACGGCGTCCATGCAGGGTTTCAACGCGCTGGCCATGTGGGACCGGTTCGATGAGGCTTTCGCGAACCTGCGGCGCTGGGGTCAGGAGGGCCGACTGGTCCACCGGGAGACGATCCTGCCCGGCCTCGACTCGTGCGTCGACGCGCTCAACGGTCTGTTCACCGGGGCCAACATCGGCAAGATGCTCGTCGAGGTCAGCCCGCCGACCGTCAGGTAGCGGTCAGTTCGACGAAGACCGGGGCGTGATCGCTGGGCGAGCCGATCCGGTCCTTGCCGCCCTTTCGCTCGTCGCGGGCGATCACTGCGTCGACCACCCGCCCGGCAAGCGCCGGGGAGGCCAGGATGAAGTCGATCCGCATGCCCTCGCGGCGGGGGAAGCGCAGCCGGGTGTAATCCCAGTAGGTATAGACCCCCGGCCCCGGAGTGAAGGGCCGCACCACATCGGGGAAGGAATCCTCGATGGCGGCGAACGCGCGTCGCTCCGGTTCGGTGACGTGGGTGCTGTCGCGGAAGAACTCCATGCTCCAGACGTCCTCGTCGCGGGGCGCGATGTTCCAATCGCCGACCAGCGCGATTTGCGCCCGCGGATCCTCGGCCAGCCAGGCCCCGGCGGTCTCGCGCAGTGCGGCAAGCCAATCCAGCTTGTACCGGTAGTGCGGGTCGGTGAGGGTCCTTCCGTTGGGAACGTAAAGGCTCCACACGCGCACGCCGGCGCAGGTGGCCCCCAGCGCGCGGGCCTCGTCGCGTCCGTCCCACCTCGGCTGGCCGTCGAAACCCACCGCAACGTCGTCGAATCCGACCCGGGATGCGATTGCGACGCCGTTCCACTGGTCGTGCCCGCAGTGCACCACCTCGTACCCGGCGCCGAGGAATGGCATGGCCGGAAACTGGTCGTCGTTGCACTTGGTCTCCTGCATGGCCAGCACGTCGATCTCGGCGCGCTGCATCCAGTCGACGACCCGGTCAACCCGGGTTCGAATCGAATTGACGTTCCAAGTGGCGAATCGCAAGCCGGTCATCGGATGTCAGTCTCGAAAACGTCAGTGCCCGAAGGGATCCGGAATGTCACCGGGCATCCACGACAGGCCGGGCACGCCCCAGCCGTTGGCCTTGACCTTCTTCTTGGCGGCGCGGGCGTGCCTGCCGATCAGCGTATCCACGTACAGGAACCCGTCGAGGTGCCCGGTTTCGTGCTGCAGCATCCGGGCGAACAAGCCGGTGCCCTCCAGGGACACCGGGTTACCCTCGGCGTCGAGTCCCGTGACTCGCGCCCAGGTGGCCCTGCCGCACGGGAACGACTCTCCCGGAACCGAAAGGCAGCCCTCGTCGTCGGTCTCCGGGTCCGGCATCGTCTCGGGAATCTCCGAGGTCTCAAGGACCGGGTTGATCACCACCCCGCGGCGCCGACTGCCCCGGCCGCGCTCGTCAGCGCAGTCGTAGACGAACAGGCGCAGGCTCACCCCGATCTGGTTGGCGGCCAGACCGACTCCGTTCGCCGCGTCCATGGTCTGGTACAGGTCGGAGATCAGGTCGGCCAGCTCCGGCGGCAGTGTTCCGTCCGGCCCGACAGGGACGGGCGCAGTCGGGTTGTGCAGAACGGGGTCGCCGAGGATCACGATGGGTCGCACTGCCATGAACGGCAAGCTTAAAGTGAGCCGACGCGCGGGGTCCGGTGCCGTGCCATTCGAACGGGACGTGGTTGAATGGCCCCGAACCACAGGTCTGTCATTCGCTGAAAGGGCTCACGCATCGTATGGACGGCGCCACGGCACGAGCCGAACGGGCGATCGACGACGCCGAACTGCCCGACGGGCTGAGCCGGCGCGAGTACGACATCCTCGCGTTCGAGCGCCAGTGGTGGAAGTACGCCGGCGCCAAGGAAGAGGCGATCAAGGAGCTCTTCGCGATGTCCGCGACCCGCTACTACCAGGTTCTCAACGCTCTGGTGGACCGGCCGGAGGCGCTGGCGGCCGACCCCATGCTGGTCAAGCGTCTTCGTCGGCTGCGGGCCAGCCGGCAGAAGGCCCGCGCGGCCCGCCGGCTGGGCTTCGAGGTCCCCTGACCGTGCCCGCGGGGCCGGGGCACGGTGTGCCCCGGGACTAGCGCGGATACAGTAGCCACGATGAACGAGCGCGTTCCCGACTCCTCCGGGCTTCCCCTGCGCGCCATGGTGATGGTGCTGCTCTTCCTCGGAGTGATCTTCCTGCTGGTCGGGTTCCAGGCGATGACGTCGGGCACGGACACCGCCGAGGACGCCCCGGCGATCACCGCGACGACCACCACCAGACCGCCCGCGCCGATGGCCGATGTCCGGGTCTACAGCGTGGCCGGAGACGACGCGGCCGCCGCCCGGACCGCGGATCGGCTGCGGGAGGCCGGTTGGAACGTCACCGAAGCGGCCACGATCGCCGCTGCAGACGTCGCCGCCACCACCGTCTATTTCGGTGCCGCCGAGGGCGAACAGGCCGCCGCCGACGCGGTCGGGAAGGTTCTGGAGGCGCCGGTGGCGCCGCGCATCCCCGACATCGCCGAGCAGCCGCCCGGCGTGATTGTGTTAGTGACCGGTTAGCGGCTGGCGACGGGCTAGGCTCAGCCCCATGGTGAATTCCGCTGGCCTGCGCGCCTTCGCCGCACTGTCCGTCCTCATCCCGGTCGCCGCGCTGAGCGGATGTTCGGCCGACGAGCCGATCGCCACGCAGCCCGGCACCACGCCGGCGATCTGGACGGGCTCGCCGGCGCCGGTGACCACGAGCGACGTCCACGGCGAGGCGGGCCCTGCCGCGCCCGGGCCGGCCGCCGCGCCCCCCGCCGCGCCGGCCGACACCCTCACCGCCCAGATCAACGGACCCGACGGCAATCAGATCGCCGCGGCCACCATCGAGTTCAAAGACGACGGCGCGTTCGCCACCGTCACGGTGCAGACGACCACCCCGGGCCAACTCTCTCCCGGCTTCCACGGGTTGCACATCCACGACATCGGCAAGTGCGAGGTCAACTCGGTGGCGCCGAACGGTGGCGCTCCCGGCGACTTCCTGTCCGCCGGCGGTCACTACCAGGGCGGCGGTCAGGGCGGGCACCCCAACCACGGTGGTGACCTGGCTTCGCTGGAGGTGCGCGGAGACGGTGCGGCCATGCTGGTGACCACCACCAATGCCATCGACAAGGCGGACCTGATGTCCGGGGACGGGACGGCGATCATCATCCACGCCAACGCCGACAACTTCGCCAACATCCCGGCCGACCGCTACCAGCAGTCCAACGGCTCCCCGCCGCCGGACGAAACCACGCTTGCCACCGGCGACGGCGGCAAGCGGGTCGCCTGCGGTGTCATCCGCGCCGGTTGACGCGCGGCCCGGCCGGATCGACTTCGCCGGCTCGCCGCGGCCGACACTGGGAGTCGAATGGGAGTTCGCGCTGGTCGACGCCTGCACCCGCGACCTGAGCAACGAGGCCTCGGCGGTCATCGCCGACATCGGCGAGACTCCGCACGTCCACAAGGAACTGCTGCGCAACACAATCGAGGTCGTCACCGGTGTCTGCGACACCGTCGATGAGGCGATGGCCGACCTTCGTGCCACCCTGAGGTCCACCGACGCCGTTGTGCGCGAACGCGGAATGGAGCTGTTCTGCGCCGGCACCCACCCGTTCGCCGAGTGGTCGGAACAGAAGCTCACCGACGCGCCGCGTTACGCCGAGCTGATCAAACGCACGCAATGGTGGGGCCGTCAGATGCTGATCTGGGGTGTGCACGTTCACGTCGGCGTCTCCTCGGCGCACAAGGTGATGCCGATCATCTCCTCGCTGCTCAATCAGTACCCGCACCTTCTTGCCCTGTCGGCGTCGTCGCCGTTCTGGGCCGGAGAGGACACCGGCTACGCCAGTAATCGGTCCATGATGTTCCAGCAACTGCCGACGGCCGGGCTGCCGTTCCAGTTCGAGACGTGGCGTCAGTTCGAGCGATTCGTGCACGACCAGAAGAAGACGGGCATCATCGACCAGATCAACGAAGTCCGTTGGGACATCAGGCCTTCGCCGAAGCTGGGCACTGTCGAGGTCCGTGTTCTCGACGGGGTTTCCAATCTGGCCGAGCTGGCCGCGCTGGTGGCGCTGACGCACTGCCTGATCGTCGATCTCGACCGCCGGTTGGAGGCCGGGGAACAGCTGCCGGTGATGCCGCCCTGGCATGTTCAGGAGAACAAGTGGCGGGCCGCCCGATACGGGCTGGACGCCATCATCATCCTCGACGCGGACAGCAATGAGCGGCTGGTCACCGATGACCTCGACGATCTGCTGACCAGGCTGGCCCCGGTAGCCGAGTCGCTGCACTGCGCCGACGAGCTGGCGGCGGTCGCCGAGATTCCCCGGCGCGGCGCGTCCTATCAACGGCAGCGCCGAGTGGCCGCCGAACACGGCGGGGACCTGCGCGCCGTGGTCGACGCACTGGTCGGAGAACTCGATGTGTGAGGCTCGATACGTGAGGAGAGCCGCGTGACCCGCTGCCGAACGGTCCCGGTCCTGTTGGTAGTGGCGTTGCTGGCAGGGGGCTGCAGCAGGGCGATCGAGGGAACCCCGATCGCCACGCCCGGACAGGCCGGGATCACCGAAGGTGCGGCGATGCTGGCCACCACATGCGGTGACTATCTGACGATGGACAAGCCCGACCGGCTCAGGGTGATGACCGCGATCGGCGAGGCCGGCAACCGGCTGGTCGCGATCGCCCCGGAGGCCTGGGTCGACCTCGGGGCCGGGCTGTGCACCTTCGTCGACCCCGGTGTCGCGGTCAAGGACGTCGTCAGGGGAGCCGCGAGGTAGCGCCGTGGACAGCGCCGAGGTCCCGATGTTCCCGCTGCAGTCCGCACCGCTGCCGGGCGAGACCCTGCCGCTGCGGATCTTCGAACCGCGCTACGGACGGCTGGTCCAGGACTGTCTGGCCGCGCCCGAACCGGCGTTCGGCGTGGTGCTGATCAGCCGGGGCCTGGAGGTCGGCGGCGGCGACTCCCGAAGCGACGTCGGTGCGCTGGCGCGCATCACCGAGCACGCCGATCTCGGGATGGGTCTCTACCAGTTGATCGCGGTGATGGGGGAGCGCATCCGGGTGCTGCGCTGGCTGCCCGACGACCCCTATCCGCGAGCCGCGATCGAGCCGTGGCCGGACGAGCCGGGACCGCCGGTCGGCCCGGAGCAGATCGGCGAGGTCATGGACCGCATCCTCGCGCTGTACCAGAGGGTGGCCCAAGCCCGCGGCCTGGCGCTGGCACCCGGCGCGCTGGCGGTCGACCCCGACATCGCCGACGACCCGTCCCGTCACCTCTACGCCCTGGCTTCCCGGGTACCGATGGGTGCGGCCGACCGCTACGCCGTACTGGCCGCACCGAGTCTGGCCGAGCGGGTGGGTGTGGTGACCGACGCGATCGAAACCGTCAGCGCCATGGTCGAATTCCAGCTCTCCGAGGAGTAGCCGACGCTTACCGCGCCTCCCGGACCGCCTCGATGAACAGACTGCCCGGGACGGTGTCCCCGGGTCCACCCGAGCCGGGCCGGTGGTAGCGCTGCATCATCTCGCGCGAGTCGAGAACGCAGACCTCCCAGCCGTGGTCCTGCAGCCATCCGGCGACGTCGGTGCGCGGCTCGAGATACCACAGCGCCTCGGTGTCGGGGACCGCGACGCCCCGCGCGGCGGCGGCTTCGCTGACCGCGCGCAACTCCTCCCGGCGGCGGGCCAGCACGGCCGGGTCGAAGAACTCGGCACCGAAGGCCTCGACGGCCAGCCGGCTGCCCGGGGCGCTGAGTGCGTCGACACGCTCGAAGAGCAGATCCTGATCGGTGGCGGACAGGTACGGCAGTAGACCCTCTGCCAGCCACGCCGTGGGCACGGTGGGGTCGAAACCGTTGGCGCGCAGGGCAGTCGGCCAGTCGTGCCGCAGATCAACCGGAACCGGCAGGTAGCGCGCAGCGGGCCGGGCGTGGTGGCGTTCGAGCACCTCGGCTTTGAACTCCAGCACCTTGGGCAGGTCTATCTCATAGATCGTGGTGCGGGCGATCCACGGCAGCCGCCAGGGCCTGGTGTCCAGACCGGCGGCCAGGATCACCGTCTGGTCGAGTCCGTTCGCGCCGGCGGTGGTGAAGAAGTCGTCGAAGTACCGGGTGCGAGTCGCGATGTAGGCGGTCAGCGTGTTCATCCGGGCCGCCACCTGTGGGTCGCCGCTGATCCCGGCGAGTTTCTCGGCGGCGAACGGTGGCTGCCATCCGGCGGCGGTGGCGGCGGTGATGAAGAATTCCGCGTACGGATCGGTGAAAAGAGGCGCGGCGCTGCGGGACTCGGCGGCGCGGGCACGCGCCACACTCAGCGCCGTCGCCCCCACGCTCTCGGTGATGTCCCAGGAGTCGTCGTCGGTCCGGCCCATCAGCGTTCGGCCGCGAACGCCCGCAGTGAGGCGACCTGCTCGGCATCCAGCGACGGTCGGACCGCCTCGCGGGCGCTGGCCAGGTCGGCGGCGGTGACGTCGGCGGCGTCGATCGACCGGCGCATGGCGGTCAGCGCGGCCTCCCGCAGCAGCGCCACGCAGTCGGCCGCGCTGTAGCCGTCGAGTTGGGCGGCGAGGTCCTTGAGGTCGACCTCCTTGCTCAGCGGCACCGACTTGGCCGCCGTCTTGAGGATCTCGTAGCGGGCCTCGGCATCGGGCGGCTCGACGAACACCAGGCGCTCGAGCCGGCCGGGGCGCAGCAGCGCCGGGTCGATCAGTTCCGGGCGGTTGGTGGCGCCCAGCACCACCACGTCGCGCAGCGGGTCGATGCCGTCCAGTTCGGTCAGCAGGGCGGCGACCACCCGGTCGGTCACTCCGGAGTCGAAGCTCTGCCCGCGCCGCGGCGCCAGCGCGTCGACCTCGTCGAGGAAGACCAGTGACGGTGCGGAATCCCTTGCCCGGCGGAACAGTTCGCGGACCGCCTTCTCCGAGGATCCGACCCACTTGTCCATCAGTTCGGCGCCCTTGACGGCGTGCACGCTCAACCGCCCCGAGCTGGCCAGTGCCCGCACCACGAAGGTCTTGCCGCAGCCCGGCGGACCGTAGAGCAAGACGCCGCGGGGCGGGTCGACGCCGAGTCGGGCGAAGGTGTCGGGATGCTGCAGCGGCCACAGCACCGCCTCGGTGAGCGCCTGCTTGGTCTCGACCATGTCGCCGACGTCCTCGAGGGTGACCGAGCCGACGGCCACCTCCTCGGTGTTGGACCGCGACAGCGGCCGGATGACGCTCAGCGCGCCGGCGAGATCCTCCTGCGTCAATGCCGGCGGCTTACCGTCCTCACTGGCCCGGGCGGCCGCCCGCAGCGCGGCCTCACGGACCAGTGCGGCCAGGTCGGCCCGGACGAATCCGGGTGTGCGGTCGGCGATCTCCTCCAGTTTGAGGCTCTCGGAGGGGACATCGCGCAGCAGCACCTCCAGCAGTGCCTTGCGGGTCGCTCCGTCAGGCAGACTCAGTCCGAGTTCACGGTCACAGAGATCCGGGGCTCGCAGCCGGGAGTCCAGCGCGTCGGGCTGCTGGGAGGTGACCACCAGCGCCACCCCGGGGGCGGAGACGGCCTTGCGCAGTTCGGCGAGGATCATCGTCGCCACCGACTCCGGCGGATCGGGGAGCAGCGCGTCGATATCGGTGACCAGCAGCACCCCGCCGCCGTTCATGACGTCGGCCACCGCCCGGGCGACGGCCTGGTGACGCTCGGGCGCGGCCAGCGCACCGGTGTCGGGTCCGTCCAGGCGCACCAGCCGGCGGCCGGCGCACACGGCCCGGACCAGTCTGGCCTTGCCGACCCCCGCGGGGCCGGTGATCAGCACGCCGAGGTTCGGTTTGGCGCCGAGCTTCTCCAGCAGGGCGGGTTCGTCGAGAGCCAGCTTGAGCCACTCGGCCAGGCGCCCGGCCTGGGTGTGCTGACCCTTGAGGTCATCGACGCTGATGGCCGGTTCCTCGGGCCATTCGGTGGGCTGGCTGACCGCCGGCGTGGAGCCCGTGGCCGCGGCGCCGCCCTCACCCCAGGTGACCGACGAATTGGGTTGCACCGAAACGGGTCCGGCCGGGTCGGTACCGGTGACGGTCAGCAGTTCGGAGGTCCACGTGATGCCTACCGAGGTGGCCAGGGCGGCGCTGGCCTGCGAGGTCGAGGTCCCCGGACCGAGGTCTCGGGGCAGCAGCGACACAGTGTCCCCGACGGTCAGTACCTTGCCCAGCAGCGCCTGGCGCAGGGTCGCCGAGTTCACCGAGCGGGTGGCGAGTGCCGACCCGCTCAGAGTCACCGAGCGGGCGCCGTAGACGGTCACCGGGGACACCACCACCGTCGCGTCCTCGCGCAGACCGGCGTTGGACAGCGTCACGTCGTCGAGCAGGGCGGTGCCGGCCGGCGTTCCCGGCGGAGCTATCCCGACGACCGCCGCCGTGGTGCGCGAACCCATCAGCGACACCGCATCCCACTCGCGGATTCCCAGCGCCGCGATGGCCTCCGGGTGCAACCGCACCACGCCGCGGCGGGTGTCCAGGGCCGCGGTGTTGAGCCGGGCGGTCAGCGTCAGGCTGGTGACCGGGCCCCTGGGGTCGGAGAACGCTTGCGTCACGGCTAGCCTCCTGGCTTGCGCAGGCCCAGTCGGGCAGTCGAGCGGCGGTGCGGGTGCTGGGCGCGGTGGGCGGCCCGGCGCGCGGCGCGGCGTTGCCGTGAGGTGTCGTTCCAGGTCTCCGGGTGGGCGGCGGCCCAGCGTGCGCTGCGGGCGGCGAACGGCATGTGCACCACATAGGCGGCGATGATCAGCAGGATCAGCAGGTAGGGGAAGACGAAGGCGGCCGCGGCCACGATGGCTACCCCGGCCAGGACCGGGGCCACCAGGTTCGGCGAGACCTTGAAGGTGTGGATCTTGCGCATCGGGATCCGGCTGACCACCAGCAGCGACACCCCGATCATCCAGATGATCACGACGACCTCGGCGGTCTCGGTCGTCCACCACGGGCCGGGCCACTGCATCTTGGCGGCCAGCGGACCGATCGCGCCGATGGCCCCGGCCGGCGCGGGCATGCCGACGAAGTAGTCCTTGGTGTAGGACGGCAGGTCCGAGCCCAGCAGCGCGTTGAACCGTGCCAGCCGCAGCACGATGCACACCGTGTAGAGCAGGACCACGATCCAGCCGACCCGGTTGTGGGACAGCAGTGTCGCGTAGACGATGAAGGCCGGGGCAACACCGAAGTTCACCGCGTCGGCCAGCGAGTCGATCTCCTCGCCCATCTTCGAGGTGGCGTTGAGCACCCGGGCCACCCGCCCGTCGAGCGCGTCGAGGATGGCGGCGGCGGCCAGCAGCGCCATGGCCTCGGTCGGCCGGTTCTCCAGCGCGAACTTCACCGCGGTCATGCCCAGGCAGATGGCCAGCACCGTCATCGCACTGGGCAGGATGCGCCGGTTCAGCGGGTTGACCCGGGGCCGGGGTTTGATCACGGCAGCCGGGCCAGGACGGTTTCGCCGGCCAGGGTGTGCTGGCCGGGCTCGATGAACACCTCCGAACCGGGCGGCAGGTAGGTGTCCAGCCTCGAGCCGAATCGGATCAGTCCGTAGGTGTCGCCGATGCCCACCATCTCGCCGCCGTGCAGATCGCAGACGATGCGGCGGGCCAGCAGACCGGCGATCTGTACGACCACCACCTGATGTCCTTCCGGCGTGCGGATCACGACACTGTTGCGCTCATTGTCCTCACTGGCGGCGGCCAGGTCGGCGGAATGGAAGCTGCCCGGCCGGTGCCGCACGGCGAGCACCTCGCCGCCGACCGGGATGCGCTGCACGTGGGCGTCGAGCAGCGACAGGAAGATGCTGATCCGCGGGACCGGTTCGGAACCGAGGCCCAGTTCGGCCGGCAGCGCCGCGGTGTCGATCAGGCACACCTCGCCGTCGGCGGGAGCGACGACCAGCCCCGGACGGGTCGGCGGCGTGCGCGGCGGGTGCCGGAAGAAGCCCGCGTTGGCACCCGCCGCGGCCAGGCCCGCCCGGCGGACCCAGCGGTGGTTGCGCCCCAGTGCGGCGACCGCCGCCGAGGCGGCGATGAACGGGAAGCCGGCGGGGTGGACGGGGGGTATCGAGGACCGGATCAGCCCGGCCAACCGCTGCGGACCGGACTGCACGGTGTCATCGGGGCGTCTGGCCATCGGCGTGAGTCTAGTGCGCGCCGACGGGCGACAGATCCCAAACCGCAACGGGCTCACCGGCGCCGACCTCGGTGACCTCGGGCCCGATGTCGAGCAGGCAGTTCGCCGAGGCCAGCCAGCGCAGATGGTGGGAGGCCGGCGGGCCGTAGCCGGTGACGGTGCCCGCGGCGGGGTCGAACACGCCGCGGCGGAACTGCCGCTTGCCCGGCGGGGAGGTCAGTGACTCGGTCAACACCGCGGTGCGCCGGGGCCGGTCCGGGTGCGGGACGCCCATCGCCGCGCGCAGGGCGGGCCGCAGGAAAACCTCGAAGGACACCAGTGCGCTGACCGGGTTGCCCGGCAGGGTGATGATGGCGCGGCCGTCGGGCAGGGTGCCCGCGCCCTGCGGCATTCCGGGCTGCATCGCCACCTTGACGAACTCCACCCGGTCCTGCGCGCCGAAGGCGTCCTTGACCACCTCGTACGCCCCTGCGCTGACCCCGCCGGACGTGATCACCACATCGCAGCGTCCGGCGTGGTCGTCCAGCAGGGCGCGGAACCGCCCCACATCGTCGCCGCAGGTGGCCACTGCGGCCAGTTCCGCGCCGGCATCGCGGACCGCGGCGGCGAGCATGACGGCGTTCGACTCGTAGATCTGACCCGGCCGCAACGGGTCACCGGCGGCGACCAGTTCCGATCCGGTCGACACCACCAGTACCCGTTGTCTGGGCACCGTGGTCAAGTCGGCAAGGCCCAGTGCGGCCGCCAGGCCCAGCGCCGGCGGGGTGAGGATCTGCCCCGCGCGCAGCACCGTCGCCCCGGCGGCCACGTCCTCGCCGGCCCTGCGGATGTGCTGCCCGGGCCTGGCGGACGCGCTGACGGTGACGACTTCGGTGCCGGCGTCGGTCACCTCCACCGGGACCACCGCCGTTGCGCCGTCCGGGAGCGGGGCGCCGGTCATGATGCGGTGCGCCGTCCCCGGCGCCAGCGTCAGCTCGTCGGTGCGCCCGGCCGGGATATCCTCGGCCACAGGCAGTTTGACGGGCTTGTCGGGTCCGGCACCGGCAACGTCTTCGGCGCGCACCGCGTAGCCGTCCATGGCGGAGTTGTCGAACACCGGCAGTGCCAGCGGGGCCAGGACCTCCCCGGCGAGCGCCAGGCCCAGCGCATCGGCCAGCGGCACGGGGGCTGCCGGCCGGGCGCGGATGAGTCCGGCGACGACGCGCTGATGCTCCTCGACGCTGCGCACGGGTGTCAGACCGGATAGGTGACGCCGGTCAGCTCCTCGGAGACCTTCCAGAGTCTCTCCTGAACCGCGACGTCGCGGGACTGTGCGCTCGAGGTTGCCAGCACCGGGTGGCCGCGCATTTCGCGGAACCCGTCGGGACCGTAGTACTGACCGCCCTGCACCGCCGGGTCGGTGGCGGCGCGAAGGGTGGGCAGCGCGCCCATCTCCGCGGTGTTGAGAAGCAGCCCGGACAGCCAGCTGACACCGGGGAGACTGGCGCCGGGCACGTGCCGGGTCAGTTCGGTTGCCGCCACACCCGGATGTGCCGCCACCGCTATCGTTTTCGCTCCCGCGGTCCTCGAGGCCGCGGCCAGCCGGCGTTGCAGGTCGTAGGCGAACATCAGGTTGGCGAGCTTGGACTGACCGTAGGCGGCCACCCGGTCGTATTTGCGGCGCTCCCACTGAAGGTCGTCGAAGTCGATCCTGGCCCGGATGTCGTGGGCGATGCTCGCAACCACCACCACCCGCGAGCCGCCGACGTCGAGCATGTTCCCCAGCAGCAGTCCGGTCAGCGCGAAGTGCCCGAGATGGTTCGTGCCGAACTGCAATTCGAAGCCGTCCGCGGTTGTCGACTTGGGCGGGTACATCACGCCGGCGTTGTTGATCAGCAGGTCGATCCGGGGGTATTCGGCGGCCAGTTCGGCGCCGGCCTGTCTGACCGACGCCAGCGACCCCAGGTCGAGCTTGCGCACGGAGACCTCGGCGTCCGGCGAGAGCCGGCGGATACGGGCGGCGGCGGCGTCGCCCTTGGCGGTGTCGCGGACCGCCATGACCACGTGCGCGCCGCGGGCGGCGAGCACCCGGGCGGTGTCGTAGCCCAGCCCGGTGTTGGAGCCGGTGACGATCGCCAGGCGCCCACTCTGGTCGGGAACGTTGCTCTCGGTCCATTTCATGTCTTTGAACATACGGTGCTAGCGGCCGGCTTCACCATGGCTGTTCAGCGCGCGCACCGCCTCGATGCGGGACTGCAGCTGCTCGCCGTTCGCCGCGGCCACCGGCGGGCCGCCGCAGATCCGGCGCAGTTCGTTGTGGATCCAGCCGTGTGTCCGGCCGGTGCGGTGGTGGGTGGCGGCGACCAGGGCGTTGAGTTCCCGGCGCAGCTCGCTGAGCCGGCCATGGGTGGTGCGCGGCGGCTCGCCCCCGGCCGCGGTGCGGCTCGCCAGTTGCTCCTCCTGGCGTCGTCGCAGCAGATCCCGCATCTGCCCCGCGTCCAGCAGGCCGGGGATTCCGAGGTAGTCGGCCTCCTCGTCGCTTCCCGCCGGGGTGGCGGTGCCGAACGAGGCGCCGTCGAAGATCACCTGGTCGAGTTCGGCGTCGGCGCCGAGGCATTCGAACCCGCTGTCGGCCTCCGACGGCTCGGTGCGTCGACGTTCCGGGGGCATCTCCTCGTGCAGCGGCTCGCGGTGCGGCCTGCCCAGCACATGGTCGCGCTGGGCCTCCAGTTCGCTGGCCAGCCCGAGCAGTGTCGGAACCGAGGGCAGGAATATGGACGCCGTCTCGCCGGGCGTGCGGGAACGGACGAACCGGCCGACGGCCTGGGCGAAGAACAGCGGGGTCGATGCGCTGGTGGCGTAGACCCCGACCGCCAGCCGCGGCACGTCGACCCCCTCGGAGACCATCCGCACCGCCACCAGCCACCGGCCGGTGCCCGTGGCGAACTCGGCGATCCGGTCCGAGGATCCCGGGTCGTCGGACAGCACCACGGTGGGCGACTCTCCGGTGATCGTCGTCAGCAGTGCGGCGTAGGCGCGGGCCGCCTTCTGGTCGGAGGCGATGACCATGCCGCCGGCGTCGGGCATGCCGTCCTCGCGCTTCTGGCTCAGTCTCCTGTCGGCGGCGGCGATCACCGCGGGCATCCACTCGCCCTGGGGGTCCAGCGCCGTGCGCCAGGCGCGCGCGGTCTGCTCGGCGCTCAGCGGCTCACCGAGCCGGGCGGCGTGCTCCTCGCCGGCGCTGGTGCGCCACCGGGCCTCCCCGGAGTAGGCGAGGAAGACCACCGGCCGCACCACTCCGTCGGCCAGGGCCTCGGCATAGCCGTAGCTGTGGTCGGCCTCCGAGCGCAGCAGGCCCTGGCCGTCGGGGGAGTAGCTGACGAAGGGGATGGCGCTGTCATCGCTGCGGAAGGGCGTGCCGGTCAGGGCCAGCCGCCGGGCGGCATCGCCGAAGGCCTCCCGCACGGACTCGCCCCAGCTCTTGGCGTCGCCGCCGTGGTGGATCTCGTCGAAGATCACCAGCGTGCGCCGGTTCTCGGTACGCACCCGGTGGCGGGCCGGGTGGCTGGCGACCTGCGCGTAGGTCACCACCACACCGTGGTAGTCGTCGGAGGTCTGAGACGAGGAGTTGGTGAACTTCGGGTCCAGTGCGATCCCCGACCCCGCGGCCGCGGCCGCCCACTGGGTTTTCAGATGCTCGGTGGGCACCACGACGGTGACCCGTTCGACGGTGCCCTCGGCGAGAAGTTCGCCGACGACCCGCAGCGCGAAGGCGGTTTTCCCGGCGCCCGGGGTGGCTACCAGCAGGAAGTCCCGGGGTCGGCCGGTCAGGTAGCGCACCAGGGCCCGCCGCTGCCAGCCCCGCAGAGCCCGGGAACTGGGCGCCTCGACCGCCTGCAACCGAGGCCTCCCTTCTGACCGCAAGGACTTTAGTGCAACCCGGACAGGCCGGGGACCGCCGCCGCTGGCGTGTCCGGCGCGTCCGCCCGGGGCGAACGATCTTGCACTCGGGAGGGGAGAGTGCTAAAACTGACTTTGGCACTCACGACCGGTGAGTGCTAGGTCGGGACGGTGAGATTTCAGCCGCTGACAGCTGGAGTCGTCCGTCGCGGGCACTGCGTCCGACCGAAACGTGTCATTCCCCAACCGGAGGATTCGCACCGCAATGTCCAAGATTATTGCGTACGACGAAGAGGCCCGCCGCGGCCTCGAGCGGGGCCTGAACGCCCTCGCCGACGCGGTCAAGGTCACGCTCGGCCCCAAGGGCCGCAACGTCGTCCTGGAGAAGAAGTGGGGCGCTCCCACGATCACCAACGACGGTGTGTCCAGCGCCAAGGAGATCGAGCTCGAGGACCCCTACGAGAAGATCGGCGCCGAGCTGGTCAAGGAGGTCGCCAAGAAGACCGACGACGTCGCCGGCGACGGCACCACCACCGCCACCGTGCTGGCTCAGGCCCTGGTTCGCGAGGGTCTGCGCAACGTCGCGGCCGGCGCCAACCCGCTGGGTCTCAAGCGCGGGATCGAGAAGGCCGTCGACAAGATCACCGAGACGCTGCTGAAGTCGGCCAAGGAGGTCGAGACCAAGGAGCAGATCGCTGCCACCGCCGGTATCTCGGCCGGTGACCAGACCATCGGTGACCTGATCGCCGAGGCCATGGACAAGGTCGGCAACGAGGGCGTCATCACCGTCGAGGAGTCCAACACCTTCGGCCTGCAGCTCGAGCTCACCGAGGGTATGCGCTTCGACAAGGGCTACATCTCGGGCTACTTCGTGACCGACGCCGAGCGTCAGGAAGCGGTCCTGGAGGACCCCTACATCCTGCTGGTCAGCTCGAAGGTCTCCACCGTCAAGGACCTGCTGCCGCTGCTGGAGAAGGTGATCCAGTCGGGCAAGCCGCTGCTGATCATCGCCGAGGACGTCGAGGGCGAGGCGCTGAGCACCCTTGTGGTCAACAAGATCCGCGGCACCTTCAAGTCCGTCGCCGTCAAGGCTCCGGGCTTCGGTGACCGCCGCAAGGCGATGCTGCAGGACATGGCCATCCTCACCGGTGGCCAGGTCATCAGCGAGGAGGTCGGGCTGTCCCTGGAGACCGCCGACACCTCGCTTCTCGGGCAGGCCCGCAAGGTCGTCGTCACCAAGGACGAGACCACCATCGTCGAGGGTGCCGGTGACTCGGAGGCCATCGCCGGACGGGTCGCCCAGATCCGCAGCGAGATCGAGAACAGCGACTCCGACTACGACCGCGAGAAGCTGCAGGAGCGCCTGGCCAAGCTGGCCGGCGGTGTTGCGGTGATCAAGGCCGGAGCGGCCACCGAGGTCGAGCTCAAGGAGCGCAAGCACCGTATCGAGGACGCGGTGCGCAACGCCAAGGCCGCCGTGGAGGAGGGCATCGTCGCCGGTGGCGGCGTGGCTCTGCTGCAGTCGGCCCCGGCGCTCGACGAGCTGTCGCTGACCGGCGACGAGGCGACCGGTGCCAACATCGTCAAGGTCGCGCTGGAGGCCCCGTTGAAGCAGATCGCCTTCAACGCCGGCCTGGAGCCCGGCGTGGTCGCCGAGAAGGTCCGCAACTCGGCATCCGGCACCGGCCTCAACGCCGCCACCGGTGAGTACGAGGACCTGCTGTCCGCCGGCGTCGCCGACCCGGTCAAGGTCACCCGCTCGGCGCTGCAGAACGCGGCGTCCATCGCGGCGCTGTTCCTGACCACCGAGGCCGTCGTCGCCGACAAGCCGGAGAAGGCCGCCGCACCCGCGGGCGACCCGACCGGTGGCATGGGCGGTATGGACTTCTAAGTCCCGCAACCGGAATAGCCCGGCTCGCCCCGACAAGGACAGCGAGCCGGGCTTTTCCGTTCGTTCCCCTTTCGCCGAAGCCGAGCGTGTTCACCGAAGCCGAGCGTGCGGTTTCATACTCAACACGCCGCTGGCGGCGGATCGGGACGCACACTCGCCGCAGCCTGTGTATGCGCTCTCGGCCGGGGCCTTGACGTTCCGTGAACTCCGGCGGTTTCACACCCCGCCGCTGGCGGCGTGTTGCGAACGAAACCGTACGGCCGGCGGAAAAGGCAGGGTCAGGAGGGCGCCGGCTGCCGCCCGCGGATCAGCCGGCCGGGCCGGGCGGCCGTCGGCACCCCGTTCTCGGCGATCACCTCGCCGTTGACGATCGTCGCCACGTAGCCGTCGGCGGTCTGGTCCAGACGGCGCCCACCGGCGGGCAGGTCATGGGTGATGACCGGCTTGTGCAGCGTCAGGCCGGCGTGGTCGATGACGTTCAGGTCGGCCTTGTAGCCGACGGCGATCCGCCCGCGGTCGGCCAGCCCGGCCACCCGGGCCGGCACCGAGGTCAGCAGGCGCACCGCATCGGCCACGCTCAACCGCCCGGTAGCCCGGTCCCGGGCCCAGTGCGCCAGCACGAACGTGGGATAGCTTGCGTCGCAGATCATCCCGTAGTGCGCACCGCCGTCGCCGAGGCCCAGCACCACGTCGTCGCGGCGGATCAACTCGCCGACGGTGTCCAGCGAGTTGTTCTCGAAGTTGGCCAGCGCCACCAGCATCATGGCGTGCCCCTCGTCGTCGAGCAGCCGGTCGTAGGCCTCCTCGATCGGGCTCACCCCGCGGGCCCGGGCCCGGGCCAGGATGCTGTCCTCGGCAGCGGGTTCGTAGTCGGCGGGCTCGGTCAGCGGGAACATCCACTGCCAGGACTGCGCGAAGTACATGAACGGATGCCCCTCGCCCGGCTTGTCGGCCAGGATTCGGGCCCGGACCTCGGGCTTGCGCATCTCCGTAACCCGCTGCGGCAGAGGAAGATCGGCGATCGCCCGATAGCTTGGGTACAGCGCGAACGGGTTGGCGGTCAGCTCCAGTCCGATCACCAGTCCGATCGGGCGGGCGAACACCTGCGCGGTGATATCGGCGCCGGCGCTGGTGAACTTCTCCACCAGGTTCACCGCTCCAGGCCAGATCGGCGCGCCGGAGTTGCCGGTCGTCAGGGTGAAGGTCACCGCCAGCCCCGCGTCGGTGGCGGCTTCGAACACCTCCTGCAGCACCCCTTCGTAGCCGCCGGCGGCGATGTCGGGAATGAACTGCAGCAGCCCGCCGCCGGCATCGGCCACCCCGGCGGCGATCGCCGAGATCTCCTCGTAGGCGGCACCATAGGTCGGAATCGGCGCGCCGCTGCCGGTCTTGTGGAAGGCGAATCGCGACGACGACACCCCCAGCGCCCCGACCTCGACGGCCTCGGCGGCCAGCTTGCGCATGAGCGCCAGATCCTCCGGGGTGGCCGGCTCGCGGTCCGCGCCGCGCTGTCCCATCACGTACACCCGAAGCGGGGAGTGCGGCAGGTAGGCCGCGACGTCGATGTCCCGAGGCCGTGACTCCAGCGCGTCGAGGTACTGCGGGAAGGTCTCCCAGTCCCAGGGCAGCCCGTCGGTCATCACCACACCCGGGATGTCCTCCACCCCGGCCATCACGTCGACGAGCACGTCGTGGTCCTCCGGCCGGCACGGCGCGAAGCCGACACCGCAGTTGCCCATCAGCGCGGTGGTCACCCCGTGCGACGACGACGGCGAGCACCGGTCCGACCAGATCGCCTGGCCGTCGTAGTGGGTGTGCAGGTCGACGAAGCCGGGGGTGACCAGCAGACCCGACGCGTCGATCTCCTCGGACCCGCTGCCCTCGACGGCGCCCACCGCGACGATCACGCCGCCGGACACGGCGACGTCGCCGTGGACGGGTTCCCCGCCGAGACCGTCGATGATGGTGCCGTTGCGGATGACCAGGTCGTAGCTCATCAAACGAGATTACGTCTCCAGTAGCGTCGGCGGTATGGCCGACGCCGCACGCGAAATCCTGCGGGACTCCTTCACCCGGATCATCGAGCACGTCGACGATCTCACCGATGGCCTGGCCGGCGAGGTCTCGTTCTTCCGGCCCGTCCCGACCGCCAACAGCATCGCCTGGCTGGTCTGGCACAGCGCCCGCATCACCGACGCGCAGTTGGCCCACATCGCCGGCGTGCCGCAGGTGTGGTTCAGCGGAGGGTGGGTGGACCGCTTCGCCCTGGATCTTCCGCGTGACTCCGACGGCTACGGCCACACGCCCGAGGAGGTCGCCCGGGTGCGGCCTCCCGCCGATCTGCTCGCCGGCTACTACCATGCAGTTCACCGCATGACGTTGGAGTACATCGCGACCGTGAACGCCGAGGAACTGTCCCGTATCGTCGACGCGAACTGGAATCCGCCCGTGACCGCGAGCGTGCGACTGGTCAGCATCATCGACGATTGCGCCCAGCACCTCGGTCAGGCGGCCTACCTACGGGGGATAGCCCCCTGATCAACGGGATCGACAGAGTGCTGCTGGGCTGGCCGATGGTCGGCCTCCCGCTGATGGTGCTGCTCGGCATGGGTGTGCGCGGCGGCGCCACACCCCTCGACGCCTGGATGCAGCAGGCCCACGGCACTCCGCTGAGCTCGCTGCTGGTGCTCACCGACTACCGCACCGCCCAGGGGTTGCTCATCGCGGCGGTGCTGGCCTCGCTGTACCGGCGGCTGTGGTCCCTGCTGCCGCTGATCGTGCTGGTGCCCGCCGTCGCCGTTCTGACCGCCCGCATCCTCAAGCCGGTGTTCGGGCGTTTCAAGGACGACAGCCTGGCCTACCCCAGCGGACACACCACGGTGATGGTGGTCTTGCTGGGGTTGCTGATCGTGGCCGTCGGCGTGCGCCGCTGGCTGGTGTGGGCGGCGGTGGCGTTCGCCACGTTGGGCATCCTCGGCCAGTCGGTGACCTACCACTACTTCACCGACGCCGTCGGCGCCCTGCTGCTGGGCACCTCGCTGGTGTGCATCGCGGTGGCGGTTCTGCGCCGGATCCGCCGCCGGCTCTGAGGCTAGGGGTTCCGGGCCGCTTCCGGCCCGCCCAGCATCCGGAGCAGGAACGAGAACGCCAGCGCGGACTTGAAAGCCGTCTGCGCGTTGTCGGCGGCGCCGGCGTGGCCGCCTTCGATGTTCTCGTAGTACCGGACCGGGTGCCCGGCCGCCTCCAGTGCGGCGGTCATCTTGCGGGCGTGGCCGGGATGGACCCGGTCGTCGCGGGTGGAGGTGGTGATCAGCACGGGCGGGTAGCGCTTACCGGTGGTGACGTTCTGGTACGGGGAGTATTCGGAGATGAACTCCCAGTCCGCCGGGTCGTCCGGGTCGCCGTACTCGGCCACCCAGGACGCCCCCGCCAGCAGCAGGTGGAAGCGCTTCATGTCCAGCAGCGGGACCTGGCAGACCAACGCGCCGAACAGGTCGGGGTACTTGGTGAGCATGATTCCCATCAGCAGCCCGCCGTTGCTGCCGCCCTGGGCGCCGAGTTGGCCGGGCGTGGTGATGCCGCGGACGACGAGATCCCGGGCCACCGCCGCGAAGTCCTCGGCGACCCTGTGCCGGCCCTCCCGCATGGCCTGGGTGTGCCAGCCTGGGCCGTACTCCCCGCCGCCGCGGATGTTCGCCAGCACGTAGATGCCGCCCCGGGTCAGCCAGAGCCGGCCGAGGACGCCCCCGTAACCGGGTGTCTGGGCCACCTCGAAACCGCCGTAACCGCCCAGCAGCGTGGGCGCCGGTGACGCCGGATCGCGCGGGCCCACAACGAAGTAGGGGATCCGGGTGCCGTCATCGGAGACCGCGAAGTGCTGGGACACCGACAGTCCGTCGGCGTCGAAGAACGCCGGCGCCCGCTTGATCGGGGCGACCCGGCCGCCGGCTGTTCCGTGCAGCAGCGTCGACGGGGTCAGGAAACCGCTGGAATCCAGGAAGATCTCCGCACCGGTGTCGTCGGCGGCGACGACGACGGTGTTGCTGTTGGGTGGCAGGCCGTCGAGCGGCTCCCGGGTCCAGGATCCGGGTGTGACGATCTCCACCCGGCTGGTGACGTCGGCCAGCGTCACCATCACCAGGCGGTCCCGGGTCCAGGCGTACTGGTGCAGACAGGTCCGCTCATCCGGGGTGAACACCACGGCCAATTCCGCTGTGCCGGCGAGGAACTCCTCGTAGTCGGCCGCCAGCAGCGAGCCGGCGGTGAAGTCCGCGGTGCCGGTGTGCCAGTCGGTGCGCAACTCGATCAGCAGCCAGTCGCGGTGCACCGAAACCGTGGCGTCGGTGGGGGCGTCGATGCGGATGAGCTCTCCGGAGCGCAGCTGGTAGCGCTCGTCGTTGAAGAAGTCGATGGCCCGGTAGATCATGGTGCGCTCGTAGCCGGGTGTGCGGTCTGCTCCGGCGGCCACCGTGACATCGGTGACCGATCCGGTGAACAGCGTCTCGGCGTCGGACAGCGGTTGCCCCCGGTGCCAGCGTTTGACGATGCGCGGATAGCCCGACTCGGTCATCGAACCCGGGCCGAAGTCGGTGCCGACCAGCAGTGTGTCGGGGTCCTCCCAGCTGAATCGCGACTTGGCCTCGGCCAGTTCGAAGCCGTCCGGAACGAAATCGATTGCCCGCATGTCGAATTCGCGGACCACAGAGGCATCCGAGCCGCCGCGCGACAGCGAGACCAGCGCACGGCTGTGGTCGGGCTCGATGACGTCCGCGCCGGCCCACACCCAGTTCTCCCCGTCGGCGCGGGCCAGTGCGTCGACGTCGATCAGCACCTCCCAGTCGGGAGCCTCGGTGCGGTAGCTCTCCAGGGTGGTGCGCCGCCACAGACCACGCGGGTTGGCGGCGTCCCGCCAGAAGTTGTAGAGGAACTCACCGCGCCGCCGCACGTAGGGAATCCGGGTGTCGGTGTCGAGCACCTCCAGTGCCTCGGCCCGCATCCGTTCGAAGTCCGCATCGGCGAACTCCGCGACGGTTGTGTCGTTGCGCTCCCGGACCCAGTCCAGGACGTCGTCGCCGTCGATGTCTTCGAGCCAGAGAAAGGGGTCCTCGACCATGCGCGCAGCGTAATCTCCAGGCCATGACCGTTTACACACGTCCCGGCAGTTCCGGCGCGCTGATGTCTTTTGCGAGCCGATACGAGAACTTCATCGGCGGCCAGTGGGTTGCGCCGGCCGAAGGCCGGTATTTCGAGGCGCTCTCACCGGTCAACGGGCAGCCGTTCTGCGAGGTGGCCCGCTCCACCGCGCCCGACGTCGAGAAGGCCCTCGACGCGGCGCACACCGCCGCCCCGGCGTGGGGCCGGACCTCCGTCGCCGAACGGGCGGTGCTGCTGAACAGGATCGCCGACGTGATCGAGGCCAACCTGGAACCCATCGCGCTGGCCGAGTCGTGGGACAACGGCAAGCCCATCCGCGAGACGATCAACGCCGACATCCCACTGGCGGTCGACCACTTCCGCTACTTCGCCGGCGCGATCCGCGCCCAGGAGGGCAGCCTCAGCGAGATCGACGACGACACCGTCGCCTACCACTTCCACGAACCGCTCGGCGTGGTCGGCCAGATCATCCCGTGGAACTTCCCGATCCTGATGGCGGTGTGGAAGCTCGCGCCCGCACTGGCGGCCGGCAACGCGGTGGTGCTCAAGCCGGCCGAGCAGACCCCGGCCTCGATCATGTACCTGATCTCGCTGATCGCCGATCTGCTGCCGGCCGGGGTTGTCAACGTGGTCAACGGGTTCGGCGTGGAGGCCGGCAAGCCGCTGGCCTCCAGCAACCGGATCGCCAAGATCGCCTTCACCGGCGAGACCACCACCGGCCGGCTGATCATGCAGTACGCCAGCCAGAACCTGATCCCGGTGACACTGGAACTCGGCGGCAAAAGCCCGAACATCTTCTTCTCCGACGTGATGGCGGCGAACGACGACTACCAGGACAAGGCGCTCGAGGGCTTCACCATGTTCGCCCTCAACCAGGGCGAGGTGTGCACGTGCCCGTCGCGCTCGCTGATCCAGTCCGACATCTACGACGAGTTCCTGGCGCTGGCGGCGATCCGCACCAAAGCGGTGCGCCAGGGCGACCCCCTGGACACCGAGACGATGATCGGTGCGCAGGCATCCAACGACCAGTTGGAGAAGATCCTGTCCTACATCGAGATCGGGCGCAGCGAGGGCGCGACAGTCATCACCGGAGGTGAGCGTGCCGACCTCGGCGGGGACCTCTCCGGCGGTTACTACGTGCAGCCGACGATCTTCGCCGGGGACAACGCCATGAGGATCTTCCAGGAGGAGATCTTCGGACCTGTCGTCTCGGTGACGTCCTTCGCCGACTACGACGACGCGATCCGCATCGCCAACGACACGCTCTACGGGCTCGGTGCCGGAGTGTGGAGCCGCAACGGCAACGTCGCCTACCGCGCCGGGCGCGACATCAGGGCGGGCCGGGTGTGGACCAACTGCTATCACCAGTATCCGGCGCACGCCGCGTTCGGCGGCTACAAGCAGTCCGGCATCGGGCGGGAGAACCACAAGATGATGCTCGACCACTACCAGCAGACCAAGAACCTGCTGGTGTCCTACAGCGACAAGGCGGTGGGGTTCTTCTGACTCTCCCTCCCACGGCCGGCGCACCGCCCCGGGTGCTCATCACCGCCGCGGCCGCCGACCTGCTGGCGCGGCTGCGGGACCGGCACGGGCCGGTGATGTTCCACCAGTCCGGCGGATGCTGCGACGGCTCGTCGCCGATGTGTTACCCCGAGGGTGAGTTCATCGTCGGCGACCGCGACGTCCTGCTCGGCGCGCTCCTCGGCGCGCCGGTGTGGATCTCCGGTCCGCAGTTCGAGGCCTGGAAGCACACCCAGCTGGTCATCGACGTCGTGCCCGGCCGGGGCGGCGGATTCAGCCTCGAAGCACCGGAGGGGGTGCGTTTCCTCAGCCGTGGCCGCGCCTTCACCGGCGCGGAAGTCGAGTTGCTGGCGGGCGACCCGCCGCTGACCGGAGCCGACTACGAGCAGGGCCGACGGCCTCCCGAACGGGCCGATGCGGTGGTCGATGACGCAGCGAGAGCCTGCCGAATACCTGATCGGCGCGCCGAAGCGGGTCCGCAGTAGACGGGCTTTCGCGCCGTATCGTCAGAAACTGTGATTCCCCTGCCCCGGGCATGGCTGCTCACAAGCGCGCTGCTCCTCGGCTGCGTCGCCGGTCAGATCGCCGCGGTCGCGGCCAAGTTGGCCGTCGACGTCACCGTCCGCCCCGATCTGGTCGTCGCTCTGGTCGTCGGGGTCCCGGGTGTGATCGGGCTGCTGCTCGTCCTTGCCTCAGGCCGGCGCTGGGTCACTTCGCTGGGGGCGTTCATCCTGGCGCTGGGCCCCGGCTGGCTGTCGGTCCTGCTTCTGCTACAGGTGGTCTCCAATGACTGACACCGCTTCGCCGATCACCGGGCCGCACCTGACGCCGATGTTCGCCAGCGGCGTCCAGCCCGCGCTGACCCCCAACACCGAACCGCATCCGGCCCCCATCTTCGACACCGGCCCCCACCCGGATCCCCTGCAGTCGGAGTCGGTGGTCGAAACCCCCCGCCCCGGAGGGGTCGATCCCGATCTCGAGTGGCACTCCGATGAGTGGGAGTCCGCCGCCGTGGCGGTCGAAGCCGGGCCCGTGATGGTCGAGTCGGCGGCCGACACCGGAACCCGGATGGTGATCATCGAGGCCGGGTCCGAGCCCGCTTTCGAACCCGCCGCGGAGCCGGTGGTCGTCGAACCCGCCCCGGAGCCGGTGGTCGAACCCGTCCTCGCGGGCCTGGCCGGCGACCTCGACGCCGCCGTCGACGCACTCGACGCACTCGACGCACTCGAGGCCGACCCCCCGACGCCGCAGGCCTTCAGCGAGTACGTCAATGTCGACACCGACGCCTTCCTGCGGTCGGTCACCGGGCACATCGAACCGGTCGCGGTGCCGGCGCATCCCGTCGTATTCCCGAGCGCGTACCAGTTCGTCAAGCGCTGGAAGTTCGCCCTGATGGTGGCCGGGGTCGGGGTGCTGGCCGCCGCGGCCGGCGCCGGGTTCTACTACTGGTGGTACACCGCGCTGGTCAAGACGATCCCGGTGCTGGGCATCCTGCTCTACCTGGTCGCATGCATGGTGGCCAGCCTGCTCGTCTCGATGGTGCCCAACCGCCCGCAGGTGACCGCGCTGTCGATCGCGCTGATGGCCGCGCCGCTGGCGTCGATGGGCGCCGCCGCGATCCTGCACGGCGCCTACTACTTCGAATGGATCACCCGCCCGATCGTCGGGTGAACCAGTCCGCCCTTTCCGGTGGCCCGCTCGGGCTAGGGTAGGGCCGTGACCCACTACGACGTCGTCGTCCTCGGCGCCGGCCCCGGCGGTTATGTCGCGGCCATCCGCTGCGCCCAACTCGGCCTCAACACCGCCATCATCGAACCCAAGTACTGGGGCGGGGTGTGCCTCAACGTCGGCTGCATCCCGTCCAAGGCGCTGCTTCGCAACGCGGAACTGGCCCACATCGTCACCAAGGAAGCGGCCGCGTTCGGATTCACCGGACAGGTCACCGCAGACTTCGGCGCTGCCTTCGATCGCAGCCGAAGCGTCGCCGACGGCCGAGTGGCCGGCGTGCACTACCTGATGAAGAAGAACAAGATCACCGAGATCCACGGGTACGGCCGGTTCACCGACGCCAACACCATCACGGTGGACCTCAACGAAGGCGGCACCGAGACCGTCACCTTCGCCAACGCGATCATCGCCACCGGCAGCAGCACCCGGCTGATCCCCGGGACGTCGTTGTCCGGGAACGTCGTCACCTACGAGGAGCAGATCCTCGACCGGGACCTGCCGCGCTCCATCGTCATCGCCGGTGCCGGGGCGATCGGCATGGAGTTCGCCTACGTGATGGTCAACTACGGCGTCGACGTGACCATCGTCGAGTTCCTGCCCCGGGCGCTGCCCAACGAGGACGCCGAAGTCTCCAAGGAGATCGAGAAGCAGTACAAGAAGCTGGGCGTGAAGATCCTCACCGGGACGAAGGTCGAGTCGATCACCGACGACGGGTCGACGGTCACCGTGGTGGTCAGCAAGGACGGCGCGAGCCAGGAACTCAAAGCCGACAAGGTGATGCAGGCCATCGGGTTCGCCCCCAACATCTCCGGCTACGGCCTTGAGGCGACGGGCGTGGCGCTGACCGACCGGGGCGCGATAGCCATCGACGACTACATGCGCACCAATGTGCCGCACATCTACGCCATCGGCGACGTCACCGCCAAGCTGCAACTGGCCCACGTCGCCGAGGCGATGGCGGTGGTGGCCGCCGAGACCATCGGCGGGGCGGAGACGATGACGCTGGGCGACTACCGGATGATGCCCAGGGCAACCTTCTGTCAGCCGCAGGTCGCCAGCTTCGGCCTCACCGAGGAGCAGGCCAGGGCCGAGGGCTATGACGTGAAGATCGCCAAGTTCCCCTTCACCGCCAACGGGAAGGCACACGGGCTGGCCGACCCGACCGGCTTCGTCAAGGTGATCGCCGACGGCAGGTACGGCGAACTGCTCGGGGCGCATCTGATCGGGCCCGACGTCTCCGAACTGGTTCCCGAGCTCACCCTCGCGCAGAAGTGGGACCTCACCGTCAGTGAGCTTGCCCGCAACGTGCACATCCACCCGACGCTGTCGGAGGCGCTGCAGGAATGCTTCCACGGCCTCGCCGGCCACATGATCAACTTTTGAGCTCGGCCGATTCCGCCGGCATCACGTCGCGGGTCGTCGCCGGCATCGGCGGGCTGCTGCTCGGGCACATACTGTGGCTGATCCTGATCTCGATGGCCGTCGGCTCGTCGGCGGTCAGCACCTGGGTTCTGGTCGTCTCGGTCCTGGTCGCAGCCGGAGCCACTCTCGCCTGGCGCCGCGCCCGCGCGTGCCACCGGCGCAACGAACTGGTCTCGGCGGTGTTCCTGGCCGCGCTGCCGGTAGCCCCGGTCGTCTTCAGCGTGATCGTGCTGGGGGAGACCTACCTCTAGCGGCTAGTCCGGGAAGTCCATCGGAACCCGCAGGGTGGCCAGGATTCCAGCGATGGTGTCGTAATGACCTGCCAGAGCGCAGAATTCGATGATCTGCTGGCGGTTGAGATACTTCGACAGCTCCGCATAGGTCTCGTCGGAGAGATCCCGGTCGGTGGTGAACTCGTCGACGGCCTGCAGCAGGGCCCGCTGCCGGCTGGTCAGACCCGCTGCCCGGGGCCCCTCGAAGATCCTCTCCTGCAGGTCGTCGTCGACACCGCGGGAGCGGGCCAGCCGGCGGTGCTGCTGGAGTTCGTACTCGGAGCCGCGCAGATGCCCCACCCGCAGGATCACCAGTTCGGTCTCGGTCTTGGGCAGCTTGCCCTTGTTCAACAACTGACCGGCGTAGGGCAGGAAGGTCCAGAACAGCATCCGGTGCTGGCCCAGCACCTCGAACAGATGCATGTGCGGAGCCCTCACCCGGCGCGCGGCGATCCTGGATATGCCCCAGTTGACGAGGCCCAGTTCCCGGCGGCCGCCGGGCGGGATGCGGGCCGTCTCGCTCACGGACGTCTTCCGGTCTTCGCGCGAGCGCTCCCGGATGCCTGTCGAGCGATCATCGGTCTTCCTTCACTAGGTATGGCGACACGGTACTGCGGTGCTCGTCGATGTCCAGCGCGTGGCCCAGCGCCGGGAAGGCCCGCTGCGGACAGTTGTCCCGTTCGCAGACCCGGCAGCCGGCCCCGATCGGGGTCGCGCTGTCCGACGACAGGTCCAGGCCGCGGGAATACACCAGCCGACTGGCGTGGCGCACCTCGCAGCCCAGGCCGATCGCAAAGGTCTTGCCGGGCTGTCCGTAGCGGGATGCGCGCCGCTCGACGGTTCTGGCCACCCACATGTAGTTGTGCCCGTCCGGCATCTGGGCTATCTGAACCAGAATCTTGCCGGGGTTGGAGAAGGTCTCGTAGACGTTCCACAGCGGGCAGGTCCCTCCTGAGGACGAGAAGTGAAATCCCGTGGCGGACTGGCGCTTCGACATGTTGCCGGCCTTGTCGACCCGGACGAAGGAGAACGGGACCCCGCGCATCGACGGCCGTTGCAGGGTGGACAGCCGGTGGCAGACGGTTTCATAGCTGACCTGGTAGAAGGCCGACAGGCGTTCGATGTCGTAACCGAAGTTCTCGCTGACGTCGTGGAACTGCCGGTAGGGCAGGACGGTCGCCGCGGCGAAGTAGTTGGCCAGCCCCAGCCGTGCCAGCCTGCGGGACTCGTCGCTGGTGAACCTGCCGTCGGCGACCATCTCGTCGATCAATTCGCCCACCTCCAGGTAGGCAAGCTCGGCGGCCATCTTGAAGGCGCGCTGACCCGCTGAGAGGTGCGTGGAGATCTCCAGGGTCTTCGACGCGGGGTGGTAGCGGTGCAGGACGGTATCGCCGAGGTCGATGCGCCGGACGATCCGCACCCCGTGCACCTCGGTGAGCCGGCGGGACAGCTCGGTGCGCAGTTCACCGCCGTGCATCCGCACCCGCGCGGTGAGCCCCTCGGCGGCGGTGTCGAGTTCGTGCAGATAGTTCTGCCGCTGATAGAAGTAGTCGCGCACCTCCTCGTGCGGCATCGTGATCGCTCCGCTGCCGCTGCTGTCGCTGAACCTGTCCTCGGTGGCGTCGGCGAGTTGCGCGGCGGTGATCCGGTAGCGGCGGTGCAGGTTGACCATCGCCCGCGCGATGGACGGGTGGGTCCCGACCATGTCGGCGATCTCGGCGGGATCGACCTCGGCCTCCAGGTCGCGATCGAGCATCACCTCCCGCAGCTCGGCCACCAGACGGGTGTCGTCCTGGGACGAGAAGAAGGTCGCGTCGACGCCGAAAACCTCGGTGATGCGCAGCAGCACGGCGACGGTGAGCGGCCGGACGTCGTGTTCGATCTGGTTGAGGTAGCTCGGCGAGATCTCCAGCACCTGGGCCAGCGCGGCCTGGCTGAAGCCGCGTTCGCTGCGCAGCTGTCGTACCCGTGAACCGACGTAGGTCTTGGGCATGCCGCCAGCGTAGCGGCGTGTGAAGTGCCAGTTGGCAGTGTTGGCAACGGCTGGCTGGTTGCCATCCAAAATCGGCTTTTGGCATGATCGCGACCCATGGGCGGCGACGCGACGGACCAGGCGGGCCTGGCCAAGGTATTGGCCCCGGTGCCCGACCCGCCGCCGCCGGAGGTCTTCGACCGGCAGTGGCCGCTGCGGGCGGCCGACGCCGACCGCCACGGCCGGCTTCGGCTCGACGCCGCGGTCCGCCACATCATGGATGTCGGCCAGGATCACCTGCGGGAGATGGGACATCTCGAGTCCCATCCGCTGTGGATCGTCCGCCGCACCATGGTCGACATGATCCGCCCGATCGAGATCCACGACACTCTTCGGCTGCGCCGGTGGTGCTCGGGCGCCTCGACCCGGTGGTGCGAGATGCGGGTGCGCATTGACGGCCGCAAGGGCGGGCTGGTCGAGACCGAGGCGTTCTGGATCAACTTCAGCAGGCAGACCCAGGGGCCCTCGCGCATCGCCGACGACTTCATGGAGGGTCTGATGAAGACCACCGCCATCAATCGGCTGCGGTGGAAGTCCTACCTGTCCGCCGGTTCGCGGGAGGACGCCGACGAGATCCGCGAGTTCCCGATCCGGGTCAGCGACATCGACCTGTTCGACCATGTCAACAACTCGGTGTACTGGAAGGTGGTCGGGGAGTTCCTCGCCCCCTACCCCGAACTGCTCGCGGCACCCCTGCGGGTCACCATCGAGCACGACGCCCCGATCAGCTACGGCGACAAGCTCGAGGTGCTGCTGCACGTCTTCCCACCCGGCTCCACCGACAGGTTCGGACCCGAGCTGACCGATCGCACCGTGAGAACGCTCACCTACGTCGTCGGCGACGAGGTCAAGGCGCTGGCGGCGATGTTCCCGCTCTGAGCAGTTCCGGGCGCCGTGGCCTGCGGTGATCGACACCCGCGGGACCATTCTTCGCAAACTTCGCAAAATGTGGGCCGTTTCCTTGCCGGATTTCGCACTGGAGACGATTTTGACCTGCGTATATCGACTGTGCCATCGTCGTGGCGAAATACGAGCGATGAGTGTCCAGCGTTAGCAGAAATGTCAGCGCCCACCGACACACGGTCTGAGACAGCGAAGGAGAGGCCCATGTCCCGTTCCATTTCCGAGGTCGGCAAGCCGAAGAGCGCCGCGGAGATTCAGAAAGACTGGGACTCCAATCCGCGCTGGAAGGGCATCACCCGGACCTACACCGCCGATGCGGTCGTCGCGCTGCAGGGCACCGTCGTCGAGGAGCAGACCCTCGCCCGCCGCGGCGCGGAGATCCTGTGGGACCAGGTCAACAGGATGGACTTCGTCAACGCCCTCGGCGCGCTGACCGGGAACATGGCGGTCCAGCAGGTGCGGGCCGGCCTGAAGGCCATCTACCTGTCGGGCTGGCAGGTCGCCGGAGACGCCAACCTCTCCGGCCACACCTACCCCGACCAGAGCCTGTATCCGGCCAACTCGGTGCCGCAGGTGGTCCGCCGGATCAACAACGCGCTGCTGCGCGCCGACGAGATCGCCAAGGTCGAGGGTGACACCTCCGTCGAGAACTGGCTGGTGCCCATCGTCGCCGACGGTGAGGCCGGCTTCGGAGGCGCGCTCAATGTCTACGAGCTGCAGAAGGCGATGATCGCCGCCGGCGTCGCCGGCTCGCACTGGGAGGACCAGCTGGCCTCGGAGAAGAAGTGCGGCCACCTGGGCGGCAAGGTGCTCATCCCGACCCAGCAGCACATCCGCACGCTGACCTCCGCGCGCCTGGCCGCCGACGTGGCCGACGTGCCGACCGTGGTGATCGCGCGCACCGACGCCGAGGCCGCCACCCTGATCACCTCCGATGTCGACGACCGCGACAAGCCGTTCGTCACCGGTGAGCGCACCGCGGAGGGCTTCTACCACGTGCGCAACGGCTTGGAGCCGTGCATCGCGCGGGCCAAGGCCTACGCGCCGTACTCCGACCTGATCTGGATGGAGACCGGCACGCCGGACCTGGAACTGGCGGCCAAGTTCGCCGAGGGCGTCAAGGCCGATTTCCCCGACCAGCTGCTGGCCTACAACTGCTCTCCGTCGTTCAACTGGAAGCAGCACCTCGACGACGCCACCATCGCGAAGTTCCAGAAAGAGCTCGGCGCGATGGGCTTCAAGTTCCAGTTCATCACGCTGGCCGGTTTCCATGCGCTGAACTACTCGATGTTCGATTTGGCCTACGGGTACGCGCGCAACCAGATGAGCGCCTACGTCGAGTTGCAGGAACGGGAGTTCGCCGCCGAGAAGCGCGGATACACCGCCACCAAGCATCAGCGCGAGGTTGGCGCCGGCTACTTCGACAGGATCGCCACCACGGTGGACCCGACCTCGTCGACCACCGCTCTGGCGGGCTCGACCGAAGAGGGTCAGTTCCACTGAGCCGGCCGGGGACCCGGCCCGGCTGGCGGGCGAGGGTCCTCGTGGACGAGATCATCAGGGAGGCAACGTGACTCAAGCGATCGAGCGGGTCGGCGTGATCGGCGCCGGCCAGATGGGCGGCGGTATCGCGGAGGTGTGCGCCCGGGCCGGGGTCGACGTCACGGTGTTCGAGACGACCGATGCCCTGGTGACGGCCGGCCGCAACCGGATCACCAAGTCCCTGGAACGCGGTGTGAGCGCCGGCAGGATCACCGAGCGGGAGCGTGACGGCGCGCTGGATCGGCTGCGCTTCACCACCAAGCTGCCCGACCTGGCCGACCGCCAGCTGGTCATCGAGGCGGTGATCGAGGACGAAAAGGTCAAGGCCGCCATCTTCGGCCAGCTCGACGAGATCATCACCGACCCCGACGCGGTGCTGGCGTCGAACACCTCCAGCATCCCGATCATGAAGATCGGGGCCGCGACCAGGAACCCCGGCCGGGTCCTCGGACTGCACTTCTTCAACCCGGTCCCGGTGCTTCCACTGGTGGAACTGGTGACCACCCTGGCGACCACCGATGCCGCGGCCGCGCGCACCGAGCAGTTCGCCGGCGCGGTTCTGGGCAAGCAGGTGGTCCGCTGTACGGACCGCTCCGGCTTCGTCGTCAACTTCCTGCTGGTGCCCTATCTGCTCTCGGCGATCCGGATGGTCGAATCCGGCGTCGCCACCGTTGAGGACGTGGACAAGGCCGTGGTTGCCGGTCTGTCGTATCCGATGGGCCCGTTGCGGCTGTGCGACCTGATCGGGCTGGACACCCTCAAACTGATCGCCGACAAGATGTACGACGAGTTCAAGGAGCCGCAGTACGGCCCGCCGCCACTGCTGCTGCGGATGGTCGAGGCGGGCCGGCTGGGCAAGAAGTCCGGCCAGGGCTTCTACCCCTACTGATACCCCTACTGATATCCCTACTGACCGCCACGGAATGTGCGCTCGGCGGGTCCGGTGGACTACGATCCCTCACAACTCGCGGAAGGGCAGGCTTGATGGGCGACGTTGACACGGATCTGACTCCCTACTACGAGGAGTCCCAGTCCATTTACGACGTCTCGAACGAATTCTTCGCGTTGTGGCTGGGCCCAACGATGGGCTACACCTGCGGTTACTACGAGCGCGACGACATGAATCTCGAGGAGTCGCAGAACGCGAAGTTCGATCTGGCGCTCGGCAAGCTCAACCTCGAGCCCGGCATGACACTGCTCGACGTCGGCTGCGGCTGGGGCGGCTGCCTGGAGCGTGCCGTCGTCAATCACGACGTCAACGTCATCGGCATCACGCTGAGCAAGGCGCAGTCGGACTACGCCCGCCAGCGTCTGGCCAAGCTCGACACCGATCGCAAGATCGAGATCCGCATGCAGGGCTGGGAGGAGTTCGACGAGCCGGTCGACCGCATCGTCTCCATCGGCGCCTTCGAGGCGTTCAAGGCCGAGCGCTACCCGATGTTCTTCGAGCGGGCCTACAGCATTCTGCCAAGCGACGGCAGGATGCTGCTGCACACGATCCTGGCGCACACCCAGAAGTTCTTCCGCGACAACGGAATCAAGCTGACCATCAGCGACCTGAAGTTCATGCGTTTCATCGGTACCGAGATCTTCCCGGGTGGCCAGCTGCCGGCGGTGGAGGACATCGAGAAGCTCGCGGCGGACTCCGGTTTCACCCTCGAGCGCGTCCATCTCCTGCAGCCGCACTACGCGCGCACCCTGGACATGTGGGCGGCGAACCTGGAAGCCAAACGCGACGAGGCGATCGCGCTGATGGACGAGGCGACCTACGACAAGTACATGAAATACCTGACCGGGTGCGCCGACTTCTTCCGCCGCGGCATCACGAACGTCGGTCAGTTCACCCTGGTGAAGGGCCAGTAGCGCGCAGGGTCAGAGCTCGGCGACCCGCTTGCGCTCGGCCTCGACGTCGAAGTCGGCCTCCGGCCAGGACAGGTTCATCGCGGTCAGGGCCTCGATGAGCAACTCGGTCACCGCCAGCCGGGCGTACCACTTCTTGTCGCACGGCAGTACGAACCACGGAGCCCGGTCGGTCGAGGTCCGGTCCAGCATGACCTGGTAGGCCTCCTGGTAGGCGGGCCAGAGTTTGCGTTCCTCGAGGTCGCCGGGGTTGTACTTCCAGTACTTGTCCGGCCGCTGCAGCCGCTCGGCCAGCCGGGCCTTCTGCTCGTCGAGGGAGACGAACATGGCCACCTTGACCACGGAGGTCCCTGAGTCGATGAGCTCCTGCTCGAAGGTGTTGATCTCGTCGTAACGCTGATCCAACTCCTCGACGGGAACCAACTTGTGCACCCGGACCACCAGAACGTCCTCGTAATGGGACCGGTCGAAGACGCCGATATGGCCGGCCGGCGGCAGTGACTTGTTGATCCGCCACAGGAAATGGTGCGAGCGCTCCTCCGGTGTCGGCTTGCCGAAGCTGTGGTAGTCGATGCCCATCGGGTTGCCGGCGCCGACCACGTGGGTGACGATCCCGCCCTTGCCGGCGGTGTCCATCCCCTGCAGTACCAGGAGAACCGAGCGGTTGTCGCCCTCCCTGCCGTTGGCGTACAGCTTCTCCTGGAGTTCGGCGAAATGCTCCCCGCGTTCGTCGGTGATCCGCTCGGCATCCTCGCGTTTGGCGCTGAAGCCGGGACTGGAGTCGGTGTCGATGTCGCTGACCCTGTCCCCGGGCCGGAAGCGCAACACGTCGGAGGGCTTATGTGTCCACAGCTCTTTCGCCATGGCCGAACACTAGAGACTAAAGCGGTGTTGCGGGCTGCAATGCCGGCAAAACCGGCGGCGGGTGCGGCTCGGACCGGAATCGCTCCAACGAACCGCCCACCTCGACGATGCCGCACAAGGCGCTCCAGCACAGCATCGTCAGATAGTCGATCAGCTCATCGCTGCTCATTCGCGGGTTCGACATCCAGGAGTGGGTGGCCTGCTGGACGCCGCCCACGATCAGGAAGGCCCACGGCTCGACGCCGCGGGTGTCCATGCCGACGACCTGCATGCGCCGGCGCAGCATCACCGCCAGCATCCGGGCGATGATCTGCTCGGAGTCGGCGATCACCTTGTTCCTGCTCGCCGACGAGTTGGCCATCACGAAGCGGTACGGCTCCGGTTCGGCCGCCACGGTCTGGACGTACACCCGGATGATCTCGCGGGTCATGTCGAACCCGTCGAGGTCGGAGGACAGGGCGGCCGCCATGTTGGGAATGAGGGTGGTCTGGGTGAAGCGCATCATCACCGCGGTGGTGAGGTCGTTCTTGTCCACGAAGTAGCGGTAGAGCACCGTCTTGGAGACGCCTATCTCGGCAGCGATCTCGTCCATGCTGACGTCGCGGCTCTTGTCGCCGCCGAGGCGCCGGATCGCGTCGAGTGCTCCGTCGACCAACTCGGTGCGCCGCTCCACCTTGTGCCGGTGCCAGCGCCGTTTGCGGCCGTCGGTCTTGACCGCGCCCAGGGCAATACCCGCGCCGGGCGCGTCGCTGGATTCAGACTGTGTCACGTCGCCCTACCGCTCCCTTCCGAGGGCGATTCTAACCGGCGCGAACAGGAAAGTTGTGACGGGCGGTCACACCTAAATCCGGGCTTAGCTCGTGGCGAATAGCCGGCGGCTGAGTCGTGCCGATAGCGGATGATGGTGTGGTGGTCGCCAAACACCGCCTCGCTGCCGGGACGGGGTCCCCCGGGCCGCGCAGTTCGTTTGCTGAGTCCTTCGCCGGTGCGGACGCCCAGGCCGATGCCGAGCGGCTGGCCAACCTGCGCCGGATGAAGGCGGTGGCGCTCGGGTTCCTGATCGGCGCGACGGTGATATTCCTGGTCTGCCGGTGGGCGCAGGCTCAAGGCGGCCCGCCCTGGCTGGGCTACGTGGGGGCCGCGGCCGAGGCCGGCATGGTCGGCGCGCTGGCTGACTGGTTCGCCGTGACCGCCCTGTTCCGTCATCCGCTCGGCCTTAAGATCCCGCACACCGCGATCATCAAGCGCAAGAAGGACCAGCTCGGCGAGGGGCTCGGCAGTTTCGTGCGGGAGAACTTCCTGTCCCCGGAAGTGGTGGAGACCAAGCTGCGGGACGCCGAGATCGCCAGCCGGCTGGGCAAGTGGCTGTCCGAGCCCGACCACGCGGCCCGGGTCGCCGAGGAGACCGCGACCATCATGCGGGTCGGCGTGGAACTGCTCAACGACGAGGACATCCAGCAGGCCATCGACAAGAGCATCGTCAAGCGCCTCGCCGAGCCGCAATGGGGCCCGCCGGTGGGCCGGGTGCTCAACCAGTTGCTCGTCGAGAACCGCCAGGAGGCGCTCATTCAGCTGCTGTGCGACCGGGCGTTCGAATGGGCGCTCAACGCCGGGCCCACCATCGACCGGGTCGTGCTGCGGGACTCCCCGAGCTGGTCGCCGAAGTTCGTCGATCAGCTCGTCGGTGACCGCATTCACCGTGAGCTGATGGACTTCACCGACAAGGTCCGACGCAACCCCAACCACGAACTGCGCCAGTCGGCCAACCGCTTTCTGTTCGAATTCGCCAGTGATCTGCAAAGCGACCCGGAGACGATCGCCCGCGCTGAGACGGTCAAGGAGCAGCTCATGGAGCGCGACGAGGTGACCCGAGCGGCCGAGACCGCCTGGAAGACCCTCAAGCGGCTGGTTCTCGACGGTGTCAACGATCCGTCCAGCGAACTGCGGGGCCGCATCGCCGACTCGGTGGTGCGCATCGGCGAGTCGCTGCGCGACGACGCCGAACTGCGCGACAAGGTCGACGACTGGATCATCCGGGGAGCCCAGCACCTGGCCGGCCAGTACGGCGCGGAGGCGACCACGATCATCACCGACACCATCCAGCGCTGGGATGCCGAGGAAGCCAGCAGGCGCATCGAACTGCACGTGGGCCGCGACCTGCAGTTCATCCGGATCAACGGCACCGTGGTCGGGGCGCTGGCCGGCCTGGTGATCTATACCGTCGCGCAAATTCTGTTCTGACCTGCGCTAGCAAGTGCTTGCAATTGTTAGCACTGCGCGGTAGGCTGGTGCCGTATGAAGGCGACAACCGTTCCCGCGAGGAGGCGAGGCATGACTCAGGAGTCAGACCTTGCCGCCGTGGTCAGCAACGCCGCGCAGGACATCGGCAGCTTCATCCGCACCCAGCGGGAAGCCGCCCAGGTCTCGGTGCGGCAGCTGGCCGAGCGGGCCGGGGTGAGCAATCCCTACCTCAGCCAGATCGAGCGGGGACTGCGCAAGCCTTCCGCCGAGGTGTTGAGTCAGATCGCGAAGGCGCTGCGGCTCTCGGCGGAGGTGCTGTACGTCCGGGCCGGGATCCTCGAGCCCGGACAGCCGAGCCAGGTGCACGACGCCATCATCGGTGACACCGCGATCACCGAACGGCAGAAGCGCGTCCTGCTCGACATCTACACCTCGTTCCGCCAGCAGAACGAGGGGTCGCCGGCGTAGTAACCGGGCAGTAATCAGTCCTCAACTGAACAGCTTCACGAGAAACCGAAAGGAAACAGCCACAATGGCGAAGAAGAAGAGCAAGAACGAGACCTCGATCGAGGACCTCAAGGCCCCGCTGCTGGCCGCGGTCGGCGCCGCCGACCTGGCCCTGGCCACCGTCAACGAGATCGTGGTCACCCTGCGCGAGCGTGCGGAGGTCGCCGGAGACCGTGTCGGTGACGGTCGGGCCGCTCTGACCCGGCTGCAGGAGCAGCTGCCCAAGCGGACCGAGGAACTGCGTGGCCGGCTGACCGCCGACGAGCTGCGCAAGGCTGCCGACGAGTTCATGGTGGACGCCACCGAGACCTACAACAGCCTGATCGCCCGGGGCGAGGCCGCCCTGGAGCGGCTGCGGGGCCAGGCGGAGTTCAAGGATGCCGCTGACCGTGTCGAGACCTATGTCGAGTCGGCCGTCGAGCTGACTCAGGAGGCCCTGGGCAACGTGTCGGCGCAGACCCGCGCGGTCGGCGAGCGTGCGGCCAAGCTGGTCGGTGTCGAGCTGCCGGCGAAGAAGGCCCCGGCCAAGAAGTCCGCTCCGGCCAAGAAGGCGGCTCCGGTCAAGAAGGCCGCCGCCAAGAAGGCCGCTCCGGCCAAGAAGGCTGTCAAGAAGGTCGCCAAGAAGGCTCCGGCCAAAAAGGTGACCCAGAAGTAAGACCGACGAACCGCAGGTCGGCCGCGAGAGGCCTACCTCGGTTCGACCCCGGGCACGAGACCCGCCTACCCTTGAAGCGTGATGCTTCAGGGTGTGGCGGGTCTCGTTCTTGATGTGCTCTTCTGGGCGGTGCTGGGGGCGACGGTGTACGCGTTCGTGCATGCCGCCCTCCAGCGGCCGGATGCCTATACCGCCGTCGACAAACTCACCAAGCCGGTCTGGCTGGTGATCCTGGGCGGTGCCGCCCTGCTCTCGTGGGTTCTGGGAGTCATGGGAATGGTGATCGCGGCGGTCGCGGCGGGCGTCTACCTGGCCGACGTCCGGCCCAAACTCCTCGAGGTCCAGGGGAAGTCGCGCTGAACGTGCCGCGGTTCGCGGCGGTGGCGCTGGCCGCCTGGGCGATGACCACGCTCGGCGTCCCGGCCGCCCGGGCCGACGCCGCTGCACCGCCGCCCTACATCGATCACGTCCGGTGGGTCGCCTACAGCGGTCTTCCCACGCTGCGGATCTACCCGACTCCGGCGGGCCGGGAAGTGGCGGGTTCGGTGGCCAAGACCGCGGCCCAGTCCGACGAGGCCTGGGCAGAGGTGCTGGCGCTGGCGCCGGACGCCGGCACCGCCGGAATGCGCGCGCAATTCCTCTGCCACTGGCGCTTCGCGGAGTTCGCCGAGCCCGGAAAGACCAGTTGGGACCTCGAATCGTGGCGGCCCGCGGTGGACGACAACACCATGATCGTCACCGGCTGCAACCCCGGAGACCCGGAGAAGGGCTAGCGGGTCCTACGTACCCACTCCGGCGAAACAGGGATCCTGCTGACCGGTCGGGATCGTCGCGTCGCGGGTCACGAACCGCGCTGTCACCCCGTCGTCGGTCACCGCGACGCTTTCGGCGTGGATGCCCATCGGCAGGTTCCTGGTCAGCTGCCCGGTGAACGCGTCCAGGGCGGGCTGCATCGTCTCGCGCGGCAGGGTGAAGCCCAGGCCGGTCACTCCCACCACCTCGAGGGACAGACCGCCGTCGGCCGCCTGCGGCTTGATCGTCACCGTGCCGAGCGGACCCTGCAACTGCAGGGTGCCGGCCGATGCGTCCGGTGTGACGCCGCTGATCAGCCCGCCGACCAGGGGTATCAGGCCCGAAACCGTGCGCTGGATGCCGTCGGCGGACCAGGTGACGTCGGCCTCGAGGGACCCCAGCGTGCCCGTCGACTCGGCGGTCGGATGGATCCGGACGTCGTCGAGCCGCAGTTGCAACTTCATGCCCTTGGCCTCCCGGATCTGGTTCCCGGCGGTCTCCACCCTCATGTCGCGGTAGCTGTGGGTGAAGTGCTGCAGCAGGAACGGCCGCAGCC
>NZ_JBJTJF010000015.1:0-7078 GCF_046095365.1 Mycobacterium sp.
GTCGAGTTCCTCCTCGGTGAGCTTGTCGCCGATCAGGCCGCGGTGGCCAAGCAGGCGCTCAAGGAGCACAAGACGATTCGCCAGACGGTCATCGACCGCGGCCGCCTCCTCGTAGCCGATCGCCGAGTTCAGCGGCGTCACGATCGACGGTGAGGACTCCGCCAGCCGGCGCAGCCGCTGTTCGTCGGCGACCAGGCCGTCGACGCAGCGGGTGGCGAAGAGCCTGGAGACGTTGGCCAGCAAGGTGAACGACTCCAGCAGGTTGCGCGCCATCATCGGGATGTAGACGTTGAGCTCGAACGCCCCCGACAGACCGCCGACGGTGATGGCGGCGTCGTTGCCGATCACCTGCGCGGCCACCTGGGTGACCGCCTCCGGGATCACCGGGTTGACCTTGCCCGGCATGATCGAGGAACCCGGCTGCAGGTCGGGCAGGTGCAGCTCGCCCAGTCCGGTCAGCGGACCGGAGCCCATCCAGCGGATGTCGTTGGCGATCTTGGTCAACGACACCGCGATGGTCTTCAGCGCGCCGGAAGCCTCGACAAGGCCGTCGCGGGCGGCTTGGGCTTCGAACGAGTCTGTTGCCGTGCGCAGTTCGGCCAGACCGGTCTGGGCGACGAGCACCTCGACCACCTTGGCGCCGAATCCCTCGGGGGCGTTCAGGCCGGTGCCGACGGCGGTGCCGCCGATGGCCAGTTCACCGAGGCGGGGGAGAGACCCGCGCACTCTCTCGATGCCGGCCTCGACCTGACGGGCGTAGCCGCCGAACTCCTGGCCCAGCGTCACCGGGACGGCGTCCATCAGGTGTGTGCGCCCGCTCTTGACCACCGTGCGCCAGGCGCGGGCCTTCGCGGCGAGCGAGTCGTGCAGCAACTCCAGCGCCGGGATCAGTTGGCGCACGGCCGCTTCGGTGGCCGCGATGTGGGTCGAGGTCGGGAAGGTGTCGTTGGAGGACTGGGACATGTTGACGTCGTCGTTCGGGTGCACCGTCACGCCGTTGCGGGCGCAGATCGAGGCGATCACCTCGTTGGTGTTCATGTTGGAACTGGTGCCCGAGCCGGTCTGGAAGACGTCGATGGGGAACTGGTCGTCGTGCAGGCCGTCGGCGATCTCGCCCGCCGCGGCGATGATCGCATCGGCCTTCTCGGCGGCCAGCAGGCCGAGGTCCTTGTTCACCTGGGCGCAGGCCGCCTTCAGCAGCGCCATGGCCCGGATCTGGTTGCGGTCCAGGCCGCGGCCCGAGATCGGGAAGTTCTCCACCGCCCGCTGGGTCTGTGCCCGCCACAGGGCTTTGGCCGGAACCCGGACCTCGCCCATGGTGTCGTGCTCGATCCGGTACTCGCCGTCGGCAGATGAGCTCATGTGCAGCCTTTCTCAGGGGAGGGGATAAGCGGCGTCGTTGTCCCCGGTGAAGTCCACCGCGGAGTATTCGTTGAGTTTGGAGAGCCGGTGATAGGCGTCGACCATCCGTACCGTGCCGGACTTCGAGCGCATCACGATCGACTGGGTGGTGCAGCCGCCGCCGAAGTACCGCACCCCCTTGAGCAGGTCGCCGTCGGTGACGCCGGTGGCGCAGAAGAACACGTTCTCCCCGGAGACCAGGTCCTCGGTGCCCAGCACCCGGTCCAGGTCGTGTCCGCGGCCGATGGCCTTCTGGCGCTCGGCGTCGTCCTTGGGCGCCAGTTGCCCCTGGATCTCCCCGCCCATGCAGCGCATGGCGGCCGCGGTGATGATGCCCTCCGGGGTGCCGCCGATCCCGGCCAGCATGTCGGTGCCCGAGTCGGGCCGGCAGGTCGAGATCGCCCCCGCCACATCGCCGTCGGTGATCAGCCTGATCCGGGCGCCCGCCGCACGGACGTCGGCGATCAGCTTCTCGTGACGCGGGCGGTCCAGGATGCAGACCGTCAGGTCGGCGACCGAGGAGTTCTTCGCCCGGGCCACTCGGCGGATGTTCTCGCCGATCGGCGCGGTGATGTCGACGACGCCGACGGCATCGGGACCGACGGCGATCTTGTTCATGTAGAACACCGCCGACGGGTCGAACATCGCCCCGCGTTCGGCGACGGCCAGCACCGAGATCGCGTTCGGCATGCCCTTGGCCATCAACGTCGTCCCGTCGATGGGATCGACGGCGAAGTCGCAGTCCGGACCGTCCCCGTTGCCCACCTCCTCGCCGTTGTAGAGCATCGGGGCGTTGTCCTTCTCGCCCTCGCCGATCACCACGACCCCGCGCATGGACACCGAGTTCACCAGTTGGCGCATGGCGTCCACCGCCGCGCCGTCGCCGCCCTCCTTATCGCCGCGGCCGACCCAGCGCCCGGCCGCCATCGCGCCGGCCTCGGTGACCCGAACCAGCTCCAGAGCCAGGTTGCGGTCGGGGGCTTCGCGGCGACGGGCGTCAGGCATGGGCAAGATTGTCCCAGAGCCGACGGCCGGGCCCCGACCTGGGATACTGGCGGCCGTGACGAGCCCAGATCCTCCGGACGGCCCCCCGGCTCGTGACCCCGATGTCGCCGGCCCTCCGGGTCCGAGACCGCCGAAGCCCAGGGTGCTTCAGGACGGCCGCGACATGTTCTGGTCGCTGGTGCCGCTGATTCTGGGCTGCATCGTGCTGGCCGGCCTGGTCGGGATGTGCTCGTTCAGCCCGAGCGGGCCCGGCGCCGACGGGACCGTCCCGACCTACGACGCCGAGCGGGCGCTGCAGGCCGACGCCGACGCGGTCGGGTTCCCGGTGCGGCTGCCCCGCCTGCCCGAGGGCTGGCAGGCCAACTCCGGCACCCGCGGCGGCATCGAAGCCGGACTCACCGTCGCCGGCGCGAAGCAGAACGCGATCACCAGCCGGGTGGGCTACATCGCGCCGTCGAAGATGTACGTCAGCCTCACCCAGAGCAATGCCGACGAGACCGCACTGGTGCAGTCGATCCAGAACGCGGTGTACCCCGCCGGGACCCAGGACGTCGACGGCGTCACCTGGGTGGTCTACCAGGGCGGTGAGGGCACCGAGCCGGTGTGGACCACCCGTCTGGGCAGCGGGGGCGCCGCCACGCAACTGGCGATCAGCGGCGCGGGAGGCGCCGAGGATTTCCGCACCCTGGCCGCCGCGACGCAGAACCAGCCGCCACTGACCCCGAAACGATAGGACGCCCATGTCGCCGACCAAGTCACCCGAAGCCGACCTGTCCGGGTGGGTTTGCGAGCCCTTCACCGCCGAGGGCTTCACCTATGACGTCTACCGCAAGGGCGAGGGTCCGGGGGTGATCCTGATCCCCGAGATACCCGGCGCCCACCCCGGCGTGCTGGCGCTGGGAAATCATCTGGTGGACAACGGTTTCACCGTCGCGATCCCCTCGCTGTTCGGCACGCCGGGCGCTCCGGCTCGCGGTCTGGGGCTGGTGCCGACGGTGGTGCGCGCCTGCATCGCCAAGGAGTTCGCCGCCTTCGCGCTGAACAAGGAACGTCCGGTCAGCAGATATCTGCGGGCGCTCGCGCGCGACCTCAACGCCAGGACACCGGGCCGCGGCGTGGGAGTGATCGGGCAGTGCTTCACCGGAGGCTTCGCGCTGGCCGCCGCGGTCGACGACAGCGTGCTGGCCCCGGTGCTCAGCCAGCCGTCGGTGCCCATCGGACTGACCGCCGCGCACCGGGCCGACCCCGGTTTCTCCGAGGGCGAGATGAAGGTGATCCAGAAGCGGGCGGCTGAGGAGGGTCTGTGCGCGCTGGGACTGCGGTTCAGCGGGGATCCGGCGGCGCCGGCCGACCGGTTCAGCACCCTCAAGGACAGACTCGGCGACAACTTCGAGGTCATCGAGATCGACTCCTCGCCGGGCAACGCCGCCGGGTTCGGGCGGATGGCGCATTCGGTGCTGACCCTCGAGGTCCGCGAGGTCGACGGGCAGCCGGCCTATGAGGCGCGCAAGCGGGTCGTGGAGTTCCTCAAAGAGCGTCTGACGTAGGCGTCGCCGGTGCCGGCAGGGCCTTGTGTCGCTTGCCGAATAGCTTCTTGCGCACCTCGGGCTCCTCTGATTCCTCCTGCATTTCGACGCCCTTGTAGACCGCGAGGTACACCGAGATCGTGGTGACGATCACGATCATCAGCACCGGGCCCAGCACGATGCCGAAGAATCCGAACATCGCGATGCCGGAGAAGACCGACAGCAGCATCAGCGCCGGATCCAGCCGCGCCTCCTTGGGCACCAGGATCGGACGCAGGAAGTTGTCGACGTTGGTGATCCCGAAGATGTGGAACAGCACGATGAACAGCCCGCCGGCGACGTTGCCGAAGAACATCATGCCGATGCCGAACGGGATCGTCACGATGCCGCTGCCGAGTGGGATCACCGACAGCGCGGTCAGGAAGATCGCGAAGATGAAGAAGCCGTCGTGGAAGCCCGCGATGTAGATCGAGCAGGCGCCGAGGAAGCCCTGGATCACCGCGATGATGAACTGGCCCTTGACAGTTCCCTTCACCATGGCGCCCATCTTCGCCAGGTAGATGTCGGTGACCTCCTCTCCCAGCGGATTGAGGCGGCGGATGAGGGTGACCACTTTGGTCTTGTTGACCAGCAGCGAGATCAGCACGTACAGGAAGATGATCGCGGAGGTGATCAGGCCGATCGCGCCGCCGGCGGCACCGCTCAACGTCCGCAGCAGCCATTCGCCGATGGTCTGGGCCACCTTGCCCAGATTTTCGCGCAGCGACTCCAGCGTGATCGTCGGCGCCTGGAACGGAAGCTTGGCCAGCAGGTTGTTGGCCGTGCCGATGGCTTTGTCCCCGAGGGCGTTGAGGTCGGCGGTCTTGGCCCACTCGGCGGCGCCGGTGAGCATGTGCGAGATCTGGACCGTCGCCAGCGAGATCACCCCGATGAGCGGGACGACGACGATGCCCAGTGCGGCGAGCACCGTCAGGACGGTCGCCAGGCCGCCGCTGAGCTTGCCGCGCAACCAGTTGTACAGCGGGGTGAACAGGTAGGCCACGATGGCCGCGATCACGATCAGCATGAAGTAGCGGCGCAGGAAGTACGCGCCGAACAGCAGCGCCACCCCGGTGACGACGGCCAGCGCACGCTTCTGGGTGAGCGTGAATTCGGTCTTCACCGTCTCTGGTGTCCTTTCAACGTCCCGGCCCCATCAGTTTCGTCAGATGCCGGTGGATGTCGGGGTAGCGCTTGAGGTGCGCCCCGCCGTTGAGGTCGAGGACCTCGCCGGTCATCCAGGACGCCTGCGGCGAGCACAGGAACGCCACCGCAGCCGCGACGTCCTCGGGGGTGCCGGCCCGGCCCAGTGCGGTGTTCTCCACGTACTCCTCGACCACCCCGGGGATGGCCGAGGCGCCCTCGGTCAGCGGGGTGTGGACGAATCCGGGAGCGACGGCGTTGACCCGGATGCCGCGCGGGCCCAGTTCGAGGGCGGCGACTTGCGTCAGCATCGACAACCCGGCCTTGGCCGAGCAGTAGGCGCTCATCCCGATGGCCGGCTGCCGGGCGTTGAGCGAGGTCAGCGACACCACCGCCCCGCCCTCGCCGAGATGGCGGCCGGCGTGTTTGAGCACCAGGAACCCGCCGGTCAGACAGACGTCGACCACCGAGCGGAACTGGTCGGCGGGCAGGTCGGTGATCATCCCGAACCCGCTGAAGCCGGCGCAGTTGACCACCACGTCCAGCCGGCCCTCACGGGCGACGACCCCGTCGAACAGCGCGGCGACGCCGGCCTCGTCGGTGACCTCGACCACCGCCCAGGTGTGCGGGTCGCCCAGTTCGGCGGCGCGGTCCCGGGCGGCGTCGGCGTTGCGGTCGGCGATGGTCACGCGGGCGCCCTCGGCGGCCAGCGCCCGGGCGGTCGCCCACCCGATGCCCGACGCGCCGCCGACGATCACAGCGACCCGATGTTGCGTCATGCCGGCCTCCGATCAGCCTCCGGTGGTCCCCACCTCCGGCGCACAGCCTCCCACGGCTCGGCGTAGCGCCCGGGCCGGCGGTAGTACGGGGATGCCCGTTTGAGGTACTGCCGGGCCAGCGGAGCGATCAGACGCAGCGGATAACGCCTCCAGCCGGCGTTGCGTCCGGTCTCGGCGAGCAGTTGCGGCCAGCTGTGGTGCTGATGGCCCAGCACCGCGTCGGCGGCGGAGGTGTCCATCCAGTCGGTGGCGAACCAGGCGTCGTCGTCCCCGGGATCACCCGGCCGGCCCGGCGGTAGGACGCCGGCCAGGCCCAGCGCCGCCGCCGTCGCCGTGCCGACCCCGCCCTGCAGCTGCCGGTGCGAGTCGTCACCGCCGATCAGCAGCACCCGGCCGGCGACGTCGGCGGTGCCCGCCGCGGCGAACGCGTGCGCGACGTCGCGGACGTCGACGGTCTGCAGGCGCCCGTCGGAGGGCAGGGCTGCGGCGAAGTAGAGCACATCGGGGTCGGCGACCAGACCGACGTCGGGGGTCAGCACTCCGCCCAGGCGCAGGACCACCCAGTCCAGTCCCGACCGCCGCACAAGGTCCTCGGCCTCGGCCTTGTGCCGGCCGTAGTTGTCGAAGGGGCGCACCGGTGTCTGCTCGGTGAGCACGCCGCTGACACGATGCGGATTGCGCGGGCCGTAGACGGCGATGCTGGACGCCAGCACGAACCGGGGTGGATCGTTCTGCGCGGCAGAGGCTTTGAGCACATTGCCGGTAGCCTCCACGTTGACCCGCCGGGCCAGCTCCGGGTCCGCGTAGCACTGCGGGGGGATGATGGCGGCCAGGTGAACGATCACCGCCGGGGCGACGTCTGACACCAGCGTGGCGGTCTGTTCGGGGTCGGTGAGGTCGGCCCACCTCGCGGCCACTCCGGCGGGAAGAGCCGCGGCGGCCGCCCGGTTGGCTGCGGTGTCGAGATCGGTGGCCACCACCGCGCGTCCGAGGGCGGCCAGGTGCCGGACGGTCGCCCCGCCCACCAGCCCGAAGGCTCCGGTCACCAGCACCGCGTCGGACATCAGTCCTCGTCGGACTCGGATACCGACAGCGCGGATTCGATCCGTGCGCGGGCGCCGGCGAGGTGTTCCTCGCAGCGCTTGGCCAGCGCCTCGCCGCGCTCCCACAGTTTCAGCGAGGTGT
>NZ_JBJTJF010000016.1:0-2998 GCF_046095365.1 Mycobacterium sp.
CCGTTCACCGACGCACGGACGAACCCGGACGGGGCGCGGCGCGCCATCCACAGCCAGGGGCGAGCCGCTTCGCGGACATGTGAAGGGTCAGGTGCGTATGCCCACCAGTGTCGGGCTCTACAACCCGCTGTACGAGCATGATGCGTGCGGTGTCGCGATGGTCGTCGACATGCACGGCCGGCGCAGCCGCGACATCGTCGACAAGGCCATCACCGCCCTGCTGAACCTCGAGCACCGCGGCGCCGCCGGTGCCGAGCCCAACAGCGGTGACGGCGCCGGGATCATGATCGGGGTGCCGGACAGGTTCCTGCGCGCGGTGGTGGAGTTCGACCTTCCCGAGGAGGGTTCCTACGCCACCGGGATCGCCTTCCTGCCGCAGTCCTCCCGCGACGCCGTGCTGGCCGCCGAAGGTCTGGAGAAGATCGTCGAGGCCGAGGGCCTGACCGTGCTGGGCTGGCGCGAGGTTCCCACCGACGACTCATCGCTGGGCGCGCTGGCCCGCGACGCGATGCCGACCTTCCGGCAGCTGTTCATCGGCTGGGGGGAGCGAAGCGACGGGATGGACCCGAGCGCCTCGGGTCTGGAGCTGGAACGCCGCGCCTATGTGATCCGCAAGCGCGCCGAGCACGAGCTGGGCACCAAGGGGCCGGGCCAGGACGGCCCGGGGCGCGAAACCGTCTACTTCCCAAGCCTTTCCGGCAGGACCCTGATCTACAAGGGCATGCTGACCACCCCGCAGCTCAAGGCGTTCTATCTGGACCTGCAGGACGACCGCATGGAGAGCGCGCTGGGCATCGTGCACTCGCGGTTCTCCACCAACACCTTCCCGTCCTGGCCGCTGGCGCACCCGTTCCGCCGCATCGCGCACAACGGCGAGATCAACACCGTCACCGGCAACGAGAACTGGATGCGCGCTCGTGAGGCCTTGATCAAAACCGACGTCTTCGGTTCCGACGTCGAGAAGGTCTTCCCGGTCTGCACGCCGGGCGCCTCGGACAGCGCCCGCTTCGACGAGGTCCTCGAACTGTTGCACCTGGGCGGGCGCAGCCTGCCGCACGCCGTGCTGATGATGATCCCGGAGGCCTGGGAGCGCAACGAGGACATGGACCCCGCGCGCCGGGCGTTCTACGCCTACCACGCCGCGCTGATGGAGCCGTGGGACGGACCGGCTTCGGTGTGCTTCTCCGACGGCACCGTGGTGGGCGCGGTGCTCGACCGCAACGGCCTGCGTCCGTCGCGGATCTGGGTGACCGACGACGGCCTGGTGGTCATGGCGTCGGAATCCGGTGTGCTGGAACTGGATCCGGCCCGGCTGCAACCGCATGCGCTTGACCACCCGGGCCGGATGTTCCTGGTGGACACCGCGCAGGGCCGGATCATCGCCGACGAGGAGATCAAGGCCGAACTGGCCGCCGGGCAACCCTATGCCGAGTGGCTGGCGGCCGAGCAGTTCCACCTCGACGACCTGCCGCAGGGGCCCTACATCCGGATGCCCCACCACCGGGTGGTGCTGCGCCAGCAGGCTTTCGGCTACACCTACGAGGAACTCAACATGCTGGTGGCGCCGATGGCGCGCACCGGCGTCGAGGCGCTCGGGTCGATGGGCACCGACACCCCGATCGCGGTGCTGTCCTCGCGGCCGCGGATGCTGTTCGACTATTTCCAGCAGTTGTTCGCCCAGGTGACCAACCCGCCGCTGGACGCCATCCGCGAGGAGGTGGTGACCAGCCTGTCGGCGACGCTGGGCCCGGAGCGGGACCTGCTGCACCCGACCGCGGCCTCGTGTCACCAGATCCTGCTGCCGCAGCCGATCCTGCGCAACCACGAACTGGCCAAGCTGGTCAACCTCGACCCCGAGGACGAGGTGCACGGCCACCGCCACGGCATGCGCGCCGCGGTTATCAGCTGTCTGTACCCGGTGGCCAAGGGCGGCGCGGGCCTGCGCCGCGCGCTCGACGACATCCGCGCCGAGGCGTCCAAGGCGATCGCCGGCTGCGCGCAGATCCTGATCCTCTCCGACCGCGAGTCCAACCCGACGATGGCGCCGATCCCGTCGCTGCTGTCGGTGGCCGCGGTGCACCACCACCTGGTTCGTGAGCGCACCCGCACCCAGGTCGGCCTGGTGCTCGAGGCCGGTGACGCCCGCGAGGTGCACCACATGGCCATGCTCATCGGCTTCGGCGCAGGGGCGATCAACCCCTACATGGCCTTCGAGTCGATCAGCGACATGATCGACCGGGAGGTGATCACCGGTATCGACCGCGAGAAGGCGCTGAGCAACTACATCAAGGCCGCCGGCACGGGCGTGCTGAAGGTGATGTCGAAGATGGGCATCTCCACCGTCGCCTCATACACCGGCGCCCAGCTGTTCCAGGCCATCGGCATCTCCCAGAAGGTGCTCGACGAGTACTTCACCGGCCTGAGCTGCCCGGTCGGCGGGATCGACCTGGATGACATCGCCGCCGACGTGGCCGCCCGCCACCAACTGGCCTACCTGGACCGGCCCGACGAGCGCGCGCACCGCGAGCTCGAGGTCGGCGGGGAGTACCAGTGGCGCCGCGAGGGCGAGTACCACCTGTTCAACCCCGACACCGTGTTCAAGCTGCAGCACTCCACCCGCACCGGGCAGTACGAGGTGTTCAAGGAGTACACCCGGATGGTCGACGGCCAGAGCGAGAAGATCGCCTCGCTGCGCGGGCTGCTGAAGTTCAAAGAGGGTGTCCGCCCGCCGGTGCCGATCGACGAGGTGGAGCCGGCCGCCGAGATCGTCAAGCGGTTCTCCACCGGAGCCATGAGCTACGGCTCGATCTCCGCCGAGGCGCACGAGACGCTGGCCGTCGCGATGAACCGCCTCGGCGCGCGGTCGAACTCGGGCGAGGGCGGCGAAGCCGTCAGCCGCTTCGAGCGCGACGACAACGGCGACTGGCGCCGCAGCGCCATCAAGCAGGTGGCTTCCGGGAGGTTCGGCGTCACCAGCAACTACCTGACCAACTGCACC
>NZ_JBJTJF010000017.1:0-32768 GCF_046095365.1 Mycobacterium sp.
GAAACCGATCAGGCCGGCCGTCGCGCCCGCGATCACCACGTTGCGCGCCCCGAACCGCTCGATGAACCGGCCGCTGGCCAGTGCGGTCACCGCCGCGGCCAGCGCGCCGGGCAGCAGGAACTCCAGGCTGGTGTCCAGCACCGAGGCGCCGAACCCGAAGCCGTCGGCGGTCGGGGCCTTGACGAAGTCGGTCAGGCCGAGGAAGGAGAAGTACAGCGCCATGCCCACCAGCAGGGTCGCGGAGTTGACCAGCAGGATCGGCCGGCGGCTCAGCATCGCCGTGGACACCAGCGGCTGGGCGGCACGCCGGCTGTGCGACCACCAGCCGGCCAGCACGGCGGCGCCGATCGCGGCGGCGGCCAGCGTCGCCGGGGACAGCCAGCCCCAGGTGCGGCCCTGGGTGACGGCCAGCAGCACCGCCGACAACCCGACGGCCAGGCCCGCCGCGCCGATCCAGTCGAGGGAGGCGACCACCCGGCGCGGCCGGCTGGGCAGCACGATCGCGGCGGGCACGATCACCGCCGCGGTGACGATCGCGCACAGCCAGAACACCCGCTGATAGGGGGCGCCGTCGTCGGTCATCAGCAGCCCGGTCACCACCAGGCCCAGGCCGCCGCCCAGGCCGAGCATCGCCGAGATCACCGCGATCGACCGGACCAGCTTCCGGGCCGGCACCTCGTCGCGCAGGATCGACACCGCGACCGGGTACAGCGAGAACGCCAGGCCCTGCAGCACCCGGCCGACGATCAGCAGCGGCAGCCACGCGGTCACCGCAGCCAGCAGCGAACCCGCCGCGACCAGGGCCAGCACGGTGATCAGCACCGTCTTCTTGTTGCGCAGGTCGGCCATCCGCCCGATCAGCGGGGTGCCGGCCGCCGCGGCGAGCAGGTTGGCGGTGACCGCCCAGCTGACCGAGAGCGCCGAGGCGTTGAGCTGGCGGGCGATCACGTCGAGCACCGGGACGACGGCGGTCTGCCGCACCGCGACGGTCATCACGACCACGCACAGCGTCGGCACCAGGAAGTCGCGGCGGGACTCGGCGGCGGGCCGGGCCGTGGCGCGGGTGAGGTAGGCGATGGCTGTGTTCATGGTTCAAGGATCCGCCCCGCCGGCCTCCGGGACTGTGGGCCTGTCGGCCCCCGCACGGGGGGAAACCGCGTTCCCCCGATCGGGGGAACCGCCTCAGCCGCGCCGGGTCTTGATCCAGTTCCCCAGGCCGGAGCGCAGGTAGCCCACCCCGAGCAGGACCGAGAGGTAACAGGCAGCCATCACCGCCCACGCGTAGGGGAGCAGCAGCGGCTGGCCGAGCAGCGTGAAACCGTCGAACGCACCCGGGGCGACGGCGGAGCCGACGCCCATCACCGCCCCCCCGATGGTGCAGCGGATCACCCTCGGCGCCAGCGGCCCGATCTGCCGGGTGCCGACCTGGGACCGCCCCGCCACGACCGCCCCGATGAGAAGCGAGGCGAACAGCGCGAGGTGCGGGAGGATCCGTGTGGTGTCGCCGTGGGCGATGCTGCCGAGGGTGTCGGTGTAGGCCCAGGGCCCGTAGATCTGCACCGCCGCGATGAACATCACCGCCACGATCAGCACCGCCGTCCGCGGATCCCAGGCGTGCCGCAGGAATGCCCGGAAACTCTCGTGCGGGCCCCAGATCAGCCGGCGCGCGGTCAACGCCGCCACCACGGTGAGTCCGAGCAGTGCCGGCACCGGGAAGCTCAGCGACGTGACGGTGGCCGGGGTCGCGGAGTGGGTGACGGCCGCCCGCCCCACCACGTAGGGCGCCAGCAGGCAGCCGAGGAAGAACCCGGCGACGGTCAGCCCGAACGCGTACTCGCCCGACCCGATGCGGGCGATGGTCCCGGTGGTGCAGGCTCCGTTGACCACCGCGCCGATCCCCAGGATCACCCCGCCCACCGCCGACCAGACGGTGACCGGAACGATCTTGGCCGCGAGGGTGAAACCGGTCGTCAGGGACAGCAGGGTCAGCCCACCGGCCACCCAGAACCAGGCGAAGACGATGGCCACCAACCGGTCCCAGGAGCCGCGGTGGACGACGTCGTCGACGGCCACCACCGTGCAGGTGTTGCCGCGCTGGATGGCCGTGCCCAGCACGAACACCAGGACCAGCGTGACGATCAGGCCCACGGACACGGCAGCGATAGTTGCATGCGCGACAACATCGGACAAACCCTGTGCCACGATTGACGCCATGCGCGAGACCTTCAACAACCAGAAGGTGACGGTCGTCGTCGCCGACGACCACCCGCTGTTCCGGGACGGGTTGGTGCGTGCGCTGACCGGCAGCGGTCTGGTCGAGGTGGTCGCCGAGGCCGAGGACGGTCCCTCGGCGTTCGCCGCGATCAAGGAACACCGACCGCAGGTCGCCCTGCTCGACCTTCAGATGCCCGGCATGGACGGCGCCCAGGTGGCCGCGGCCACGCTGCGCGACGAACTGCCGACCCGGGTGCTGCTGGTCTCGGCCAACAACGACTCGGCGATCATCTATCACGCCCTGCAGCAGGGTGCGGCGGGCTACCTGCCCAAGGAGTCCTCGCGGTCGGAGATCGTCAACGCGGTGCTCGACTGCGCGCGGGGACGCGACGTCGTCGCGGCGGATCTGGCCTCCGGGCTGGCCGCGGAGATCCGCCGGCGCGCCGAGCCCAGCGGCCCGACGCTGAGCGCGCGCGAACGCGAGGTGCTCGGGATGATCGCCGAGGGCGCCAGCATCCCGATGATCGCCAAGCAGTTGTTCCTGGCGCCCTCGACGGTCAAGACCCACGTGCAGCGGCTGTACGAGAAGCTCGGTGTGGGCGATCGCGCGGCGGCGGTCGCCGAGGCGATGCGCCGGGGCCTGCTGGACTAGGGCCGACGGTGAGGCGACTCGGCAACCGGGTGCTGGACTTCCTGACCGCTGAACCGCTGCGGATCCGGTCCTTCCTGCGGCTGGTGCTGATCGCGCTCATCGCGCTGCTGGTTGCGCACACCCACGTCGAGCACCGCAGCGAGATGCTGTTCAACGGCCTGCTCGCGGCCTACGCCGTCGCGGCGGTCGCCTGGCTGATCTTCGTGCTCGGCACCCCGGGCCGCTGGTGGTACGCCCGGGCCTCCACCTTCGCCGACGTCGCGATCGTGTTCGCGCTGTGCGTCGCCTCCGGACCGGCCACCATCTCGCTGTACCCGATCTTCTTCCTGCTGCCGATCTCGGTGGTGTTCCTGGACAGCCCGCTGATCACCGGCGCGCTGGGCCTGAGCGCGTCGTTCGGCTACCTGCTGGCGTGGGCGTTCTACGCCACCACCGAGCAGAAGATGGGCGACAAGGTCCCGGCGGTGGTCTACGTGCAGGTGGGCTGCCTGCTGTGGCTGACCGCGGCCATCACCGCGCTGTCGTTCACCCTGGCCCGCCGGCGAGCGAGGGTGGCCATGCTGCTCGACGTGCGCCAGCGGCTGGTGGCCGAGTCGATGCGCGCCGACGAGCGCAGCAAGCAGGAGCTGTCCGAACAGCTGCACGACGGCCCGCTGCAGAACCTGCTGGCCGCGCGCCTCGACCTCGACGACCTTCGCGAGCATCCCACCCCGGAGGGTTTCGACCGCCTCGACGCCGCGCTGAAGGAGACGGTCTCCGCGCTGCGCACGACGGTCAGCACCCTGCATCCGCAGGTGCTCGCCCAGGTCGGCCTCACCGCGGCGGTGGGCGAACTCGCCCGCCGCGACGAGCAGCGCTGGGGCACGCCGATCCACCTCGATGTCGAGGAGGTGGAGCGCCCCGAGGCCCAGGCGCTGATCTACCGTGCGGCCCGCGAGCTTCTTGCCAACGCGCACAAGCATTCCCGTGCCACCCGGCTGGAGGTCGGCCTGCACCGCGGACCCGGGGGAACCGTTCTGACCGTCGCCGACGACGGGATCGGATTCGACCCGGAGATCATCGTCCGGCGCGTCACCGAGGGCCACATCGGGCTGGCGTCTCTGGTCAACGGGGTGGAGGCCATCGGTGGCTCGATGAGTTTCGACTCCCGGCCCGGCGGCGGGACGGTGGTGACGGTGCGCGTGCCCGACGAATTCGAGGCCGAGGAGCTCACGCCGGTCTGATACCGGAAATCCGCGACCGCGGCGGCCTCCACCGAAATCTTGCTATGTCACCTCGACCGATATCGACGGCCAGCCGGTCGCGCCGTCGGGGGCGGGCGGCGCCTGCCGGTCGGTCTGCGCGGCGCCGGTGTTGTCGGTGGCCCGCGCGGTGACGGTGTGCGAACCGGCGGTGGCCTGCCACTGGAAGGTCCACAGCCGCCAGGTGTCGTTGGAGTAGCCCGCGCCCAGCTTCGCGGGCTGCCACGGCCCGTCGTCGATGCGGACCTCGACGGCCTTGACGCCGCGGTGCTGGGCCCAGGCCACCCCGCCGACGGTGACCGGCCCGGCCGCGACCCGCGATCCGGTGCGCGGCACGTCGATGCGCGACTGGGTCTTGATCGGCGCCTTGGCCGACCAGCCCAGCTTGGTCCAGTACCCCTCGGCCCGGTCGAAACGGGTCAGTTCCAGGTCCACCACCCACTTGGTGGCCGAGACGAAGCCGTACAGACCCGGCACCACCAGCCGGGCCGGGTAGCCGTGCTCGACCGGCAGCGGCACACCGTTCATCCCGATCGCCAGCAGCGCGTCGCGGTCGTCGGTGAGGGCCTCGACGGGCGTGCCGAGGTTGAACCCGTCGTACGACGTGGACAGCACCATGTCGGCGTCGGGGTGAATCCCGCTGCGCGCCAGAATGTCCCGCAACCGGTACCCGGTCCACATGGCGTTGGAGATCAGCGGACCGCCGACCGGGTTCGACACGCAGGTCAGGGTGACGGCACGTTCCACCGACTCGAACTGCTCGAGGTCGGCGAAGGTGTAGGTGAGCTCCCGGTCCACCATGCCGTGCACCCGCAGTGTCCAGTCCGCCCGGGAGATCTGCGGAACGCTCAGCGAGGTGTCGATCCGGTAGAAGTCGGCGTTGCCGGTGATGAAGCTCGGCAGGCCCTCGGCGTCCGGCTGCACACCGGCCGGGATCGGCGGCGCCGGCGAGGAGGGGGTGGGCAGCGCGAAGGCGTCGCGGTCACCGGCCACCGACCTGCGCTTGCGGGTCAGCACGGTGCCCGCAACGCCCGACAGCGCGCCCGCCCCGAGCAGTCCCAGGGTCAGCAGTGAACGCCGCCGGTTCGGATCGGCGTCACCGGCCGGTATGCCGGCCTCGGCGCCGGCGGAGGCATCCCCGGGGGATGGCCGGGTCAGCTGTCGCATCACCGCGATACCGCAGACCGCGCCGATGACCGTCGGAATCAGATCGACCGGGCCCGCACCCTTCTGCGCCAGCACCGCCAGGCAGCCGGCCACCGCGGCGGCCGCGATCACGATGCTGCCCAGCGGAATCCGGGACCGCTCCCAGATCGCGGCCACGGCGCACAGCGCCGCGACCACCACCACCACCATGACGGTGAGGAAGGTCTTGTCCGAGGTGCCGAAGGTCTGGATCGCCCATTCCTTGGCCGGGCCCGGGGTCAGGTTGATCACCGCCGCGCCCACGGCGGTGCGCGCGTCGGCGGCGGGGGAGAACAGCGTCGCGGCCAACTGGGTCACCCCGAGCGACACCGCCGCGGCCGCCAGGCCGGCGCCGATCCGGGCGCTGATGGTGGACATGGGAGTCAAACTACCGGCGGTCGGGCGCCGCGTCGTTCCCCCGATCGGCCCTTTCAGTGACGACACCGGCATCGGCCGGACGGGGGAGCGGCTAACGTACGTCGGACACCCGACCAGGAAGTGCGATGCGATCTTCGGAACCCGGCGGCACGCTGCCGCGCCGGACGCTGCCGCTGTGGGTCGCGCTGGCACTGTCGGTGGCCACCGTCGGGCCGACGCTGGCGATGGCCGGCAACGGCCAGGGCCTGGTTCCCATGGTGGGCAAGTCGATCCCGCTGGTGTTCGTGATCGGACTGATCGGGGTGGCGCTGGTCGGTTACAGCTTCGTGCGGCTGACCCGGCACGTCAACGACGCCGGGTCGGCCTACTCCCTGGTGGGCGCCACGATCGGTCCCCGGTCCGGATTCTTCGCCGGCTTCGCGATGCTGGGCGCCTACGCGGCGTTCTCGGTCGCCACACTGGCGCTGACCGCCGCCTTCGCCAACTCCCTTCTGGCCGAACTGGACAAGGGCTCCGAGCGCCCGTTCCAACTGCCGTGGCTGGTCTGGGTGGTGGCGGCAGCGGCGATCTCGTTCGTGCTGACCGGCCGGGATGCGAGGTTGCTGGCCAAGATCCTGCTCGGCATCGAGGGGGTCGGCATCGTGGCGATGGTGGTGCTGGCCGCGGTCATCTTCGCGCGGGGCGGAGCCAAGCCGACCGGGGTCGACCTCAGCGTCTTCTCCGCGTCCGGGATCTCGGTCGCCGCCGTACTCGGCGGGGTGGTGGCGGCCTTCCTGAGCTGGGCGGGCTTCGAGGCCTGTGCCTCGATGGGGGCCGAGACCGCCGACCCGCAGCGCAACATCCCCCGGGCGCTGATCGGCAGCCTGGCGCTGACCGGTCTGCTGTTCATCGTCGTGATGTTCGCGCAGACAATCGGTTTCGGCACCGGCCGGGCCGGCCTGGATGCTTTCGAACACTCCGCCAACACGCTGGGGGACCTCGCCAACACCTACGTCGGCAGGTGGTTCAGCCTGCTGGTGATCCTCACCACCACCGTCGGCGCGTTCGGCTGCCACATGGCCACCGCGGCGGCGTCGGGCCGGATGCTCTTCGCCTTCGGGCGGGACGGATTCGGGCCCCGGGCGCTGGCACACCTGGACCCCGCGACCGGCGGGCCGCGCCGGGCCACCTGGCTGATCGTGGCACTGGCACTGGCCGTCGACGTGGTCTGCGGGCTGGTCGGCTGGCCGCCCGCCGACACCGGAAACCCGGCGATCGACACCTACTTCCTGTTCGCCGTCGCGGGGTCGGTGTGCCTGATGGTGTGCTACCTGCTGGTGGAGGTCGCCACCGTCTGGTTCGTCGGCGCGCCCCGGTTCAGCGCGCTGCACTCCGGCGCGGGCCGCCGCCTCGGGGTCGTCCTTCCCGCGCTGGGCGCGGTGATGATCCTGGTGGTGCTGTGGTTCAGCGTGAAGGACTCATCCGGACCGGCCGCTCCGCCGCTGCTCGGAATCTACTGGTGCGCAATCGGATTGGTCAGCGCGCTGGCGGCGTCCGGCATCGCCGGCCGCGTCGGATCCGCGCTCGCCACCGAACTCGCCCGGCGAAGATAGTCCGCTCAGTTCAGATAGTCGAACGTGGACAGCATCCCGGCTTCGGCGTGATAGGTGTTGTGGCAGTGCAGCGGCCAGTAGCCGGGGTTGTCGGCCAGGATGGCGATCTTCACCGACTGCTTGGGCACCACGATCACGGTGTCTTTGCGCGCTCCGAGGCTGCCGTCCGGGTTGACCATCGCGAAGGTGTGGCCGTGCAGGTGCATCGGATGCCACATCCGGGTCCTGTTGGTGAAGTTCATCGTGGCCTGCTGGCCCTGCCAGACGGTGAACGGCCGGTTGTCCGGGTAGGGGCCGTTGACGCCCCACTGGTAGCCGGTGTCCGACGCCGTCAGGTCGGCCTGCATCTGGGTGTCGGCCTTGGTGAAGTCCAGTTGCGCCTCCTCCGGGGCCGCGAACAGGTCGACCGTGCCGATCTTTCCGGTCAGTTCCGGCGGCTGGAAATCCGCCGGCGGCGCGGTGCCGGCCCCGGTCGTCAGCACCGCCCGAGCCAGGGCGCCCTTGCCCTCGGCCAGCGCCACCAACGGGAACACCCCGTCGGCGGCGGTGACGATGACGTCGTAGCGCTCGCCCATTCCGATCAGCAGGGCGTCGACGTCGGTCGGCACGACGGGGAAGCCGTCGGTGTGGGTGACTTTCATCTTGTGGCCGCCCAGGGCCACCCGGAACGCGGTGTCCGAGCCGGCGTTGATGAAGCGGATCCGTATCCGCTGCCCCGGCTTGGCCTGGAACGTGCTGGGCGCCTCGGGGATCCGGCCGTTGACGACGTAGTACGGGTACCGCACGTCGCCCGGGTCACCGCCCAGCAGCGTGCTGCCGCCGTCGCCGCCCATCGCGCCCATCGCGCCCATCGACCCCATGGCGCCCATGCCGCCGCTCTTGAGTTCGTCGAGGATCTGCTGCGGCGAGCGGCCGACCCCGTCGGTCCAGTCGTCGAGCATGACGATCCACTCGGCGTCGTAGTCGCCCCTGGCCTTCGGGTCGTCGACGATCAGTGGCAGGTACAAGCCGGTGTCCAGGTCCAGGCCGACGTGCGGATGAGCCCAGTAGGTGCCGGCGTCGGGGACGGAGAACCTGTAGGTGAACGTGCCGCCGACGGGCACATCGGCGGTGGCGGGCGTGGCGCCGTCCATGTCGTTGCGCAGCGCGATGCCGTGCCAGTGCATCGAGGTCGGATGGTCCAGTTTGTTGACCAGGGTGACCTGCAGTTCGTCGCCGATGTCGGCCCGGATCAACGGGCCGGGAACCGAATCGGCGTAGCCGAGGGTCTTGACCACCTTCCCGCCCAGGTCCACCGTGACCGGGCGCGGGGTCAGCGTGGCGGTGACGGTGCGCCCGGTGTGCGGGCGGGCGGCCTCGGCCACTTTGATCGGCTCGGCCAGCGCCTCCGGCACGCTGGTCGGCTGCGACGTCAGGTTCGAGCCGGGGCCTTTGGAATGGCTGCTGCACGCCGCCAGGGCCGCCCCGGCGCCGACGGCGAGGCTGCCGGCCAGAAAAGTCCGCCGGTTCAGTTCCCGGCGCAGAGGATCGGTTCCGGCCATGTCAGTCGCTCACTTTCCGTTGAGGGTGAAAACAGTACTCGCGGTCAGGCCCGCGCCGGGCTCGACAGGTCGGTGGCCAGCTGTGCGCAGAAGCGGTCCAGGGGCAGGCCGAAGACGTCGTCGCTCATCGGTTCCTCGAGCAGACACCCCAGCCGCTCGGCCAGGATGACCAGCGTCATGATCAGGACTCCCAGCACGATCCCGATCACGTTGCCGTGCCCACCGCTGTCCATGCGGGTGCAGACGATCACGGCGAAGAACCAGGCCAGGCCGCGGGTGAAAACATCATAGAAGCGCGGAACGGGTTGCTGGACAATGCGTTCCAGGCCCGCGGCGGTGTTGGCCTGTGCGGAGTTGATGGTGACCAGGACCCGGCGGGCCTGGCGGTCGATCAGCCCGGCCCGGCTCAGTTCGCCGATGTCGGCGGCCTGGCGGCTGAGCAGTTCGGTGGCGGTGGCCTCGGCGGGGTCTCCGGGCGGCCTGCCGCGCAGTTCGGCGGCCAGTCGCCGGGCGTGGCACACCTCGCGGTTTCTCATCCGGTCGGTGATGGCGGCCATCTCGGGTGTGCCGTCCTCGTAGGCGAGCAGGGCGTAGTGCAGCGACCGGGCGTTGATGACCACCGCGCCCCACAGGGTGCGGGCCTCCCACCACCGGTTGTAGGCGTTGCGGTTGCGGAACCCGATGAAGATCGCCACCACGATGCCCATCAGCGGAACCACCGCCGAAACAGACTGCAGCCCGAGGCGATCGACGGCGACCGCCATCACCGCCGCGACGGCGAGGATCGCCGGCGCGTCGAACCGGAACCGGCGGAGCACCTGGCCCACCAGGGGGGCCCTCATCGCGGCAGCCGGGCCAGCGGATGGTCCGGGCCCAGCAGGTCGGCGGTCAGGTCCGAGCAGAACCGGTTCATCGGCAGGCCGAACACGCCCGTGCTCATCGGCTCCTCGAGCAGACACCCGAGGCGTTCGGCCACGACGAACAGCGCCATGATGGCGATCCCCACGGCGATCCCGGCCGGGTTGTCGTGGCCGCTGCCGTCCACCCGGGTGCAGACCAGCACCGCGAAGAACCAGGCCAGCCCGCGGATGAACAGGCCGTAGTAGCGCGGGATCGGCTGGTGGCGAATGCGTTCCAGGCCGCCGGAGGTGTTGGTCTGCGCGGTGTTGAGGTTGACCAGCACGGTGCGGCCCTGCGCGTCGGTCATCCCGGCCCGCGTCATCGCCCCGATGTCGGCGCCCTGCCGCCCGAGCAGTTCGCCGCTGCCGGCGCCGGCGGGGTCCTCCGGTGTCAGCGCCGCCACCTCCGGCGGTGCCGGTGTGCCGCGGAGTTCGGCGGCCAGCTGCCAGGCCTGGCGGACCTGGCGCCGGCATACCCGATCGGCCGCCGCGTCCGATTCGGGCGTCCGGTCGGTGACCGCGATCAGGGCGTTGCCCATGGCCCGGCCGTTTCCGATCACACCGCCCCACAGGGTGCGGGCCTCCCACCACCGGGCGTAGGCGTTGCTGTTGCGGAATCCGATGAAGATCGACACGACGATCCCGAGCAGGGGCACCACCGGTGCCGCGCTCTGCAGCGGCAGCAGGTCGACGAGCACCGCCATCACCGCGGCCACCGCCAGTACGGCCAGCAGGTCGTAGCGAAGCCGCCAGGCCACCGCGGCCACGACGCGCGACACCGGCGGAGTGTCCATCGCACGCATCACGCGCTGGATTCTGACACGTCGGCCGGGTGGTCAGGCCGACGCGGCGAGCCGGGTGACGGGTGTGGCGGCGAAGAGGTCGTCGGCCTCCGCGCTGACCCACGCCCGGGCTTCGCCGAGCAGGCCGGCGCCGCGCGCGAAGGCGAGACCGTCGACCACCCCGGCGACGGCGGAGTCCTCGGCGACGATCTCGACCCGGTAGGCGGCGGTGACGTACTTGGTCAGCGCGCGGCCGCGGTAGTACTCCACCGTCGTCGAGGTGGGGTCGAACGACTGCGTCTCGCCGACGGTGACCGACACGATGCCCTCGGTGGGCAGCGCGGTGGACAGCGCGGTGGGGGAGACCTGCTGGGCGATGAGGGTGATGATCTTCATGGGGTTGCTCCTTAGAGTCGGTGCGGCTGATGCCGTCAACTCTGGTGGCTGCCGCCACGCCGTCAGGTCCACCGGCCGGACCGAACCGGGGCTGACGCGGATGTCCCCCGATCGGCGGACTACCCGCCTCTCACCCGCAGCAGCCGCCGCCGGCCTCGACGGCCGGCGGCTCGAAGAACGTCTCGGAGTCGGCCAGTTTGGTGTAGACCTCCCAGCGCTCGCCGTCGGGAGCCTCGACCCAGACCTTGTCTTGCAGGGCGAAACAGCACGTGGTGCCGATCTGCTCCTCGGTGAACAAGCCCTCGCCGGTCAGCCGCGCGATCTCGGCGTGGACCTGATCGCTCGACTCCACCTCGACGCCGAGGTGGTTGAGCGTGCCACCGCTCCCGTCGCCCTCAAGCAGCACCAGTTTGAGCGGCGGATCGGCGATCGCGAAGTTCGCGTAACCGGGCTTCACCTTGGCCGGCGCCACGCCGAACAGCTTGGAGTAGAAGGCGATCGCCGCGTCGAGGTCGTCGACATTGAGGGCGAGTTGGATGCGGGACATCGGTACCTCCGGGATCCGCTTGCATGCTGATTCGATACTTGTCAATATAGACCTGTGTCGAAGCGATCGGCGAGCGCCTGTCGGGCCGCCCCCCTGACTGCCGAACCGCTGGGCATGGCGGAGGCCGTGGACATGGCCGCGAAGTTCAAGGCGCTGTCCGACCCGGTGCGGCTGCGTCTGCTGAGTTCGGTCGCCAGCCATGCCGGGGGGGAGGCCTGCGTCTGCGACATCTCTGCGGGTGTCGAGGTGTCGCAGCCGACGGTGTCGCACCATCTGAAGGTCTTGCGCGACGCCGGCCTGTTGATTTCGGAACGACGTGGTTCCTGGGTGTACTACACGGCCGTGCCCGAGGCATTGGATTCGTTGGCGCGGCTGCTGGATGCGGGAGTGCCGACGTGACGGGCACGGTTGACCGCGGGACCACCGTGGTGGTCACCCGGCTGACCACGCTGGACCGCTTCCTGCCGTTGTGGATCGGCATCGCCATGGCAGCCGGTCTGCTGCTGGGCCGTCTGGTGCCCGGCCTGGGCGGCGTGGTGTCGGCGGTCCAGGTCGACGGGGTCTCGCTGCCCATCGCGCTGGGCCTGCTGGTGATGATGTATCCGGTGCTGGCCAAGGTTCGCTACGACCGGCTGCGGTCGGTGACCGCCGATCGCCGGTTGCTGCTCGGCGCGCTGGGTCTGGTGTGGCTGATCGGACCCGCACTGATGTTCTCCCTCGCCTGGCTCTTCCTGGCCGACCTGCCCGAGTACCGCACCGGCATCATCATCGTGGGGCTGGCGCCGTGCATCGCCATGGTGATCATCTGGAATGACCTCGCGCTCGGCGATCGGGAGGCCGCCGCGGTCCTGGTCGCGATCAACTCGGTGATCCAGGTCTGTTTCTTCGCCGCACTGGCATGGTTCTACCTGTCGGTGCTGCCCGGCCGGCTGGGTATGAATAAGACCGCGATCGACGCCTCGCCGTGGCAGATCGCGAAGTCGGTGCTGATCTTTCTCGGTATCCCCCTGGTGGCCGGTTTCCTCAGCCGGCGGTACGGCGAAAAGTCAAGGGGCCGTGTCTGGTACGAATCACACTTCCTTCCCCGGATCGGCCCCTGGGCGCTGTACGGGCTGCTGTTCACGATCGTGATCCTGTTCGCGCTGCAAGGTCAGCAGGTGACGTCCAGGCCCTGGGACGTGGTGCGGATCGCGCTGCCGCTGCTGGTCTATTTCGCGGTCATGTGGACCGTCGGGTTCGCTGTGGGCGCTGTGCTGGGCCTGGGCTATTCCCGCACCGCGACACTCGCCTTCACCGCCGCGGGCAACAACTTCGAGCTCGCCATCGCGGTGGCGATCGCCACCTTCGGCGCCTTCTCCGGCCAGGCGCTGGCCGGTGTGGTCGGCCCGCTGATCGAGGTGCCGGTTCTGGTGGCACTGGTCTATGTGGCACTGGCGCTACGGGGCCGATTCACGACCGAAACCGATTCCGCCGCATGACCCCCCGGCCGACTGTGCTGTTCGTCTGCGTCCACAACGCCGGCCGTTCGCAGATGGCGGCGGGCTTCCTGCGGCAGCTCGCGGGCGGGGCCGTCGAGGTGCGTTCGGCGGGCAGCGACCCCGGCTCGCGGGTCAATCCGGCGGCGGTCGAGGCCATGGCAGAGGTGGGCGTCGACATCAGCGACCAGTCCCCGAAACTGCTCACCCGCGAGGCCGTCGAGGCCGCCGATGTCGTCATCACCATGGGCTGCGGTGACGCCTGCCCCGTGCTGCCCGGGGTCAGCTACCGCGACTGGGCGCTGGAGGATCCGGCCGGCAAGGGCCTGCAGGCCGTCCGGGCCATCCGCGACGAGATCAGGGCCCGGGTCGGGCGACTGGTCGGGGAACTGGTGCCGCAGCGCCGCGGCACCGATAACCTGCTGGGAATGAGCGACAACCAGATGCTGGTTCTCAACCGCGCCGACCTGGACGGCCTCGGGCTGAACTGGACCGAGATCATCGACGTCCTCGAGGACGCGTTCCGGCAGAAGGCCCGCGGACTGGTGCAGAACCCGCCCAAGCCCAAGGTCACCTCACGAGAGGACGCGTTCATCCACGCCATGCCGGCCTACCTCGGCGGCTCGGACCGCATCGGCCTGAAGTGGGTCGCCGGCTACGAGCAGAACAACGCCAAGGGCCTGCCCTACATCTACGGCGTGATGATCATGAACGATCCCGAGACCGGCCGGCCGGTCGCGCTTATGGACGGCGGTTGGATCACCGAGATGCGCACCCCCGGAGTGTCCGGCGTGACGATGCGCCACGTGCCCGGTGACTTCAAGCACCTGGCGATCGTCGGCTGCGGGCTGCAGGGACATCGCCACCTCGAGGTGGCGCTGGAGGAACACCCCGGAATAACCCACATCACCGCCTACGACCGCAATGCCGGCCGCGCACAGGAGATGTTCGACGAGAAGGCCGGCGATCGGGTGACCCGACTCGCCGACTCTCCGACCGACGCGGTCGCCGGCGCGGATCTGGTCATCACCACCATCACGGTTCCGCTGGACCCCAAGCTCGACTGCGCCAACACCGACCCCGATGCGCTGCTGCTGCCGGTGGACTACGACGACGCCATGGCGCCCGAGGCGTTCCGCGACGCCGTCATCTACTGCGTCGACGACATCGGCCAGTACACCTCCGTCGCCGACGAGCTCTACTTCTTCGGCCTGCCGAGACCCGAAACCCATCTGGCGGCGGTGGTGTCGGGCGAGGTCGACGTGCCGACCGCGGGCAGGCGGATGTTCCTCAACATGGGAATCGCCATGGACGACGTCGCGCTGGGCGCGCTGGTGCTCGACCGCGCCACCGCCGCCGGCGCCGGCCGCTACATCGAGTTTCCCTGACTAATGGAGTTCCCCTGATTAATGGAGTTCCCCTGATGAGTGCCGGCGGATGGGTCCGCGCCGGGGCACTGGCGGCCGGTGTCGCCGCGGCGCTGATCGCCGGGCCCGGGGTGGCCTCGGCCGACGACGGCACGGACCGCGGCGACGAACGGAGTTCGGCCCGGACTGCGACCGCCCGCCCGGCGGGCCCGGCTCGCGGGGAGCGGGCCGCGCAGCCTCGCCGCGCCGTCAGGCCCGCCGCCGGCCGACCGGCGGCATCACATCGCCGGCCGCCGGGCGCAGCCACCGAATCCGTGGACGCTCCGGTGCCGGCGCGCGCTGCCCGGCCGGCCGCCCCCGCCGCGACCCGGCCCCCCGGGCCCGTGCGGTCCGCCGTGCTGGCCGCCCAGGCCTACATCTACGGCTTCCCGCTGATGGAGTACCAGCGAGTGCGCCAGACCGTGGCGACACTCAACACGCTGTACTCGTTGACCAGCTTCGCCAACCCCGACGTCGACCCGGTCTGGAAGGCCATCGGAGACCGGAAGCGGCCCAATGTCGACACGTTCTACTCGCTGGCCGAACTCGACCTCAGCCGGGGCCCGGTCGTGCTCTCCATCCCGGACATGGGCAGCCGCTACTTCAGCTTCCAGCTGACCGATCCCTACACCAATGTCTCCGGCTACATCGGTTCGCGCACAACCGGATCCGGCCCAGGTTCCTACGCCATCACCTGGGCCGGGGGGCAGCAGGCGGACATCCCCGGCGCCCAGACCGTGCTCGTGCCCTACAGCAGCATGATGATGCTGGGCCGCACCCTGGCCGGTGACGAGCCCGATCAGCAGTCGGCGATCGAACTGATGAAGCAGTACACCCTGGACCCGACCGGCGGCACCGTCGATCCGGTCGTCCCGATCCCGAGGCCGGGCATCCGCTATCTCGACTCCATCAGTGCCGCAATGGAACTCAACCCGCCACCGGCCGTCGACGAGGCGCGTGTGGAGTCGATGGCGCGTATCGGTGTCGGCCCGGGACTGCGGGTCGCCGACGCGGACCTGGGATTGGTCTCCATGGTCGCCGTCGACCTGGCGACCCGCGCCGCCGCGGCGCTGCTGCCGCTGCTGACCGCTGTCAACCAGTACACCGCGGCTCTGCTGCACCGGGGCTGGGCCACCCCGAATCCGGCGATCGGGGACTACGGCACGGACTACCTGCTTCGGGCCGGTGTCGCGGAGGTCGGCCTGTTGGCCAACACTCCCGAGGAAGCCGTGTACTCGGCGGGCCTGCTCAGCAGGAACCTGCTGGCACTGCGCGGCGGCGCGGTACTGCCCTATGTGCTGCATTTCGGCCCGGGCGAGGAGCCCCCGGTGGACGCGTTCTGGTCGGTCACCGTCTACGACGCGGCCGGCCGGCTGGTGCCCAACGCCGAGAATCGCCACAGCGTCAGCAGCAGTCGCCCCGCGGAGTTGGCGCGGCGCCCGGACGGGTCGGTCGACATCGTGTTCTCCCCGCGCGACCCGGGCGACCCCGGAGCCAACTGGCTGAAGGTCCCGTGGATCGGCCGGTTCAGCGCCTACCTGCGGATGTACTCCCCCGGGCAACCGGTCCTGGACGGCGCCTGGACGGCGCCGCCCATCACGCGGCGCCCCTAGACGACGTCGTCCGCGACGCCCGGCTCCGACAGCGAGAGCCGCAGCAGGATGACCATCACGCCGAAGATGATCAGCGCCGAGCATGCGTCGAACCACTGGAAGGGGTAGACCGAGCCGTCGATCGACAGCACCAGCACCGTCTCGATCAGCCCGAACACCAGGAAGAACATGGTCAGCCGGACGCGCGGGAACGCCAGATGCAGCTCATGGCGGCGCATTTCGACGGTCAGGGTCAGCAACAGCAGCGGAAGCACCTGGGACAGTGTCGACGCGGTCGCGGCGTCGACCAGAGTCAGGTGCCCGTCGGCTGCCATCGGCTGGCGGGGGCGGGTCGCTAGCCGGAGGAGGACGTGCTGCCGCCCACCTCGGCCGCCATCGGCGGCGGCAGGGGCACCTCCGAGGTGGGAGCGGCGGCCGGTTTGGGCGCCGTCGGCGTCGTCAGTCCCGGAGTGGCCGCCGGTGCGGTGCCCGCCGCCGAACCCGCCGCCGAGGCGCTCGACTTCGCGGTGCCAGAAGCCGTCGTCGAGGACGCCGGGGCCACCGGCAGCTGGCTGTGGTAGTCGCTCCAGGTCTCGGTCCGGAAGGTGTCGCCGTTGGCGGTCACGCTCAGAGCCGTCGGCGTGACGGTGTACACCACGCCGTCGTTCCTGACCGTGAAGGTGTTGCCGGTGGTCTGCGTCGCCGCGGCGACAAGCGTGGCGCCGTCACTTATCCGCACCCCGCGGTACTCGTAGGCGCCGGCGGCGGTCTTGCAGATCGCCACCCTCGAACTCTGTGTGCTGCCGAAGATCGCCGCGACGTCCGGCGCGCTGCAGCGCGCCGTCGAGTCAAGGTAGCCCGCGGTGTCGGACGGCGGCGCCGCGGTGGGCGCGGCGAGCGCGAGGGGCACCCCCACCGCGATCAATGCGGGCGCGGCGGCGGCCAGAAACGCTCTGCGCAAGGTCGAAGATCTCATCACCTTCCACCAGAACACAGCCGGGCGTGTGCGCGCGAGCGACGATGCCGAGCCAAGACCGGATCGTTAGGCGTCTGAGACTGATTCGCCGATCCACTCGCCGCGGCGCATGACCGCCGACACCGACAGTTCGCCGTCGAGGACCACCAGGTCGGCCGCGGCGCCGGCGCGCAGGGTCACCTCGGGCAGTCCCAGGGCGCGGGCGGGGTTGACCGAGGACTGGCGCACCGCCAGGCCCAGCGCCTCGTCACGCGGCAAGCCGCCGGCGACACCGTGGGCCACGGCGAACCGGAACAGGGCGTCCATCGTCGCGGTGCTGCCGGCGATGGTGTCGGTGCCGACCAGATGGGCCACCCCGTGCTCGACGGCGACGTCCAGCGGCCCGATCCGGTAGGCGCCGTCGGGCATCCCGGCCGCCGACATCGCGTCGGTCACCAGCGCCAGCCGGTCGGGCCCGACGGTGCGGGTCACGTGGCGGTACAGCGCCCCGTCGACATGGACCCCGTCGGCGATCACCTCGACGGTGACGCGCGGGTCCTCCAGCAGTGCGATCACGGGTCCTGGTTCGCGATGGTGGATCGGGCGCATGGCGTTGAACAGGTGGGTGCCGACAGTCGCGCCGGCGTCGATGGCGGACCGGGTCTGTTCGTAGCCGGCCTCGGTGTGCCCGACCGCGGCCACCGCACCCTGCCCGACGACGCGGCGGATCGCCTCGATGCCGCCGGCGCGTTCCGGCGCCAGGGTGACCATTCGGATGGTGCCGGCGCCGGCGTCGAAAACCGCCTGCAGCTCAGCGGGTTCCGGGTCGCGCAGCAGCATCGGATCGTGCGCGCCGCAGCGCTTCTCCGACAGCCACGGGCCCTCGAGGTGGATCCCGGCGATCAGGCCGTCGCGCACCTGCGCGGCCAGTTCCCGAACCTGCGCCAGCAGATCCGCCGGCGCCTCGGTCACCAGTGAGGCCACCAGGGTGGTGGTGCCGTGCCGGCGGTGCAGCCGGACGGCGGTAGGGGTCTGCGCCGCGACCGAGAAGCTGCCGCCCCCGCCGCCGTGCACGTGGGTGTCGACGAAACCCGGCACCACCGTCGCCGCACCCAGGTCGCGGTCCGCCGGCCGGCCCGGCACCCCGGCGCCGACCGCGCCGATGCGGCCGTCGGCCACCTCGATCCAGCCCGGCCGCAGCAGCTCCGCGCCGGTGAGCACCGTCGCCGCGGTCAGCAGCACCTAGATGCCCTGCCAGTCGGGCTTGGACGCGTAGGTCTCCCGGTAGTAGTCGGCCAGCTGCAGCCGGCGCGCGGCGGCGTCGTCGAGCAGCACGGTGGCATGCGGATGGTGCTGCAGGACGGTCGCCGGCCACATGGCGCTGACCGCGCCCTCGGTCAGCTGGTGCACCGCCTCGGCCTTGGCCCGGCCGGTGGCCACCAGGACGACGTGGCGGGCCTCGGAGATGGTGCCCAGCCCCTGGGTGACGCAGTGGGTCGGCACGGCGTCGAGGTCGTCGTCGAAGAACCGGGCGTTGTCCATCCGGGTCTGCCTGGTCAGCGTCTTGATCCGGGTCCGGGAGGCCAGCGACGAGCCGGGCTCGTTGAACCCGATGTGGCCGTCGGTGCCGATCCCGAGGATCTGCAGGTCCACCCCGCCGGCGTCCCGGATGGCCCGGTCGTAGGCGGCGCAGGCCGCCGGGACGTCGGCCGCCAGCCCGTCAGGCCCCTGGACCGCACCGGCCGGGAAGTCCACCCGGGAGACGAACACCCGGTCGATGAAGTTGCGGTAGTTCTCCGGGTGGTCGGCGGGAAGTCCGACGTACTCGTCGAGGGTGAAGCCGCGGGCCCGGGAGAAGGAGATCCGCCCCGCCTCGTAGCGGGCGACCAACTCGTCGTAGATCGACAGCGGCGAGGATCCGGTGGCCAGCCCCAGCACCGCGTCGGGCTTGCGGCGCAGCAGGTCCTCGATGGCGTCGGCGCCGATGCGGCCGATCTCGGCGGAGTCCCTGCAGATCACGACCTCCACGCCGGCACCTACTTGTTCGCCGTGAAAAGATGTGCGCAGCAGTCGATTCCGGCGCCGGCACCGACGGCATCGGCCACCACGATATTCGCCGGATCGCGTTCGTCCATCACCACCACCGGGACCACCGGGCTCAGGCCGGCCGCGACGATCGCCGGCACGTCGTAGGTGATCACCGGCTGGCCGGCCTCCACGGTGTCGCCCTGGGCCGCATGCGCGGTGAACCCCTCGCCGTTGAGCGTGACGGTGTCCAGGCCCAGGTGCACCAGCACGCCGACGCCTTCCGGGGTCAGGATCACGTAGGCGTGCGGCAGCAGTTTGAGGATCTTGCCGCCGACCGGCGCCACCGCGTAGATCACCTCGCGCGGCGGGTCGACGGCGGCCCCGTAGCCGACCATGCCGCCGGAGAAGACGGGGTCGGGGACGTCGGCGAGGGCCAGTGCGCGGCCCTCCACGGGCGCGAAAACCGGGGTGCTGCTCACGATGACTCCTTAGTTCTGGTCTGTGATGAAGGATAGGGATCGGACCGGCCGCGCGAGGTCAAAACCGCCTCCGCGGTCGGGTGTGCGTCTAAGCTTCCGCTGAGCTGTCATCGAGGAAGGGCCGGGTCCCATGAGTGAAGCAACGAAAGCCGCAGGCGCACAGGGTAAGTCAGGGTTGAACATCCCCGGCTTCGCCCAGCTGCAGCGGCTCGGCAAGAGCCTCATGCTGCCCATCGCGGTGCTGCCGGCGGCCGGCATCCTGCTGCGCCTCGGACAGGACGATCTGCTGGGCCGGATCAAGGCGCCGGTGATCGGGCCGTTCTTCCAGGCGATGAGCGCGGCCGGCGGCGCGCTGTTCGACAATCTGGCCCTGCTGTTCGCCGTCGGTGTGGCGATCGGCTTCGCCCGCAAGGCCGACGGATCCACCGCGCTGTCAGCGGTCGTCGGCTACCTGGTCATGCAGGCCGTCTTCAAGACCATGTCGCCCTTCGTCCTCGACGGCGTGCTCGACAAGGCCGGTAAACAGGCTCAGATCAACTACAGCGTGCTGGGCGGAATCGTGGTGGGCCTGATCACCGCGTGGCTGTTCGACCGCTACCACACCATCACGTTGCCGCCGTACCTCGGCTTCTTCGGCGGCCGCCGCTTCGTGCCCATCGTCGTCTCGCTGACCGTTCTGGTGGTGGCCTTCGCGATGAGCTACTTCTATCCGGTTTTCAACGCGGGCCTGACCGGCCTCGGGAAGTTCATCGGCGGCGCGGGGGCGTTGGGCGCCTTCACCTACGGTTTCGCCAACCGGATGCTGATTCCCGTTGGCCTGCACCACATTCTGAACTCCTACATCTGGTTCCTCTACGGCAGCTTCACCAAGTCCGACGGTACGGTTGTCACCGGTGAGCTGCCGCGGTTCACCGCCGGCGACCCCACCGGCGGGCACCTGACCTCAGGTTTCTACCCGATTCTGATGTTCGGCCTGCCGGGCGCTGCGCTGGCCATGATCCAGGTGGCCAACGCCCGGCAGAAGAAGGTGGCCTTCGGCATCCTGTCGGCGGCCGGCCTGACCGCGTTCCTCACCGGGGTCACCGAGCCGCTGGAGTTCTCCTTCATGTTCGTGGCGTTCCCGCTCTACGTCATCCACGCGATCCTGACCGGGCTGTCGCTGGCGATCGCCTACGTCCTGGACATCCACCTGGGCTTCTCGTTCTCCGCCGGCCTGATGGACCTGTTGCTCTACGGCACCGCTCCCGCGGCCAGGAACGTCCCACTGCTGATCGTCATGGGTCTGGTGTTCTTCGTCGTCTACTACCTGCTGTTCCGATTCGCCATCACCAAGTGGAATATGCGCACCCCGGGCCGCGAGCCGGAGGGCGAGTTCGAGGCCGAGGAGCAGGCCAACCTCAGCGAGGGCGCCGACGCCGCCACCGCGATATCCGCCGGCGCCGGTGCGGCAGTCGCGACCGCGCCGGTCAGGCCGGCCGTCGACAGCAAGGCCGAGCAGCTGATCGCCGCGTTCGGCGGCCGGGAGAACCTGGTCAACGTCGACGCCTGCATCACCCGGCTGCGCATGGACGTCGCCGACAAGACCAAGGTCGACCAGGCCCGGCTCAAGGCGCTGGGCGCGGCCGGGGTCATCGAGGTCGGCAACAGCGTGCAGGCGGTGTTCGGCACGCAGGCCGAGGCGCTGAAGAACGAGATCCTCGACGCGCTCTGACTCTCCCGCCGGCCGCTCGACACCGGCGGCACGGGATGCCTCCCCGACGCTGGTGTCGGCGACCTCCGGCATGGCAAGCCGCCGTGTCGGAACTCAACCGCCCCTGATCGGGCCGCAGAATGAGCGTCGTGCGAACCGGAGAGATCAAGGCGCTGACCGGTCTGCGCATCGTCGCGGCGATGTGGGTGGTGCTGTTCCACTACCGGCCGCTGCTGTGGGAGGCATCCCCGCGGCTCAAGGACGACCTCGGGCCGCTGCTCGATTCGGGTGCGCAGGGCGTGGATCTGTTCTTCATCCTCAGCGGTTTCGTCCTGACGTGGAACTATCTGGACCGGATGGGACCGGCCTTCTCGATACGCGCGACCGGTCACTTCCTGTGGCTGCGGCTCTCGCGGGTGTGGCCGGTCTACCTGGTGACCATGCACCTGGCCGCGCTGTGGATCATCGTCACGTTGCACGTAGGCGACGTGCCCTCGCCGGATGCCGAGCGTCTCACCGCGATCAGCTACCTGCGCCAGCTGGCCATGGTCCAGCTGTGGTTCGCGCCGTACTTCGACGAGACCAGCTGGGACGGGCCGGCCTGGTCGATCAGCGCGGAATGGCTGGCCTACCTGCTGTTCGGCGCGCTGATCCTGCTGGTCTTCCGCATCGCGCGGGTATCGCGGGCGCGGACGCTGCTGGGCCTGGCGTTCTGTGCCGCGCTGCCGCCGACCATCCTGCTGCTGGGCAGCGGTGTGCTCTACACGCCGTGGAGCTGGCTGCCGCGCATCGTCGCCCAGTTCGCCGCCGGCGCCCTGGCGTGCGCGGCGGTGCGGCGGCTGCGGCCCACCGACGCCGGCCGGCGCGCCGCCGGGTACGTCTCGGTGCTGCTGGTGGCGGCCATCGGCGGCGGGCTGTACCACTACGAGGCGCACCCGATCTCGGGCATGGTCGACTCCGGCGCGGTGATGGCGGTGCTGTTCCTGCCGCTGGTGGTGGCGCTGTCGATCGGCGCAGGAACGCTGCCGGCCCTGCTGTCGAGCCGGCCGATGGTCTACGGCGGCCAGATTTCGTTCAGCCTCTACATGATTCACGAGCCCGTGCACACGATGTGGAACTGGGCGGTGGCCCAGTACGACATTGTTTTGCCGAAGTCGACGGCCAAGATCGTGGTGGTCGGCCTGGTGGCCGTGGCGATCGCGGCGGCCGTGCTGCTCTACCACCGTGTCGAGGAGCCGGCGCGCCGGTGGATGCGCGCGATGGTGGACAGCGGCGAGCTGAGCACCGCCCCGTGCCCCGGGACCGGCGGCCGTCTGCAGGCCGTGGGCGGCGCGCGGGAGGAGCGTCCGATGGCCGCCTCCGCCCGTGCGGGGTGATCGCGGTTTAGGCTTGCCCGGAATTGTGAGGTGCCGGTGAACCTGAGCCAAGCCGTCTTTCGCGTCGCCACGACGACCGCCGTCGTGTTCGCCGCTTCGGTGTCCGCTGTCTGCGCGGCCCCGGAAGTACTGGCCGCCAACCCAATTCATATTGCCGTCGTCGGGGACTCCTACACCGCCGGATCGGGTGAGGGTGGCACCGGCCCGCGTTCGTGGCCGGAGCTGGCCTGGAAACTCTTGGCCGAGCGCGGGCTTCAGGTCGCCGCCGACGTGGCCGCCGAGGGCGGCGCCGGCTATGGACAGCCCGGAAACCGCGGCAGCGTCTTCGAGGACCTGGCCGCACGCGCGGTGCACCGGAACGACGTTCTGGTGGTGTTCTTCGGCTCGCGCAATGACCAACCGGTGGACCCGGACCGGTTCCCGGGGATGGCCGCAGGCACCTTCAAGCTCGCCCGGTTCTCCGCACCCGATGCCAGGTTCCTGGTGATCGGACCGCCCTGGCCCGGGCAGACCCCGCCGCCCGCGGTGCTGGCGATCCGCGACAGCCTGCGCGCGACGGCGTCCGCGATCGGTGCGATGTTCGTCGACCCGATCGCCGACGGGTGGTTCGCCGGCCGGCCGGATCTGATCGGTCAGGACGGCGTCCACCCCACCGACGCCGGGCACGCCTACATGGCCGAGCGGATCGCGCCGCTGATCTACGGTCAGCTCACCATCCGGGTCTGATAGCCCTTGTCCCGGCAGCGAGTCCGGTCGAGGCTGGTGGCATGCACTCCCGGGCCACTCCCGCGATCGCGCTGATCGGCGTCGCGGCCGTCGTTGCCGGACTGCTCCGCGGCGACGGCCCGGGCGGCGCCGAGCCGGCCGGCACCATCGGCGGACCGTATGCGCGGCTGCTCGCGGAGTCGGAAGACCTCGGCCCGGCCCGGCCCCGGACGGTGCAGCTCACCGCGGCACTGAACCACCCGGCGCTGCCGGTTGAGCTGACCGGCTGGGCCAGGGCGCAGGGCCTGTCGGTGCGATGGCGGGCGGGGGACGACTGGGCGATCATCGAGGGTCAGGCGGCCGCGGTCGCCGCCGCCTTCGGCGTCGCCGTACACGACTACCGGGGAAGCCTCGGCGAGCTTTTCTACGCCTCGCCCCAGCAGCCGGGCGTCCCCGCCGCGGCGCGCGAGGAGGTGGCGGGCCTGGGCCGGATCCTGAGCCACATGCCCTACCGGGAAGGCCTCCCGCCCACTCCGCCGTTGGACGTTCCCGACGGCGGCCTGCTCCCGACCCAGCTGCTCAACGCCTACAACGTCACCCCGCTGACCAGCCGGGGATTCACCGGTGCGGGCCAGACCGCGGTGGTGTTCAGCTTCGACGGGTTCGACCAGTCGGACCTCGACAGCGCCGCGGACTGGTTCAACCTGCCCAGGTTCACCCCGGAGGTGTTCGGCGGCATGCCCGACCGGCGCACCGGCGAGGCCGCCATGGACCTGCAGATGATCCACGCCATCGCCCCGGCCGCCCGGCTGGTCATGGTCAACGCCAGGCCCACCGTCGAGGGCGGGGCCACCTTCGAGCGGCTGGGCGCGCTGATGGAGACGGTCGACGGCCGGTATCCCGGTGCGGTGTGGAGCTTCTCCATCGGCTGGGGCTGTGATCGCCTGATGACCGCCGCCGACCTGGCGCCGGTGCGTGCCGCACTCTCGCGCGCCCACAGAAACGGCACCACCGCGTTCGACGCCACCGGCGACCTGGCCGGCCTGGAGTGCCGCGGCGGCAAGCGCTGGTCGGACCCGCCCAGCCCGGACGACGTGGGCCTGGACGCGGTGGCCTCGGTGCCGGAGATGACCGCAGTCGGCGGCACCACGCTGTCCACCGACGCCGGCGGCGACTGGCTGGCCGAACAGTCCTGGTACGACGTTCCGTTGACCCAGGGCAGCGCGGGCGGCGCGTCGGCGCTGTTCGCCCGGCCGGTCTGGCAGACCGTCGGCTCCAACGCCGGTCCGCCCGACCGGCGGCTGGTACCTGACGTCTCCGCCGTCGCCGATCCCTTCACCGGCGTGAAATTCGTCTTCGGCGGGCAGGTGGTCATCGGCGGCGGGACCTCCCAGGCCGCCCCGGTATGGGCCGGACTGGCCGTTCTGATCAACCAGATGCTCGACGACCGCGGACTGGCCCCGCTGGGGGACTTCAACCCGCTGCTCTACGAGGTCGCCAAGGGCGCGGCCGTTCCCGGTTTCCGCGAAATCAACCTCGGCGGCAACGCCATCAGCCCGGGCGCCCAGGGCTACGACATGGTGACCGGCCTGGGCAGCCCCAATGTCGCGAACCTGGTCAAGAACATCCTGCTGGCCCGGACGGTGAGCCGATGATCCGGACGAAAACCGCTGTGCCCGTTGATGATGCGTTCGAGGGGTATGCGGTGCCGCCTGGCCGCTACATCGCCGACCAGGGCCACGGACCCAGGTACGTCCTGACCCTGGGCCTGTGGGCCCTGGTGCTGGCGGTGGGCATGGTCGTGCTCTCGATCGTGGACAGCCGGGTCTCCGACGTCCCGACCCGTTACGTCTGCCCGCCGGACTGCGGCCGCCCGCCGACCGGGCTCCCGGTGTCGACCAACCCGCGTTTCACCGCGTCGGACGGTTCCTTCTCGGTCTCCTACCCCGCCCCGGGGGCCGCCTACGATGTCACCACCCAGTCCAACGGCGTCACCGCCGTCTGGAAGGCCGGGGACGGCGGGACGCTTCGGCTGTTCAGTCAGCCGGCCGCGGACCGCAACGCCGAACAGATCGCCGGGGCGCTGATGGACGCCGCGTTCCCCGATGCGCGGGTCGCCTACCAGTTGCCCAACGCGACGGTCGGCTACCACCCCGGCTACGGCGAGGTCGCCGACTTCCGGCCCCTGGCCGCTTCGGACAAGGCCGACCTGCTGCGGATCATCATCGTCGTCGCGGTCAAGGACGACCTCGCGCTGATCGCCGTCGCCGACGGCCCGTTCCGGGAGTTCACCCCGACGTTCGGGCCGGGGCCGCCGTCGCCGGCCAACCTCCAGATAGCGCAGGACATGGGTAAATACGTCAACAGCTTCAGATGGCGCGGTGACCGGCCGCGGTGAAACTACTGCCGCTGTTGATCATTCGGCTCCCCGGGGCGCTCCCCGTCAGCGGCGGGGGGAGGCTGCCGGTTCAACCAGTCCTTGAGCCGGAACAGCTGACTTGCCACCATCCCCACGCCGACCAGCAGCAGGCCGCCGATGATCAGCGCAGTCGTCATCGCATCCTCCTCCACGACTCTTCCGCTCCCAGTGTCCCAGGGCGGGCGGTAACTGGGGTAGGAAGATCACCATGACCGCTTCCACGCCCGCCCCGTCGCCCACCCGGCCGTTCGACCTGGTTCTCTCCGGCGGCGGTGTCAAGGGAGTCGGGCTGGTCGGTGCGGTGGTCCGGCTGATGGAGGCCGGCTACCGGGCCTACCGGGTGGCCGGAACGTCGGCCGGTTCGATCGTCGGCGCGATCGTGGCCGCGGCCGAAGCCTCCGGCGACGTGGAGCCGGAGCAGATCCGCGAGATCGCGATGAGCATCGACTACACCGAGTTCCTCGATCCGGGCCCGCTCGAACGGGTTCCGCTGCTCGGGCCCGCCTGGGCGATCCTGGAGGGCAAGGGCGTCTACAAGGGTGACTACGCACGCGACTTCGTCGCCGACCGGCTCCGCGAATTCGGCGTGGAGACCTTCGGCGACCTACGCCTGGACGACGACCAGCTGCCACCGGAGCGCCGCTATCGACTGGCGGTCACCGTCACCGACGTCACCCGCGGCCAGCTGGTGCGGTTTCCCTACGACTACCGCGACGTCTACGGCCTGGACCCCGACGAGCAACCGGTCGCCGATGCCGTTCGGGCGTCGATGTCGATACCGTTCCTGTTCCGCGCGGTGACCCTGACCAGTGCGGCCGGTCTGGAGTCCACCCTGGTCGACGGCGGGCTGCTGTCGAACTACCCGATCGACTCCCTGGACCGCGTCGACGGCAGGCCGCCGCGCTGGCCCACCCTCGGGGTGACGCTGCTGCCGAACCTGCCGGCCGGCAACGACAAGGTGATCCCCGGTCTGGCGCCGGTGCGGGCGTTCAGCGGTCCGCGGCTCCTCGAGCAGGTGCTGACCACCATCCTGGTCGGCCGCGACCAGGCCTACCTCAACGAGCCGTGGGTGTCCGCGCGCACCATCCGGGTCGACTCCACCGAGGTCGGGGTGGTCGAATTCGACGCTCCCCGTGAGGAGATCGACGCGCTCTACCTCAAGGGATACGACGCGGCGACGAAGTTCCTGACGGGCTGGGACGAGGCGGCCTATCTGAAGTCCTTCCGCTGATGCGCCGGCCAGGCGCGCCGGTTCCGGCGATCCTGGCCTGCGCCACGCTGGTGGGGTGCGGCGACCCCGCCGCGGCCGGCGCGGTCACCGAAGCCATCCGGGCTCTGCCCGGGGTCGAATCGGCTCTGCCCCGGTACGAGTCGGGCTGGGACGGCGCCTCCCGGTTCGGTCTCACCGCGGTACTGGACCAGACCGCCGTCCCTGAGCAGGCGGGCGCGGTGGGGCGCAGCTTCACCGAACTGGTGAATCAGAAGGGCTTGGCCGATTCCGACGTCAGCCTCGACGTGGAGTACCTCGCCACCATCGAGAAGTCCACGGCGACAGTGTCTTTCGACGACCATCCGGACCCGCTGCTGATTTCGGGCCTGTTGCGGGACTGGCTCGGCGTCGCGCGCTCGGCCGGAGTCGCGGGTGTGGACCTGGTCGAACCTGAGTCCGGCTCGGCGCCGTCCCGGCTGTTCCGGGTCACCGTCGGGCCGGCTGCCACCGACGGCGATCTGCGCACCCTTGTCCAGAACCATCCGGATCTGCAGTCGGCGGTCTGGGTTCTGGTCGGTCTGGTCGATCCCTTCGACTCGTCCCCGGGCGAACGCGACGAGACCTACGAAGTCACCGGGATGATCCCCGGCGCACGGCTGCGCGAAAGGTGGAACCAGATCGTCGGCAAGCTCGGTGCGGCCGGCACGGTCCACGCCAGCACCGACACCGCTATGAGTCCGCCGACGAACGTGACCGTCAACATCCCCACCAGCTACGGCGACAGGGCGGTCGCGCAGGCTCAGGCGTGGATGATGTTCCCGCTTCTGGAGGGGCTGCCGCTGCCGGCCCGGGTCGAATACGGCGGCGACATCTTCACCGTCGGCGGCTGCACCCCGCCCGACCCCCGCCACGCCCGGTCGGAGCTGGAGGCCGAGCTGCGGCGGAAGTTCGAGCGATGCTGAGGCGGTTCGGTCTCAGCTCCCCTTCTCGACCCGCTTCTTGAGCCCGTTGAGCGCCTGGTCGGCGATCGTCGCCGCGGCCTTCTTCTTCATGAAGCCCATCATCGGGATCTTCGGGTCGATCTCGAGTTCGTAGACGACCCTCGTGCCGTCGCCGTCGGGGGTCAGCGTGTAGGAGCCGATGAGCTTCTTCATCATGCCGGACTTGGGCTTGCCGGCCGCGTCGGAGTTCAGCGACCAGCTCACCGAGTCGTTGCCGCTCCACAGGTAGGAGATCTCGTAGGTGTCCTTGCCCATCGGGGTGGAGATCGTGAACGCCGCGTCCTTGGTCGCGCCGTCGTCGTGGGTGGAGATGATCTCCACGGCGGTGAAGCCGGCGCTCCAGTTGGGGTAGTCCTCGAGGTCGGCGATCACCGCCATCACCTCCTCGGGTGAGGCGTTGATCCGCACCGATTCCGAGACACTCTCAGCCATGCTGACTCCTTGTCGCTTTGCGGATTACCTGCCGGTCGCGACGGGCACCGCACCACTGTGCGCGATCGCGTTGTCCAGCACCAACTCGGCCACCCGTTCACGGTGCTGCTCGGCGCTGCCCAGCAGAGCGGCGTCGGTGGCCGCCCGCTTGAAATACAGGTGCGCCTGGTGTTCCCAGGTGAAGCCGATACCGCCGTGCACCTGGATGGCGTCGGCGGCGATCCGGCTGAACGCCGCCGAGCACACCGCCTGGGCGATGCTCGCCGCCAGCGCCGGGTCGTCGGAACCGGTGGCCAGCGCCCACACCGCGTGATAGGCGACGGAACGGGCATGCTCGAGATCGACCAGCATGTCGGCCAGCTTGTGCTTGACGGCCTGGAAAGAGCCGATCTGGCGGCCGAACTGCAGCCGCGACTTGGCGTACTCCACCGACAGGTCGAGCAGATGCTGGGCCGCGCCCACCTGCTCGACGGCCAGCAGCGCCGCACCGACCTGCAGGGCGTGGGTGATCACCCGCTCGGCCTCCTGCGGACCGGCCAGCAGCCGGGCCGGCGCGCTGTCGAGCACCACCCCCGCCTGCGGACGGGTCAGGTCCATGGTGAGCAGCGGGGTGCGACGGACTCCCGGGCCGGCGGCGTCCACCGCGTACAGGCTCACGCCGTCAGAACCGTTGGCCGCCATCAGGATCACGTCCGCGGCGTCGCCGTCGACCACCTGGTCCGCCGAGCCGGAGAGGACGTCGCCGTCGGCGGTGACGGTCAGCGCGGCCGGGTCGAATGCGCCGGCGCGATCGGCGACCGCGAACGCCGCGGTTCGCTCGCCCTCGACCAGGGCGGCGAGCAGTTCGTCGCGGGCCGGCCCGGAGGGGCAGGCCACCAGTGCGGGGATCGCGAGGTAGACCGTGCCGAACAGCGGTCCGCAGGCCAGCGCCGCCCCGAACTCCTCCACAGCGACGGCCTGATCGACCAGTGAGCCGCCCGCGCCGCCGGCGGCTTCCGGCACCGCCATGCCCAGCACGCCCAGTTCCGAGCCCAGCCGCCGCCACACCGACGGGTCGAAGCGCGGCTCGGACTCCATCAGCCGGCGCACCGCGACCTCGTCGATGTTCTCGGCGCAGAACCTGCGGACCGCGGCGCGCAACTGCTGCTGCTCGGGCGTGAAGACGAACTCAGCCGTGCCGATCGGCTGATCCGCAAGCTCCTCAGCCGTGCCGATCGGCTGATCCGCAAGCTCCTCAGCCACGCGGCACCTCTTTCCAGGGCATCCCCGCGTCGGCGCGCAGGTCACCAGGCAGGCCCAGCACCCGCTCCCCGAGGATGTTGCGCATCACCTCCGAGGTACCGCCCTCGATGGTGTTGGCCCGGCTGCGCAGATAGCGCTGCTGCACCGGCCCGCGCCAGTCCCCGGTACCGGCGTTCTGGCCGTACATGGCGTAGCTCTGGTACAGAATCCCTTCCGGCCCAAGCAGATCCATGCAGAACTCGTAGACGGCCTGGTTCAGTTCGGCACCCACCATCTTGCCGATCGAGCCTTCCGGGCCGGGTCCGCCGGTGGACGTCGCCGCCGCCCGGGAGCGCTCCGAGGTCAGCCGCTGGGCCTCCGAGCGCAGCCACAGCCGGGTGAGCCGGTCGCGCAGCACCGGGGTGTGCCGTTCGGGCCGAGACGCCCACAGCTGCACCGCGTCGGAGATGGCGCCGCCGCCGCGCCGGCTGCCGCTGGCGCCCAGCGCGCTGCGCTCGTTCATCAGCGTCGTCATCGCCACCCGCCAGCCGTCCCCGACCCCGCCCAGCCGGTGGGTATCGGGGATGCGGGCGTCGGTGATGTAGACCTCGTTGAACTCCGCCTGCCCGGTCAGCTGGCGCAGCGGCCGGCATTCCACACCGGAGGCGTGCATGTCCAGCACGAAGTAGGTCAGCCCCTTGTGCTTGGGGGCATCCGGGTCGGTGCGGGCCAGCAGCAGACCCCAGCGCGCCTTGTGCGCCAGGCTGGTCCACACCTTCTGGCCGTTGATCACCCAGTCCGCACCGTCGGGCACCGCCGAGGTGGCCAGCCCGGCCAGGTCCGAGCCGGCTCCCGGCTCGGAGAACAACTGGCACCAGATGTCCTCGGTGGTGGCCAGCGGACGCAGGAAGAACTTCTTGGTCTCCTCGTCGGCGGCGTGCTCCCGCACCGTCGGGGCGGCCATGCCGTAACCCATCGGGTTCAGCCCCAGCGGCACCGGACCGCCGGCCCCCTGCAGGATCGCATCGGCGACGGCCTGCAGTCCGCGCGAGGCGCCCAGCCCGCCGAGGCCTTCGGGGAAGTGCACCCAGGACAGCCCGGCGTCGTAGCACGCGCCGAGGAATTCGGTTACCGGGACCTGCTTGGGGTCGTGTTCGGCCACCACAGTCCGGGCCAGGTCGGCCACCCGGTCGGCGTCCACACCACTGCTCATGACGCCACGATATCCGGCCGCTCGAGCGCGCCGGTCTACCATTCGGTGGATGGGTAAGGGCCGTGCGCTGGCGTTGGTCGCGCTGGCCTACGCGCTCGCCGTCGCGGCGGCCGCGGCCTGGCTGCGCTGGGCCCCGGGAACCGGCCGGCTGTGGCTGGACACCCTGATCGCCGACCTGCTGGCCACCCTGGTGGTCTTCGTGTTCAGCAGGGCCTTCCGCAACTCCAGCTTCTATGACGCCTACTGGAGCGTGATCCCGCCGCTGCTGCTGGCCTACTGGTGGTGGCAGGGACCGATCGGTCTCAGCGGCCCGGGGTCGTTGCGGTGCTGGCTGATGTCGGTGGTGGTCTGCTGCTGGGCGGTGCGGCTGACGGCCAATTGGGCCTACGGGTTCGCCGGTCTGCACCACGAGGACTGGCGCTACCCGATCCTGCGTGCCGGTGCCGGGCGCTTCGCGTTCCTGGCGGACCTGTTCGGCATCCATCTGTTCCCGACCCTTCAGGTGTTCGTCGGCATGCTGCCGGCCTACGTCGCGGCCACCCGCCCCGGTGACGGTCTGGTCTGGCTGGCCTGGCTGGCGTTGGTGACCGGTCTAGCCGCGGTCGCCCTGGAACTGGCGGCCGACACCCAGATGCGCCGCTTCGTCGCCGCCCACCGCGGCCGGGTGATGGACCAGGGGCTGTGGGCCTGGTCGCGGCACCCGAACTATTTCGGCGAGATCGGCTTCTGGTTCTCCCTGGCGCTGTTCGGCATCTCCGCCTCGCCGCGGGACGGCTGGTGGTTGTTCGTCGGTGTGGCGGTGATGGTCGCGATGTTCCTCGGCGCCAGCATCCCGATGATGGAGAAGCGCAGTCTGGAGCGCAGGCCGCAGTATCAGGACGTCATCGACCGGGTGCCGCGGCTGGTGCCGCGCCCACCCCGCAGGGCCGGGCGGTGACCCGACCACGGGTGGTGGTGGCGGGTCTGGGTGACAGCGGTCTGCTGACCGCGATCCGGCTGGCCCGGTCCGCCGACGTGGTCGGGATCTCGGCCAAACCGGGACTGGTCAGCGGGCAGGAACTGGGGGTTCGGCTGACCAGGCCGGCCGAATGGGCCCGCGATTACCTGGTGGCCTTCGAGCGGTACCGCGCCCTCGACGGCGTGCGGACCGTGCAGGCCGAACTGACCGGGCTGGACCTGGCGGGCAGGACGGTGCACGCCCGGACGCCCGAGGGCGCCGACGTGGCCGAACCCTATGACGCCCTTGTCATCTCGACCGGCGTCAGCAACGGGTTCTGGCGCCGGCCCGGACTGCAGACCGCCGATCAGATCAGCGCGGACATCGGCGCGGCCCACCGGCAGCTGGCCGCCGCGCGCTCGGTGACGGTGATCGGCGGCGGCGCCGCCGCGGTGAGCGCGGCGGCCAACATCGCGGCGCGCTGGCCCGCAACCAGGGTCGACCTCTATTTCCCGCACGACGGTGCGCTGCGCGAACACCATCCCAAAGTGTGGGAACATTTGCGGCGCAGGCTCGTTCGGCTCGGTGTGGGAATCCATCCCGGGCATCGGGCCGTCGTGCCCGACGGTTTCGAGTGCGACGCGATCACCGAAGGCCCGGTGCGCTGGAGCACCGGCCAGCCCCCGTCAGAGGCCGACGCGGTGCTGTGGACCATCGGACGGGTGCGTCCGAACACCGGCTGGCTGCCGGCCGGGCTGCTCGACGCGGACGGCTTCGTCACGGTCACGACGGAGCTGCGGGTACCCGGGCACCGCGGCGTCTTCGCCGTCGGCGACGTCGCGGCCACCGACCCGCTGCGCTCGTCGGCGCGCAACCGCGCCGATTCCGTCGTCGCGCACAACATCCTCGCCGAACTCGCCGGACGCCCGCTGCGCTCCTACCGCCCGCCGCGGCGGCGGTGGGGCTCGGTGATCGGAATCCAGTCCGACGGTGTGGAGGTCTTCGCCCCCAACGGCCGCCCGTTCCGGATCCCGGCCTGGCCGGTCCGGCGGATCCTGATGCCGTGGATCGTGCGGCGCGGCATCTACCGCGGGGTTCGCGCCAACCAGCCGCTGGGGTAGCCGCGCCACTCCGCTACGGCGGCGGCGGAGGCGGCGGCAGCAGTTCCGGACCCGGCGGCGGCGGTGGCGGCGGTGGCGGCG